>PMAA01000117.1 GCA_003152355.1 Acidobacteriota bacterium | reverse complement strand
TCGTGGGTTCGATCCCCACCGCCCCTACCAGCTTGTTGAAGCCGGCTTAGGCCGCCGGAGAGACGCGAAGTATCTCGGGGTTCTTGCGCAGAATCTTCAAGATGCGTTTTGCGACATCGTGAGTAACGCCGAGGTTTTCACCGAAGAACAGCACTCTGCCCTCGACTTTCTGATTCACGATGTTCGTACCGTCCCGCCTCGCTAGTTTGACATCCAGCGTCACTTTCGTTTGACCAAGAAAAATGGTGAGTTCGCGTGCCGTCTGGCTGCCTTCCTTGAATTTTTCCACTTCGGCGCGGATCGTCAGAGCATCTGGATTGCTTTCGGCCGAGCGATCTCCGCTGCGATAGACCTGGCTGAAGAGGCCGCTGCGCTCGAATCGCTCAACAAGATCCTCATAGATGGCCATGCGAAATGCCGCCGGGATGCGCACGTCCGCCGCGCCAACTGGTTCGACAATAACCGTCGGCTTAGAGCGGTCGGCCGGAACGGAAGCGTGAACGATAGGGGGATCGGCGCTTGAGGATCGCAGCTTCGCCGTCGGGCTAATCTGGGCGCCAGTGGGAGAACTCGCGTGCGCACCCTGCGCGATGAGGTCGGCACGGAGCTGTGGGGCGCGGTCCTTGGGTAGGGCAAAGATCGCAGCGTGCAGGCCGCCGTTGGGGTCGCGATAGGTTACCGTTAACACGTCGACCTTTATTCGTAAGAGGAGAGTGAGGGCGGCGCCGCTATCATACGGAGCGGCAGCGGCGGCTCCCTTGGCAGCCTCGCCTAGCATTCCGCCGGCCTCCGTCACTTCCGAGCCCGTGAAGATATCCTCGATCGACGAGGCGGAAACCGTGGCGCGGTGCTTTCCCGCGTCGAAGTGAAGCGCGGCGTCTTGAATCGACAAGAAACCTCCGGCGTTGTGTTTGATATTCGGGAGGCCGGCGAGACAACGGACCTTAAGCTGCTGGCTGGAGTCATTGTTCTGCGCAAATGCAGGGCGCACGCAGAATGACAACAAGATTGCGAAAAATCCGGTCAGGGTTCGTGTGCGCATGTGTTCCGATCTGCGGCCGTGAAAATTACTGGACGGCAATCACGGCAGGCACCTTATCGGGCTAGAAAGGCTTCGTGCGGAAGAAAATAGCACATCCGGCTAGCGGAGGTAACCCCAATTGTGCAGGCGATCGCTGTCTTCCTCCCAGCGGTCGCCGTTGCTGTTGAGCTAATACATATTCGGGACGAGAAAGTTCTTGATCCGCTGTGATAGATGGGTGAAGGTATCGAAGTCACTCCGAACGCAGCGCTTCCATGACGTCAACGCGCGCGGCGCGCCTCGCTGGCAACATTGACGCGACAACCGCAGCCGCCAGCAGCACGAGCGCCGACGCGACTACCGGCACTACACCCGGGACATGCACGTCGAGGAAATAGCTTCCGGCAAAGCGCGCCAGAGCATATCCAAACAGCGCGCCGGCGATGACACCGATTCCCGCCATGACGGCACCTTCGGTGACAACATCCGTCAGAAGATTCCGCGGCTGAGCTCCGAGGGCGAGCCGAATGCCGAATTCACGTGTCCGCCCGCTCACCGAAAAGGCCAGCACGCCCGCGACGCCGACTATAGCAATCGCCAACGCGACAATCGCAAAGCCGCCGAAAACTAAAGTGTTCAAGCGATCCGGCGTGAGCACTTCCGCGCGGATGTCTTCAAGGGTTGCCGCGCGCTCCACCGGCTGGTCCGCAGAGAGGTCGCGAATAATGCCGGTGATCGGTGTCACCAGCGCGTACGGATTCAGGCGCGTGTGAACGAAGAGCCGCCCGCCCCAGATTTCCTCTTGTTGGAACGAATGGTAAACCGCCGGAGACGGGCCCGGAACGACGTGGTCGTCGTCCACATCCGCCGCCACACCGATGATGCGCCGTGGCACTGCGCTGATGTCGATAAATTTCATCACCGGATCGGTCCATATAATGTGGTGATTGACCGCATCTTGACCCGGGAACATACGTTGCGCCACGCTTTGGCTCACGATGACGACAGGCTCGCCGCCCCGGCGATCGTTGTCGTTGAAATCGCGTCCGGCAATAATCGGGACGCCGAGCGATGCGAAGAATCCCGGTGAAATTGTCTGAAGCTGTGCGCGCGGATCATCTTCGCCGGGCCCGTGCATGTGCCCGTCCGCGGTGTATTGAAACCCGGGGCCGAATCGGTCAGAGTCACGCCACGGAACCGTGGTGCCCAGAGCCACGCTATCCACACCAGGAAGCGTTTCGATGCGGCGTATCGCTTCCTTGTAGAAGTTGACAATTTGATCGGGCGTCCGTCCGTACTCGACTACGGGCACGTTCACGGCGAGGACGCGGCGCGTGTCGAAGCCGGTTCGCGCCGCTTGGAGCGCGAGCAGCGTAGTGAGCAGCATGCTGGCGCCGGCTAGCAGGACAAACGACGCGGCGATCTGCGTGACAGCGAAGGCGCGAAGCCGGCGGCTTGTGCTGCTGGTAATTCGCGTACCGCCGCTAGCAAGGCTGAATCCGTGCGAACCATCAGCTTTTGGAAGCTTCGGGACGAATGCCAAAATAACAGCTGCGACTACCGCCAGAATCACACCCACCCAGAGCAAGCTTGAGTCAACTTTCAGATCGAGCGCGCGGATGGAAAAACGAGAAGCGTAGCGAGCCAGGATAGCGACGATTGGCCACGCGCTAAGCACCCCGAGCAATGCGCCAGCTCCGCAAAGCACGAGGCTTTCGGTCAGCAAGGTCCGCCGCAATGCGCCGGTGGTGGCGCCGAGCGCCGCGCGTACCGCGAGTTCGCCTTCGCGCCGAACCGTCCGCGCCAGAATTAGGTTCGCGACGTTTGAACAGGCGATGATGAAGACGAGCCCGGACGCCGCAAGCAGAATCAAGAGCACATTCCTGGCACCCGACGTAACTTGATCGCGCAACAGCACGGCATCAATTCGGAAATCCGCATTCGCCGAATACGCTTCGGGATGATCTTTAACCATCGTTCCATGGACCGCGCGCAATTCGGCACGCGCCGATTCGAGAGTTGCTCCGGGCGCGAGTCGCCCGAATAGCTCCGTCATGCGATGGACTCGGCCGGTCACCATCGTCGCCGAAAGATGGTGCGGGCTGGTGACCACGTTGGCAATAATCTCGGTTTCTGCCGGATAGGGAACCGAGGGCTCGAGCACGCCCACGATCGTGGCTGTACGCGTGCCGAGCCTGATATTTTTCCCGAGCACTGTCGGATCGCTATGGAGTCCCGTCGTCCAGAAGCGATAGGTAAGCACCGCTGCGCCGGCCGCGCTCGGCCCATCGTCGCGCGCATCGAGCAGGCGCCCAAGGATTGGGCGCAGCCCCATCACCTCGAAATACGATCCGTCTACGACTCCCGCGCGGACCTCGCGCGGCTCGCCGAGACCGACCATGGTGAAGCCGATGGTCGAAAAGTCGCCGAACTCGTTCACTGATTTGACGCTCGATTGCAAGTCTTGAATTTCCGGCACGGAGAACGCGGTGTTTTCGGATCCGATGCCGCGCGCACTCTGGCGGATATAAATCAGGCGGTTCTCATCGCGATTGACGAGGGGCCGCAGCAGCACGCCGCGCACCACGCTGAAGATGGCGGCGTTCGCGCCGATGCCCAGCGCCAGCGTGAGCACCACGGTGAGCGCAAGTCCTTTGGCGCGCGCGAGCGAACGGATGGCGAATTTTATGTCGCGCAAGAAGGTCGGTATGGCCTCGCTGAATTGCGAATGATTCGCGTGGCTTCCGTTCATAACGATTGCTCCTTCAATTCTGTCGCTAGCTCGCGTTCAACGCTCATGCGACAAACATATTTACCTACACGTCGAACCGGGCCCTCTTGCGATAGCGCAATATATCATCAGTTCCCTTTAAGTCGAACCTGCTCGCCGGTTTGCGTCGGGACTCAATAAATCGACTCGCCGTCGCCGACACAACTCCGTTTGATGAATTGCAAGGAATGCACCATGCGCGTGACCACGCATATAATTGATTATAAATTGGTTGCAGAACGCTCACATCGTCGCATCACTTATGGTCTGTCCGATTTCGGGACAGCTGGTGTTCGCCAGTGCGACGTAAATTCATCCAACAGCGCGTCAAGAGGTTTTCGCCAAGTGCTCGCCCAGGCGATCAAGCGTCTGGTTTCCTCCCTCGATGGCTCCATAGGTCTTGACGACATGGTCGCGCGCTTCGACGGACGGGAAGAGCATTCGCAAAGTGAGCTTGGTCGTCTGGCCTTGCGCCTCGAAAGTCCACGTCACCTCGGCTTGTGTACCGCGATCGCCCTGTTTGCCTCCGGCTAGCGAGTAGACGATGCGCTCAGGTTTCACGACCTCGATAAACACGTTCTGATTGGGATAGTCAGTGCCGTCCGGCCCGTGCATCGTGTGTCGCCAGACACCGCCCGGCCTCACGTCCATTTCGTCAATCGTGGTCGTGAAGCCTCGCGGCCCCCACCATCGAACTATTTGTTTGGGATCGGTCCAGGCATTCCAGATGAGCTCGCGCGGCGCATCGAAGACACGCGTAATTACGATTTCGCGATCGGCGAGATTCTTGGCGGGAGCGGCAATTGTGTTCGTCACGATTTTTCTCCTTTAGCCGATTTCATGATGTGCGCTTCGAGACGATCGAGCGTGATACTCCAGCCGATTTCCATTCCCTTTAGATACTGAAGGGCCTTGTCTGTGGATTTGATAACGCGCGTCTGCAACGTGATCGTGGTCTTGCCAGCGTGCTCAGCGAAAGTCACTGTATTTAGATTTTCGAACAGCGGATTACCGGCATCATCGAGCGCGATGCTCGTGAAGACCAGCCGCTCGGGCTCCACGACTTCCTGATATACCCCGCTCATCGGATACACCGTGCCGTCGGGTCCGCGCATATCGATCCGTATAGCGCCGCCGGGACGCACGTCCAATTCGCAGCGCGGATTCGTAAATCCGGTTGGACCCCACCACTGCGCCACGTGCTTTGGATCAGTCCACACCTTGAAGACGAGTTCCCGCGGCGCGTCGAAGACGCGGGTGAAATTAACCTCCATGCCTACGCCATTCGCGGCGGATTTACTGCCCGTGCTTTCGGCCATGGTTCTTCTCCTTGTTTTTCAAGTCCCGAAGATAGTCATCCAAACGATCGAAGCTCCCTTCCCAGAAACGGCGAAATTCTTCCGCCCAGTCGGCGACGCCTTTGAGCGGCCCGGCCTCAAGCCGGCAAGGCCTCCATTGCGCCTCGCGCCCGCGCGCAATCAGGCCAGCACGTTCGAGCACCTTGAGGTGTTTGGAAACTGCGGGGAGGCTCATGTCGAAAGGCTCGGCCAACTCAGTCACCGAAGCCCCGCCGGAAACAAGACGAGCGAGAATGGCGCGCCGGGTGGGATCGGCGAGTGCCGCGAAGGTAGCGCTGAGGTGATCCGAACTCATGTTGTATTTAACCTACTGGTTAAATACAACGGATGCATTTCGCATGTCAAGTCTTTTTGAAAATTGAACCCAGGATCTATGAGTCTGGAATTTATTTGAGGACTGTTTCTGATATGCCGGTTTCAAGTAATTTGGCGAACTGTTCAGGAGGCACCGGCCTGCTGAAGTAATATCCCTGCGCCTCGTCACATTCATGTGCCTGGAGAAATTCCAACTCTTCTCGAGTCTCTACGCCCTCAGCTATGACCCGCAACTTCAGGCTGCGGCCCATGCTGATCACCGCAGTGACAATTGTTGTTTCCTCTGGAGCGGTGGTAATTTGACGGACGAACGACTGGTCAATCTTCAGGGCGTCCATCGGGAATTTTCTTAGATAGCTCAAGCTCGAGTAACCGGTCCCAAAATCATCAACCGCCACCTGTACCCCTCTCGCTCGCAGCGTCTTGAGGATCGATTCTGTCGCCTCTGCTTGCTTCATCAGGACACTCTCGGTCAGTTCGAGTTCAAGCGACTTAGGATTCAAGCCGGTATCCGCCAGGACTGCGAGAACACCTTCTAAAAATTTCTCGTGTCGAAATTCCATTGCGGAAATGTTTACCGCCATCGTCCCTAGCGCCAACCCCGCATCTAGCCAAGTTCGTGCCTGCTTGCAGGCCTCGCGCAAGGCCCATCTGCCGATCGGCAAAATCAGGCCGCAATCTTCGGCAACGGGAATAAATTGTGCCGGAGAGACCAAACCTCGAACCGGGTGCGTCCAACGCAATAAAGCTTCCGCACCAGTGATTTCGTGCGTCCTCAGATCAATCTTCGGCTGGTACTGCAGCGTGAATTCCTGCCGCTCGAGTGCACGCCGTAGACTCTCTTCAATGGATTGCCGTTCGACGGCACGCACGTTCATCGAAGGCTTGAAAAACTGATAGCTCTGCCGCCCGTTCTCCTTGGCTTGATACATCGCGGTGTCCGCGTTTTTAATAAGCGTTTCTGGATTCAGGCCGTCGTCGGGATACACGCTCACGCCAATGCTCGTGGTGACGTGAAGATCGTGATTATCGATGGGATGCGCCTCCGCCACCGCCTCGAGCATTCTTCTCGCGGTAATGGCGGCATCTTCGGCTTGTTCCACTTCTGAAAGCAGCACGACGAATTCATCGCCTCCCTGCCGACTTACCGTATCCGATCCTCGAACGCAATCCGAAAGACGTTTTGCGATGGACTGCAGAAGCTTGTCGCCGATCTGATGCCCCAGAGAATCGTTGATATGTTTGAAGCCATCCAAATCCAAAAAGAGCACTACCACTTTTTTCTTGTGGCGTGGCGCCGCGATGATCGCTTGCTTGATCCGGTCGCTCAGGAGCATTCGATTGGGCAAGCCGGTCAAAAAATCGTGCTGGGCCGAATGCGTCATCAGCAGAGCCATCGCCTTGGTCGCGCTGACGTCTCGAAACACGATGACCGCCCCGGTAGCGTGGCCTTGGTGATCGTGGATAGGGGCGACCGAGTCTTCAATCGGAATTTCAAATCCATCGCGGCGGATGAGCATACAGTTCGATGGCAGGCTCATGATCCGGTCTTGTCCGATTGCCAGCTGCATCGGATTTGGAATCGTTTCGCGGCTAGTGGCATCCAGAATTAGGAACACTTCGGCCATTGGCCGGCCGCATGCTTCCTGCCAGGCCCATCCCGTCATTTTCTCCGCGACTGTATTCAGGAAGGTGATATTTCCGGAAATGTCCGTGCAAATCACGGCGTCGCCGATGGAGTTTAGCGTGACCTGTGCACGCTCCTTTTCCACAAACAACGCCTCTGCCGCCTCCTTGCGTTCAGTGATATCCATGTTGACGCCGATTACACTGCCGGCATTTCCGCGCTCATCCAGAACCACCCTCTCAACTGCAGAAATAATTCGCACCGAGCCATTCGGCTGGATGATGCGGAATTCGAGAGATCCCTGACTCTTTTCTGCGACTGTTTTCTGCAGGGCCGCTTCGGTTGCAGCCAGATCATCGGGATGGACGACTGCAGCCCATCGTTCATATTGCATCGGGATCACAGGCGGAAAACCGTAGAGGTCAAACATGGTGGCGTCCCAAGCAAGCGCATTCGTGGCCAGGTCCCACCCCCAAACGCCTACTCTTGCAACTGCAGTCGCAAGCGACAGCCGCTCGGTCAGCGAGTGAAGCTTGAACTCGGCCTGTTTGCGGCCAGTGATGTCCTGGTTGATGGCGAGGATTCGGACCGGCGTGCCATCCGTGTCGCGTTGCAAGGCCCACCGACTACTCACATTTAATGGAATGCCGTCGCGGGTATAGTGAACCACCTCGCCCTCCCAGTAGCCGCGCTGGAGGAGTTGGGGCTCGATCTCTTCGAGGGGTTGAGGCAATTCAGTTTTAAGCAATTCATAGCTGTTCCTGCCCACGGCCAGTTTGGATGGCCACGCGTACATAATCTCCGCTCCGCGATTCCAGAACAAAATGCGGTTATCCATGTCGCGAACGATGACGGCCTCATGGGCCAGATCGAGCAAAGCGGCGTGTTGGGCAAGAACGGCCGTCTGAAGCTCTAAGGCACGCGTTCTCTCGGCAACTCGCGCCTCCAAGCTAATATTCAGCTCGCGGATTTCAATCTCAGCCGCGCTCCGCCGTTCGTACTCCTCGTTGATTTTGCGAGCGGTCAACCAGACCATGGCCGCAAAGACGAATGTGGTCGCGGTGGCGTATAGTGCCAAACCTAATTCCGCTCCAAACAGTCCTGCAACCTGTCCTTTTAGAGCAACCCAGCCGAGAAAAATCGGGATGAAGAGAACGGCTGGCAGCAGCCGGCGCGCCATAACGCCGCCAGATCCTTCGCTGGTGAGATCGCGGGCAATTCCGGCCCTGGGCCGGGCAAAAAGAATGGCAACACTCAACACCAATAAAGCCGACGCGGTATGCAACGCTACCTGCGTATATAGCAGGATTCGATATAAGGCTGTCGCATGGTAAATGTAGCCGATGATCGCCATCATCGCGATCATCCCTGACCACAACGTCAACACCTGAGCTGGCCGGTGGCCGCGCCGCGTGTTCCAGTCCAGGAGAAGCAGCGCCAAGCCGATCGCGAAAAATGCTGTTGCTGTCGTGGGGGCCATGCGTCCCAGGTAAGTTGTTCCTGGGGATCCGGAGTCAGGCAACAGCAGTTGGTCGATTCTCAAATCCCAGCCAAACAGGTACTCGCTCAACGTAACCGCAGATAGAAGTACGATCAGTATCGCGAGGAAACGACCGATCTGAGTTCTACGCGTAAGCGATCCACCGGGCAGCAACAACCATAGCGCCATCCCAGAAAATGCCACTCCCAACGCTGTATTGACCTTCATCGTGACAAGCCCAGGAAGAACGGATTTCAACGGCTCGACGTGGAAGACCCAGCCAGACAGAACTACACAGCCCGTTCCCACCGCGACAATTGCCGACGCGTTGCAGTACATCCGCAGAAACTCGAACCGAGGGGTCTCGGACTCAGACATCGAACCTCCAAACATCGAGGCCAATGCGCATGAAAATTCCAATCTGCCAGAGAAGGAAAGATACGGCCGCTTAACTCAGATTATTGAAGGGGAGTCCAGTGTGACCGAATGGGCACCAAATACAAGTCAGCGCAGAAGCCCTGTTGCTGAATAGGCCATCGGCCTCCCGCAATTCTCCCCAACGACGGGAGTTCTTTTGCAATTTGGTGGTCACAACAGAAAACGTGCTGTAGCATGCCGGACTTGGGGAAACGAACATCTCAATGCTCAAAACGAAATTCAAAATAGCGCGCATTCTCACAGTCGCTTTCAGCGTTGCGGCACTTCAACTTTCCGGCCTGGGAGCCTCGGCCGCGCGTGCCCAAGCGCCAAAACGCGTCATCATCGACACCGATCCAGGCACGGACGACGCGCTCGCGATACTTCTCGCATTAAATTCGCCGGAAGTTCACGTCGAAGCGGTGACGATTGTGGCCGGAAATGTCACCGAACCGATAGGCCTCGAAAACGCTCTGGGAATTACTTCTCTCGCAGGGCGATGCGATCTGCCAGTTGCTGGAGGAGCACGTGGCCCGATCCACGGGACGCTGGTTGTCGAGCCTTTCTGGAACGGCGCAAACGGACTCGGAGGCGCACAGTTGCCGGCATCTCGGTGCAAAGCCGATCCGCGATTCGGACCGGACTTGATCATCGATCTCGTGCACAAATATCCTCACGAAATCACGTTGATACCGGTTGGGCCGGAAACAAATATTGCGCTGGCGGTGCTGAAGGATCCATCGATCGTTCCGCTGGTGAAAGGGGTTGTGCTGATGGGCGGCTCGATTTCAGGCGGAAACGTGAATGGCGCGAGTGAATTCAATGTGTTTTGCGATCCCGAAGCTGCGGATGTGGTCTTCAATGCGGGATGGCCGGTCACTATGGTTGGTCTCGACGTGACGGAAATCACGCTGATGAAGAATGCCGATGTCACGGAGCTTGAGAAAAATGCAGGACCAGAAGCGAAATTCGCTGCCGCCGTGGCTCGGTTTCAGATTGGTTTGTACCAAGGAACGGGTTTCGGCGGCGGCGCAATCCACGACGCGCTTGCCGTAGGAGCTGTGATTGATCCGTCCATTCTTCAAACGAAAGCCATGCATGTGGATGTCGAAACCGCGGGGCGATTTGCGCGCGGAGAAACGATCGGAAACCGGCACGGTACAGTGGACAAGGTGATTCCTGCCGGCGATCATTTCGAATCAGTAGGCGTAAATCCGGTTCAGCCAAACGTTGACGTTGCCGTCGGGATTGATTCCGAGCGTTTCCTGAAATTCTATGTGGCGCGCCTTCAAGGAAAGTGAGAATTCAGAATCCGGGCGCACGGCCCGGAGCGCGTCTGCGATCAAGATCCGCGCAGAATTATTTTCCCGTAACCGGAAACATGTACAAAGCGATTACGGAAGGCCCGCGAAGAAGTGTCGCCTGCGCAAAAACGGGATCGGAGCGTCAAAGCCAGTGAAAAACAGAAAGTCGTGTCTGAGCGGAGTGCGTGGAATGGCGCCTGGCTCGTGTAGATTCTTTGATCCAGTCCGTTCTTGGCGGTCTGAACCTCGAACCTACACGAGCCGGCATTGAAAGCGGCTTACGCCGCAACTCTCATATTCCTAACACGACTGCCGTTACTTCTGGCAGCTGTCACTCACCATTTTGACGTCTGTCACGCGAAGATGGTTTCCTTGTGAAGTGTCGCCGGATGAGTTGTCGCCGTTGCCTTTGGACTTCTGCGACGGCGTGCCGGTGACGGTCACGGTGTGCCCGACGTGGTCGCCCAGTTTGACGGTCTTGCTGTGAAGAACCCAGACCTTGCCGCTATCGTCCGTTAGCGTATAAGCGTTTGCGGCAGTGCCTTTCGCTAAACAGCCAGTCGCTTTCTGAGTTGAATCGCTCATATTATCCTGAGCTTTGGCGGCGCCCGGTAGCGCCATCATCGCTAGTACGAAAAATCCGATCGCAAGTTTCAGTTTCATCAATTCCTCCATTTACGTCTGAAAGCCGAGCCAAGTGCCATCGCACTGGTCTTGGCACCGTCTGTAAGAATCGCGCTGATCGCGTATTTACGCGATACGGATGATTGCGTATATGGAACGCATTTTTCCGGTACTTGCGGAGCACACTTGAGCTCTTTATTTTCTCGTCGAACGCACCACCGAAAGCGATCAGATCCTCCAGACCATGCAAAAACGTACAGCGATCCCCCGATGGTTCGGCGACGTTAGTGCGTCTACATTTCTAGTGGTGAAAATTCTTCGATTCAGATTCGATTCAGAAAGGACTCTAAGCCATGGCAGACTCGAATAAGAGTGAGACCCAAACCGAGCAAATTCGGCTGCGCGCGTACGAGATATATTTGGAACGCGGCGGGACGGACGAAGACTGGATTCTTGCGGAGCGTGAGCTGACTTCGCGGCCTGAAACAAAACGGGTTACGAGCGAAAAGGCTACTGATCGCGTTACAGAGCGCGCCGGTCGCGATACGGGGCTAGACGCGGCAAAAACTTCGTTTAGCAGTGTGGTAAGCAAGCGAACCTAGACCCAGAAGCCAGTGGTTTCCGCGCCATCTCGCTTTTCGACAATTACGCACGTCATATTCAAAAAAGTACTGCAGGATTCGATGTATTGACCATCGAGTGACGATCGTTTATCAAGGATGCTGCGGCTTTGTCGCGCCGAGATGACATAACCGAAAGGGACCCTAGTCCATGACTTCGCTTGCCACCCAGACCGCAATGCTTCTTAAAACTGTGCAGAGCAGTCCGGCGGCGCAGCAACAGCAGCCTCGTGTTCTGGTTCTCTCTCCGCACTTTGAAGTCCGCCAATCGTTGCTTCGGACGCTCGAAGGGTTCTCGGCAGACGTAATCGCATGCTCGGCAGTAACGCAAGCCGTGGAAGTCCTTTCCAGACAACCAGTTGACCTCGTTTTTTGCGACGAACATCTCACCGATGGCTCCTACAGCGATTTGATAGATCCAAGTCGCTCGGAGCATAAATCCCTTCGAGTCGTCGTGGTCGCCGGAACAGGCGAATGGGAGTTTTACTTTGACGCCGTGGGTAAGGGCGCGTTCGATGTGGTGCGGAGCCCATGGTACGCGACGGATGTGGAGATGGTCGTCATCCGTGCAATGCGTGAAGTGACCAGCGCGCCGTCTCAAAAGATAGGGTGACCCACGGAGTCAATATCGCGTTCCGCCTCGGAGCTTAGACCTCGGAGGCTACGAATTTGCGGCCAGCAGCGCGATTGGGAAATTCTTCAGCGAGTCACCTACCGCCAGCCACTGCTTGCCGCCGTCACTTTTGGCCCTCGTGGCAGACGTCGTAAAGACTTCGCGCCAGGAGATGGGCGATCCTCGCGGCAAAAGAAGATTCGTTCCTTTCCAGAAATCTGCCGTCGCGGATGCATCGAAATTCGCTTGAATCTTAGCCACCCATCTCGGAATGATCGCTATCACTTGATCTTTTCCTTGCCGTCTTAAAAATGCTATGACGTGCTCGGATTTTGGCCCGACGACTTCGAGAGGAATGAACTCACCTTCTCTGAACAACGCCGGGTGGTTATGACGGTATCCGAGAGCTTTCCAGATTAGATACATCTTGAGGCGGCCATCGGGCCAAGCGGCCAAAAGTTCGCCGGCAATATTCGTCGGATTCGCGGACGTGGCATTCACTAAGTCTTGTAGCGCCTTGATACGGACGGAAAAATCGATGGGATTGCGATTGTCGGGGTCAACAAGATGAAAATCCCAGAGCTCGGAGCCTTGATAGAAATCCGGCACGCCCGGGCACGCAATTTTCAGCAGCGTCTGGCCAAGGGTGTTGATCATGCCGGCGTAGCCAATTTGTTCTTGAAAACGTGCGACGCTGCAAAGAAATTTCGGATGATTCTGGCTATCGAGAATGCGTTCAATAAATTTCGAAATCGCGCCCTCGTGAGCTTGATTCGGCTCCGCCCAGCGCGTGTTAATTTTCGCCTCGCGAATCGCTTTTACAACGTATTCCTGAAGGCGCGCGCAGATTGAAGGCAGATCGGATTCGTCACGCGGCCATAAGCCGAGCAGGGTTTGGTAGATAAGGTATTCTTCGTTGGCGTCGGGGACGTCGCGCCCGTCAACCAGCTTTTTCTCCGAGGCGTTTTCTTTCGACCACTCCGCAAGTTTCGATAGCCACTCGTCCGGGATTTCAGAAAGTACGTTCAGCCGTGCGCGAACGTCCTCGCTGCGCTTGGTGTCATGGGTCGAGCTCGCATTCAGAGTATCCGGCCATCGACGCTGCCGTTCGCGTATGAATTCGAAGAATTCATCTCGCGAAGCAATTCTCGATGGTTCGAGATTCCCGCCGACTTCATTTAACGAGAGCAAGGGATAGTAAACATACAGGGCCGTATCTTCGATCCCTTTCGCAACGATGGGCCCGGTAAATTGTTGCCAACGCATTACAAAGCTGAGGCGTTCCTCGCGCTGATCCGAACGAACGTGCGGGGGATTGGAAAGCGTCAACACATCGCGCACGAAAGCGAAGCATGCTTCGTTCAGCTCGGGGCGCCGCGCGCGAGCTACGTCGATCGCGCTTTCGATCACGACTTTGGACGACTCCGATACTTCGAGACTCCGGATATATGTCCGATAAACCGGAAAACACGCCGTCGCTTCAACCAAGACGTCCATCAATTCAGGACGCGGCAAATTTCTTGCGTATCGATCGCGAGCTGCAAGGTCAGCGAGTTGCCGGCCGAGGGACAACATTTCAACTCGCAGCAGGCTATTCATGACGAGTTTCTTTTTCTCGTAAATGACATCGGCAAAGTTCATTTCCTTGCCGATGAAATCAGCATAGCCTTTGGCCAACTTACTCGCTCCCGGCGGAAAAACGAACAGACCATTCGCGATATTCAGATACTCATATCCGGTCGTGCCGGAAACTTGCCAGTCGGCTGGCAACGACTCATCTTTGGAAAGAATCTTTTCGACGAGGACATATGGCGCCCCGGACTCCGGGGACTGTTCGAGCAGACGCTCACTGAGCCGATTCAGATAACCCACGGGGTCGCGCAAACCGTCAATGTGGTCGACCCGGACGCCTCGGATTGCATTCCTGGCGGTGAGGCGAAGAATCTGGTCATGAGTTGCCGCGAAGACGTGTGCATCCTCCACTCGAATACCAACGAGATCGGAAATGGCGAAGAAACGGCGGTAATTGATGGGTTGGTTCGGATCCAACCAATAAGCAAGCCGGTACTTTTGTTCGCTCAGCAACTGTTCGAGCAAACACAAGGACGCAGGGTCGCCTGGCCTGCCATTAAAATCCGCGACATTTTCGTCAATGAACTTGGCGATTTCCGCGTTACCCGCAACCAGGCGTTGCAAACGTTCGCAGATTGACTCCCATCGGACTCGCCTTTCGGAGTCCGTTTCGGATCCGATTCGCGTTCTTTCGGCGAATGACAACAGTCCAGCAACGATTCCCGAATACTCCTGATACGCAGACGAACTCTCAGACAGCAAATCCTTAAGTCCTTCGATACGATGTCTGAGGAGACGATGATAAAACGACGGTGTGACCGGAAAAGTCGAGTCGAAATAGTGAATAAAGAATTTCCCGCTTTCAAACGAGAGCCGTATATCGCCGCGATCCAATACTTCTCCAAACGGGCGGCCGAGGACAGGCAACAGGACCCTCCCCTCGAGAATTCGTGAAGCCGGGTGCCAGTCAATGTCGAAGTAAGAGGCGAAACTCGATTCATAGCCGTTTTCGAGAACATCCATCCACCAACGGTTCTCGCTGCTTGCCGCCATATGATTCGGAACGATATCCAGAATCAATCGCATTTGCCGTTTGATTAGTTCGTCTTGTAGGTATTCGAAATCCTGAACGGATCCAATTTCGGGATTGATCTGGTTAGGATCTGTTACGTCGTAGCCGTGCGTACTTCCTTTGCGGCTGGTCTGAATCGGCGAAGCGTAGATGTCCGAAATTCCAAGTTTCGACAAATAATCAACCAGGATGATCGCATCCGAAAATCGAAACTTGCTATTGAATTGGAGCCGGTACGTCGCGGTGAGAGCAGAAGCATCGCTCATGGATTTAAAGGCTCGCTATCTTGATCCGCTCGCTTAACTCGCGCAATTCATCTCTGAGAGGTGCTTGGGCCGCGGCGTTATCTTCCGCCGGATTGCCTTTTAACATTTGCCGCAGGGGATTGTACAAAATGTTTTGCGCGGTCCACAGGTCGATCTGAAAGGGCAGAGACAAAATGAGGTCTATAAATTGCCGGAATTTGCGCACCTGTTCGATCTGGCCCAGTTGCCCTGCGAGCTGTTCGGCTTCTCTCTCCAACCTTTTTCGGATCGCAAATTCCAGCGTGGTTACATCGATATCGATGTGGCTGGCAAGGGCCTCTCGAAGAAAGCCCTGAACGCTGGCGGTATCGAGGTCAGTCTTCTCAAATGCCAGGCGCAATTGGTTGTTCAGTACGACCTGCGCCGCGGCCTTCAGTGCAGGCGGCACCGGAATCGTCAAGTCATAAAGAAAACGAATCAAAGGAGCCTGGGTGTCGTAAATCGAGCGATAAGCAGCCGCGGCGGAAGATAGGGAATCAGCCAAAATCAGATTGGTTACCTTGCGCTGTTCGTCGCGGAAGAGGGATCGCAGCGAGAATGTGCGGACGCCAAACGTATCGTCGAAAAGGTGAATTATTTCGGCTATATCCGCGCGAAAGAAAACTTCAGACAGATTCCTCAGGAACGCGTCGTAATCATCGGAATTCGACGGACGTACGCCCGCGATGACGTTGTGTTCGCCAAGATGGACGACGGCGAATTCGAAATCCGCTGATTCGCGCGTGATTTGTGAGCTAAATCGCGCTTGTCCGACGCCTAGACGCAGCTTTCCATCGGCTTCGAGCGAAGACTTTGTGCGATCGACGCTGTAACAATAAATTGTGGATTTGTCTTCGTAATTCTCGAACAGGGAACTGATAGCAAAATGGCCGGCCACACGCTCAATATCAATGTACCCGGGCTTCACCCATTTCTCGTAGATCTGCGCGCCGTCGCCGTGCTCTGGCAGATTGCTTTTCGCCAGTTTGAGACGGGCAAGGAACTCGATTTCAAGTTCTTTTCCTGTGCATTCCTGCGCCAACCTCAGCGCGCGGCCGGCATACTGGATCACCTGAACCGTTTCGACACCTGAAATCTCGTCGAAGAACCAGCCGCAACTGGTGTACATCAGCAGCGCATGGCGCTGCATTTCGAGCAGTTTCAGAGCTCGAACATGCGCGGCATCGTCGTTGGAACCAGCTCCGTGAGCCGAAAAGAAAGAAGCTAACGACTCATCGGAGCGGTCGAGGATCGCTTGAATATATCCATCGCGCGCCTTCCACGGATCTTTTAAAACCGCCGGCGCTTGTTCCTCGAAAATAGCCGCCAGGGTGTCGCGCAGCCAGTCTAACGCGGCTCGCAGCGGCGCCNNGCCCGCCATTCCTGGTTCCATTCGGAATGGCCGCCCGAGTTGCATCCGCAGTTAGAACGCCAACGCTCGACTCCGTGGGCGCAACTCCACGAACTGTCAGGAACGATTTCGACGATATGGTCCGCTGGAAATTTCTCCAGAAATTGTCCGTAGTTCGTCAACTCGGCTAGCTTCTTCTCCCTGATGTCATGGAGAGCATAAGTCAGGGCCATTTCTCCATGGCGGTGATGATGACCGTAGCTCTCACCGTCGGTCGCGATATGCGCGAGTTGCGGCCAAGTTCTGGCATCGGAAAAACCGCCCATCAAGCGGTCGGCAAATCTCTGACCATCATTTAGAAGTCCCTCGAAGGCGACGGCCTGGGAAATTGGGCCGTCGTAGAAGAAAACGCTGATTGTTTTCTTCGACGGCAAGTTCACAACGTAGGCGCGACTGGGATCAATTTTATCGCCACTCACATCAATCCACTTGCGGCCGTTTTTGCGGCGCACGCGCTTGGCTTGTCTAGGAGCCAGTATCGTGAAGCGGATTCCGCATTCTGCAAGAACTTCCAGAGTTTCGATGTCCACTGCCGTTTCTGGAAGCCACATGCCTTCGGGTTTCCGGCCAAATCGAAATTCGAAATCTCGTATCCCCCATAACACTTGAGTCAGTTTGTCGCGGCGATTAGCCAACGGCAGAATCATATGATTGTAGCCTTGCGCCATAGCCGAGCCGTGGCCCCCGAATCTTTCCTGGCTCAGCTTATCGGCGGTTTGGATCGACGCGTAGACTCTCGGCGCCATCTCCTGCATCCAAGACAGCAAAGTGGGGCCGAAATTGAAGCTGATAATTGCGTAGTTGTTGAAGAGTTCAGTAACCCGTTGCTGATTATCCAGAATGCGCGAGACAGCATTCGGTGCGTAACACTCCGCGGAGACGCGCTCGTTCCAGTCGTGATACGGATAGGCCGAATCCTGGAGTTCAATCACTTCGAGCGATGGATTCTCTCTCGGTGGCTGATAAAAATGCCCGTGCACGCACACATATCGCATTGTGTTTTAGCCTTTGTATTGCTGTCTCAATACGACAAACGAGTGGCTCGATAGGGCAATCGCGTCCTTAGAGTCCACGATTGGGGGCAGGGAACTGCCAGGCCCGAGCCATTGCGAATCTGCAGAATTGAGTTCCGTAATCCATGAGCCAGCCGGCACCCCACTCAGAAGTTCGACGTCCTTCTCTGCGAAATTGAAGATCATCAGCAATTCAGAGCCGGGCGATTTTCTGAGAACGGTCAAGACTTTCAGAATCTCGTTTTCCGTGATCTCCAGATTGGCTTCTGCTGCCAGATTGTCGGCCCGGCGAAACCGAATCAGCTCCTGATATAGCAATCGCANNTTGAGATATTAAACGTGGCTTCGCTCTGAGGGTCGGGAATTTCAGTATCCCACCCGAATTCGACGAATTCCTCGCGCCGTCCGCGGCGAACTGCTTCAATCAAATCTTTATCTTCGTGACTGGTGAAATACTGGAACGGCGAAGTCTCCCCATACTCTTCACCCATGAATAGNNCCGACTTGGTCGTGGTTCTGGCTGCCCACCACATGTCGCGAGCGCGAAATTCCCTCAGGAGAATTTCCGTGGCGCCGTCGGCGGTGCCTGGAATACTGTCCGTGGTAATACCATCCCTCGCGAAGAACAGTCGCGAGATGATTCAGGCTGCCGAAATCAGCGTAATACCCGGCTGTTTCGTTGGTGAGCAGCGTGTGAAGCGAATGATGGAAATCATCGCTCCACTGCGCGGCCAGCCCATGCCCGCCTTTTTCAGGCGGCAGCAATATCCGCGCGTCGTTTAGGTCGCTTTCCGCAATCAAGTAGAGCTTCCGGCCAAGCTGCTCGCTTGCCAACTCGACACGGCGCTGAAGTTCGGCGAGAAAGTGAAACGCACCAAAATCGAAAATCCCGTGAATTGCATCGAGTCGCAGAACATCGATGTGAAAGTCATTGAACCATTGCAGAGCGTTTTCGATAAAAAACTGGCGAACTGGGCCGCTCTCAGGTCCGTCGAAATTAATGGCCAAGCCCCAAGGCGTCTTGTATTTGGTTGCGAAGTATGGTCCGAATTGATTTAGATAGTTTCCTTCCGGTCCGAGGTGGTTGTAGANNGCCGTCGTATCCCCAATTGCGCGATCCAGGAAACTGCGCCAGAGGCATTAGTTCGATCGTCGTGATTCCGAGATCGGCCAATTCGGTCAAGTGCGTGCACAATCCGTCGAGCGTGCCGTCTTCAGAATAGGTGCCGATGTGCAGTTCGTAGAAGATGCTGTCCTCGATACTCGGAGGTTGCCAGCCTGCGTCGGTCCAATTGAAATCAGCGAGGTCAACGATTTCGGAAGGGCCATGCACGCCATTGGGCTGAAATCGTGATGCAGGATCCGGATATTCGTTTGAATGGTCGAGACGATAGACGTAACGAGAATGCGGAGCGAGGTCGTCGACGACAGCGCGATGGTAGCCGTTCTCGTCTTTGGTCATCGTAATCGAACGATCGAGAGAAGAAGGCTCGCCGGAGCGGAGAGAAAGACGCAGGACGACGCTTTCTCGAGCCGGCGCCCATACCGAAAATTCCCACACTCTGTTTGATTTTATGTTCGCGCCTATGTGCGCTTCACTATATCCCTCGATCCATTCACTATTCGCCGCCGCCGACAGCTTCATGTCGTCGCTGCGCACATCGAGTGAGGAAATAGCCTTCGGATTGGGAAATTGTGGAGTTTTGGACATGTGGAGTTGAGCGCCGAGCGACGTCAGCGTGTTTCGTGCCGGAAAATGAGCGATTCTGGATCCATCATTTGTGGATGCGTTTCGCTCTTAGTCCAGCTGTTGCGCCTCAAATAATGAAGACGTCTACAGCTCAAAGAAACGAGAACGCAAACTAAGGGTACTTCGCTAATCCAGCTTGGCCGCCATCGATTCAAGCACAGTTTTGCCGCTTCTCAAAATATCCGCGAATGTATCTTCGCCTTTGTCCAGTAGCCGCTTCATCGACCGCCGGCTTCTGCAGCGTAACAGGTAAAGTTTCTGTCCGGCCGCGTCGCTTATCCATTCTCGTGTTTCTTCACCCGACCTTGGCGCAAATAGAAGGGCGAGCCCTAATCCGATCCCCAAGCCTGTGAGGAGTGCGACTCCCTTGCGTCCCGCATCGTTCATAAACCCTTCTTTTTCGGCGACCGACATTTACGATCCCTGTCCGAGCTTCCGCTGTCCAAAACCGAGATTAATTTAGACTTGAGGGTTGCATTACGCTATCGGGTGTTCTCTGTACGGTCAGGTGGCGCAAGCGCCGGTTTAGCGAGGTCGTCTTTGTTGCGACCACGGCCGGCGTTAGGCCTGGCTGGCTAACGCGCTCTCGACATCCGGTCGCGACGATTGCAAACCGTGTTTCCATTTCGAATGCCAAGCTTGGAAGCTCAAGGCAGTCCAGAGCCGGTCGCTCCAGTCGAATCTGCCGGTGAGATGAGCGGCCCAAAGTGCGCGAATCGGCTTGGGATTGAGAAATCCATCCTGCCGCAATTCGCGCTCGCTGAGCAGCGTCTCGGCCCACTCCCGCAGCGGCCCGCGCAGCCATTTTCCGATCGGCACACCGAATCCCATCTTCGGGCGCTCGACGAGATTCCTCGGCACGTGGCGGTCGAGAATTCGACGCAGTATAAATTTGCCCTGCCCGCGCTGAATTTTGAACGATTCGGGCAGACGGAGCGCGAACTCCACGACCCGATGGTCGAGTAGAGGAACTCGCGCCTCTAATCCGACGCTCATGCTGGCGCGATCGACTTTCGTGAGAATATCCCCCGGAAGATATGTTATGAGATCGAGCAGCATGATTCGTTCTCGATAGCTGGCTGCAGAATTTCCGTCCTGAAATCGATCGAACGCGGTTTTTAGCTCGGTTACGTTAGGAACGACTTCGCCCGGATCCTGCCACTGAGAAACCAGGAGGCAATAGAAAAGTTCCGGTTGTTCCGCCGCCAACATCTTTGCCAGCTTGTGAGCCTTGCGCCCCATAAACGAGATTCGATTTCGTTTTGCGATAAGCGGCTCAACCTGCTGATACAGCCAATCCCAACGATCGGAACTCAATAGGCGCAATGCGCGGCTCATTCCTTTCTTCATCGTTGACGGAAGGCGGCCGAATCTTGACCACGCCTGATCGCCAAGGACGTACCGCTGGTAGCCGCCAAAAAGCTCGTCGCCCCCATCACCGGACAAAGAGACGGTAACGGCGCGCCGCGCGAGTTCCGACACCAAATAAGTCGGTATCTGTGAGGAATCCGAGAATGGTTCGTCGAACATTTCCGGCAGCTTCGGAACCACGGCTTGCGCCTCTCGCGGTGTGACGTACAGTTCGGTGTGATCGGTGCCGAGATGCGCGGCCACTTCGCGCGCGTAATTCGCTTCGTTAAAATCGTCTTCTTCGAATCCGACGGTGAACGTCTTTACGGGGCGCGTGCTGGCAGCCTGCATCAGCGAAACTACGAGGGACGAGTCGATACCGCCAGATAGAAATGCTCCGAGCGGCACGTCAGCGATCATTCGCGTACTCACCGCGTCCATCAAGAGCGACTCCAGTTCGCCGGCTACATCTGCTTCCGTCCGCTCCTGTCGTGCTTGAGATTCATTATTTCTCGCAATTTCCTTTGCCGACCAGTAGCAGTGTAATTGCTGAGCTCCGAAGTTGTCTTCCTTAGCAGAGAGCTGAAGAATGTAGCCTGGCGAAAGTTTATGGACGCCTTCGTAAATCGCGTAAGGTTCGGGAATGTAACCGAAGCGGTGCAGCAGAGATACGCACGGTCGGCTGACTGCCGCGCGAAAATCCGGATGTGCGTGGAAGGCCTTCAATTCCGAAGCAAAGAGAAAGACGGAGCCGCTCCAGCCATAGTAGAGCGGCTTGATGCCCAG
>PMAA01000047.1 GCA_003152355.1 Acidobacteriota bacterium | reverse complement strand
ATCTCGACGGCAAGATGATCGACCGCGCCCTTCAGCCGTGGCCTCTCAAAAACATCGACGTCCTGTTCATCGAGAATGTCGGCAATCTTGTTTGCCCCTCGTCCTACGATCTCGGCGAAAATCTGCGCCTCGTGCTGATTTCCGTCACCGAGGGCGAAGATAAGCCGCTAAAATATCCCACGATTTTCAATACCGCGGACGTCGCCGTCGTAACAAAGCTCGATCTCGCGGCCGCCACGGAGTTTGATCTCGAAGCTGTGAACAGAAATATTCACGCGGTTCGGCCCGGAATGGAAATCTTTCACGTTTCGTCGAAGACGGGCGAAGGCATGACGGAATTCCTGGGATTTCTCCGGTCGCGCCAAGCGGAACTTCGCGCCTCGAAGCTGCAGCCGGAACTCGGTTCGTTGTCGTCTTCGGCGTAGGCCCGCGATTCGGGCGATCGCGAACATCGTGCAAACATGATCGGCATCCTCTCCATCATCGCGCTGGGATTTTTTCTCGGGATGCGGCACGCCACCGACCCCGATCACGTCATTGCCGTAACCACCATCGTGAGCCGCGAACGCAGCATTGGCCCTGCCGCGTGGATCGGCGCGCTATGGGGGCTCGGCCACACCATCACGATTTTCGCCGTCGGCGCCGGAATTATCCTTGTCGGCTGGGTCATTCCCACGCGCCTTGGCCTCTCGATGGAATTCTCCGTGGGCCTGATGTTGATCTTGCTCGGAATTCTAAATCTCACTGGCATGTTGCAGTGGGTCAACGACCAATTTCTGCCGTCTTCCCCTGTTTCGCCGTCGGTTCATTCGCATCCGCACAGCCACGGCGGCCGCGTTCATACCCATCCGCACGTGCACGATCCCGAATCACATTCCCACGCCGCAGAAAATAAATCGCTCGGATTCCTCGACCGCGCTTTCGGTAAACTCGGCATGTATCAAGTTCTCCGCCCTCTAGTTGTGGGACTCGTTCACGGCCTCGCAGGCTCTGCCGCCGTCGCCTTGTTGGTCCTAACCACCATTCGCCAACCGCGCTGGGCCGTCGCCTATCTGCTCGTCTTTGGCACCGGCACAATCGCGGGAATGATGCTCATCACCGCCGCGATCGCAGTTCCCTTCACTTACGCGAGCAATCGCTTCACAAATCTCAATCGTACATTGCGAGTGGCTACGGGCCTATTAAGCGTGGCCTTCGGATTATTTCTCACATACCAAATCGGAATCGTGCACGGCCTTTTCACTTCTCATCCGCGATGGACGCCGCAATAAGCCCTGACACAGTTGTCGCGTCGCATTAACTCCCGTCAAAGTTTCCACAGGTTCGCCTTATGCAACCCGGAATCACAACTGAGCACACACCGGCAATTCGTCTGCCGAAAACGCGGGGCTTGAAATACACTTTGAATAGCGCTGCGATTGCGAGCTTACGATAAATCGGAAGTCGCCGGATTCACAAACTCCTGCTGTTCGACGTATCTGATGGAACCAAGAGGCCATCGGTGATGAGTTCTTGTCTTTGCGTTATGAAATTTGGCGGCACTTCAGTGGGGGATGCAAGCTGCATCCGCCGTGCCGCGGAGATCGTCAGAGCCGCTGCGGAGCGGCAGCCGATCGTCGTTGTGGTTTCAGCGATGAGCGGAGTGACAAATCGCCTCATTGAAGGGGCTCGACGAGCCGAAGCAGGCGAAGAAGAACACGTCACATCATTGATTCAGGAATTGAAAAAGCAGCACGAGGACGTTCTTAACGCGCTGGTGGAGGATTCGCGCTCGCGAATCGCGATAGCGTCAGCTCACGCGCGCGTCCTCAACGAACTCGAACGGATGCTGCACGGCACAGCGCTTCTTCGCGAACTCACTCCGCGCGCCCTCGACGCAATTTCTGGAATTGGCGAGCGCCTTTCCACCCCACTCCTCGCAGGAGCAATCACTCAGCTTGGGCGTCGCAGCGTGCCCATTTCCGCCACCGAAGTCATCATCACGGATTCGCATCACGGCCGCGCGGAGCCGCTGATGGAAGAAACTCACCGGCGTTCCGAAACGCGCCTTCGCCCGCTGTTGAATGACGGCGTCGTGCCGGTCGTTACCGGCTTCATCGGCTCAACGCTCGAAGGCGTGCAGACAACTCTCGGCCGCGGCGGCTCGGATTATTCAGCAACGATTCTCGGCGCCGCACTCGGCGCGGCAGAAACAATCATCTGGACTGACGTCGACGGCGTGAAGACCGCCGACCCCCGCCTCGTTCCGGAAGCGCGGACGCTCCCGGAAATTTCTTACAACGAAGCCGCCGAACTTGCATTCTTCGGCGCGAGAGTTCTTCATCCAAACACCCTGCGTCCCGTAATGGCAGCCAATGTGCCGGTATGGATCCGCAACAGCTTCGCGCCGGAAAAGCTGGGCACGCGGATCATGGCCGACGGCACGCCAACCGGCAGCGGCGTCAAGGCGCTCACCGCGATTCGCGATGTGACTCTTGTAACTGTCGGCGGCCCGGGAATTGTCGGCCTGACCGATGTGCTCGCGCGCTCATTCGCCGCTACTTCTGCCACGCGCGCGAATGTTCTCTTCGTGACCCAGTCCTCTTCCCAAAACGACATCTGCTTCGTGATTCCAACGGCCGATGAAAAGCGCACCGTTGCCGCACTGCGCGAAGCGTTCGCGCCGGAAGTCGAGGAGCATACCGTCGATCACATTTCCGAAGACCGCAACATCGCGATCGTCGCGGCGGTTGGCGAGAACATGCGCGGCACTCCTGGCGTTGCGGGCCGCACGTTCAACGCGCTCGGCCGCGAAGGGATCAACATCATCGCTATTGCGCAGGGCTCATCGGAGTACAACATTTCGTGTGTCGTCGAGGAACCTGCAATGCAGCGCGCCGTGAAGGCGCTCCACGCCGAGTTTCGGCTTCATGAACCTACCGCGTGACGCGGCCATCACCGTAAAGAATATGGACTTCGGCTAAACTTCCTTCACGGCGTCACCGGATCTTTCCGCCGGTAATAATCCAACGCCACTTGAATTCCAAGCCAGCGAAATGGCTCGTTGGGAATGTATGGAGGCAGCCGGTTCACAAATGGCAGCCAATTCCATTGTTCACCCCGATTCGTTTCAAGATCTGCAATGATCCGCCCGAAGACCGAGGTAAGATTCACGCCATGCCCCGAAAATCCAATCCCATAAAAGACATTCTTGAATCGCCCCATTACGCCGACTGCCGGACTCCCGTCGAGTGACATGTCCACTGAGCCGCTCCAGGTCGTCTCGAAATCCACGCCGGCGAGTTTCGGAAAGATTCGCCCGAGTTCGCGCTGAATCGTTGCATATCTCCGAGCAGAATCAGTTCGATCGCTCAATCCGTCGTTGAACGAATAGTCCACCGGACCGCCGCCGATATGGATGCGATTGTCTCGTGTGATCCCAAGATAATAGACCTCCGTGCGGCTATCGTTGAAAGGGATTCGGCTCTTCCATCCGATCTCGGCAATCAGCCTGGGGTCAAGCGGCGGCGTAATGCCAACGTAATCGAACACAGGCGCGACAGCTCGCCTCAAGTACCCAAGTTTCGAGCTGTATGCATTTGTCGCAATTACGAGAGACTTCGCGCGAACCGTCCGGCCATTTGCAATCGTGAGCGAATGCACGCGGCCCTCCTCGACGTGAACAACAGCCGCGCCTTCATAGATTTCAGCGCCAGCGGATTGCGCAACCGCTTTCCACATTCCCACGAGCTTCCCCGGATGCAGTTGCCCGCTGCCAGGATCGAAAAGTCCTCCCGCATACGCGTCGGTGCCCAGAGCAGCCGATACCTGTTCTTTCGTCCAATATTCAAACGGGAACCCAGCCTCGCGCGCCCTTTCGATGTAGCTCTTCCCTTCCCCCGCAATTTCGGGCGTGTTGCACACCTGCAAAGCGCCAATCTGTTCAATTTCGCAATCCATTCCGGCGCCGGCTGAAATTTCCTTCAAAGCAGCGATGTTGCCAACGGTCAGCTCGTAGATTCGCTTATCGAGTTCAGGCTCCCCGGACCACATCATGAAGCGATCGTCAGTCATCGTTAGCATCATCGCGCCGTTGCGTCCGGACGCTCCGTTGCCGCAAGTTTTGGCCTCGAGAACTGCCACTCGCTTGTTTGGAGAATTCTTTCGAATGTAATATGCGGAAGAAAGGCCGGTGAAGCCGCCTCCGATGACCGCGACATCCACATCTATGTTTTCTTCGAGCGCAGGATTCATCGGCGGTAATGCTTTCGACCAATAGCTCCGATTCGTCTCGAAGACCGTTTCTTCCGGCATCACGATAGGCGCGATTGCATTGATCCCGGCCGCGGCAGCCACGGTTCCAGCGCCAGCAATGGCCGCTTTTTTCAAGAATGTCCGGCGTCTTGGATTCACTTCGCGGAAGTCAGAGGCCATGTCTTTGCGGCTCGGTTGGGTTATCGAGAGTCCGCTCGCATATTACTGCACAGATCGCCCAGAACACCGCGATATGTCGTCGCTTACGAAATTGCAATTACGGGACTCGTGGGGCTGGCCGGAAGGCCGGCCGCGCATTCACAGCACCCACCGGCCCAAGGCTCACGCGCACCCGCCGCGAATCATTTTCAAATTACTCACGAGAAGGCTTATAGTGTCGAAAAGAAATGAAGCGAATTCTCATCGTCGTCGCGGCGGGCATTACGCTCATCTACATCTCCGACTACGTTTTATTGCGCGTAAAAATGTCCGCAAGAGATCCCAGCGCCGCCTACGGCGTCGTAAAGATACAGCCCCTTTACGAAATTCCTCACAAAGACGGCAAGGCTGAGTACATGTTCGGCGATCCCCAAAATCAGGCGTGCGTTCACGCGCTCTTTCCTCATTCCGGCTTTTCGACCTGCTGGTACTTGAACAGAAAGCGCGCGCGGACGATCCCGATGGTGATCTTGCCGCTGGCGAGCACCCCTTCTCCAAAATAAGACGCCGCCAAAACAAATTGATCTTCGCTTGGCGCTAGGGATTCGTGGGAGTTCCATGAGGATTAGAGGAAGGATTGGGCGCGGCAGAATTCGTCGTGCTGCTCGAGATGAGCTGGTGCTGCGAAGGCAGTTGATTGGAATCCCACCCGCCGCCGAGCGCTTCAACAAGCGATACGCTCGAGGTCATCTGCTGAATGTGAAGATTCACGGCCGTCTGCTGGGCGCCCAATAGCGTCGTTTGAGCGGTGATCACGTTCAGATAAGGATCAATCCCCAACTTATAGCGGTCTGTGGCCAGCGAAAGATTTCTTTCCGCCGATGTGACGGCAGCGTTCTGCTGCTGAATTTCCACCGAGAGAATTCGCAGCGCAGCCAGATTATCCTCCACCTGCTGGAAAGCAGTCAGTACCGTCTCGCGATAGTTCGCCACCGACTCATCGTACTGCGCGCGGTATTGCTCCACGGTCGCGCGGCGCAATCCGCCGTCGAAAATTGTCTCCGCGACGGATGGCCCGACGGACCAAAATCGCGACGGCCACGTGAACCAATTGACAAACGAGGTGCTCTGCAGCCCTGCCCCCGCGCTGAGCGTCACCGTCGGATAATACGCTGCTACGGCGACGCCGATTTGAGCGTTCGCCTGCGCCATCAGCCGCTCGTTCGCCGCAATATCCGGCCGCCGTTCCAGCAGTTGCGACGGAACGCCGAACGGTATCGCCGGAGGCGCCACATTCCACGGCAATGCTGCGATCGAAAAAGTCGAGGCCGGCTGCCCCACCAGCATGGCGATCGCGTGCTCGTATTGTGCGCGCAAGATTCCAAGATTCGTGTCCTGCGCCTGGGTGATTTCGAGTTGCGTTTCCGCCTGCGCTACCGACTCGTCGGAATCAATGCCCGTTTCGTATAGCGCGCGCGTCAGATCGAGCGACTGGCGGTACGCGACAACCGTCGAATCCAGCAATTCCTTCAGAGCATCCTGGCCGCGAAGGCTGAAGTAATCTACCGCCAGCTCCGATTGCATCGTCAACCGCGTGTTTTCGAGATCAGCCGCGCTCGCCTGCGCTGCAGCCACGTTCGCGCGCACCATATTACGAACGCGCCCCCACAAATCGGGCACCCACGTCGCATCAAACGGAAGCGCATATTCTGTAAACACCGTGGCCGACGTCGAACCCGCTCCGCTGCCGGTGCCAGTGCCGCTTGCGGCGGCTCCCCCAATTTGCTGGCGCTCATTCGTGATGGCTGGCGCCGTCGACAGTGTCGGGAAATATTGCGAGCGCGCTTCTTTCACCATGGCGCGCGCGGCCATGAAGCTCGCAAATGCCGAAGCCACATTCTGGTTCGACAGGTTCACCTGGTCTTCGAGCGTATTGAGTGGCGCATCGTTGAATATCTCCCACCACTTTCCGTGCAACGCGTCGTCCTTCGGCTGCGCTACTTTCCAACCGTCCGTATTCTTCATTTCATCGGGGGTAAGTTCTTTGTATGCCGCGGGCGCTGGCGCGGAAGGCTTGTTGTATTTCGGGCCGACGGTGCAGCCATCCAGAGCCAGCAGCGCCGCGAGCACGAGCACGACCGCCTTTGGTTTTTCCCGCCACGAGCTCGCCTTGGATTTGTGTCTCAAGAAGGCCATCCTCGTAATTATCGAACGTTAATCATCGCACGCTGCGCAGGCCGGCTCATCCCAGTTCCTCTTGCGGTGCTGTCACACCGGCCCGTTTCGCGTGCTTCTTCGCCCAGCGCAGACGCATACGGTCAAGATACAAATAAACTACCGGCGTCGTGAAGAGCGTGAGCATCTGGCTCACGATCAGGCCGCCTATGATCGTCACGCCCAGCGGCCGCCGCAATTCCGATCCGGTTCCCGTGCCCAAGGCAAGCGGCAGCGCGCCAAACAGCGCCGCCATCGTGGTCATCAGAATAGGCCGAAAGCGGAGCAGGCACGCCTGATAAATGGCTTCGGCCGAAGTCTTGCCTTCGTTGCGTTCCGCCGCAAGCGCGAAATCGATCATCATAATCGCATTTTTCTTCACAATACCGATGAGCAAGATGATGCCTATCAGCGCAATGACGCTCAGATCCATTTTGAGCAGCATAAGCGCCAGGACGGCGCCCACTCCCGCCGACGGCAGCGTCGAAATAATCGTAATCGGATGAATGAAACTTTCGTACAAAATGCCCAAAACAATGTAAACCGCCATCAATGCCGTGATGATCAGCATCGGCTGAGTCGACAGCGACGATTGGAACGCCTGCAGCGTCCCCGAAAACATTCCGTGAATCGTCGCCGGCATCCCGACTCTCTGTTCCATGTCTAGGATAGTCCTCGCTGCGTCGCTCAAGGCAACGCCGGGCGATAGATTGAACGACACGGTGACCGACGGGTATTGGCCCTGATGGTTCACGGCAAGTGGCGCGGTGGTGTCTTGAAACTTCGTAATCGCGCTCAGCGGAACCACGCCGCCGTTCGCAGTGGGAATGTACACATTATCCAAGCCTTCCGGCGACTGCCAATATTTCGGCGCAACTTCCATCACCACATGATACTGGTTGAGCGGCGTGTACATCGTCGAGACTTGGGCTTGTCCAAATGCTTCGTAGAGAGTGTTATCAATCATCTGCGGCGTGATCCCGAGTCTCGATGCCGTTGCGCGGTCGTACACAAGCTCCGCTTGAAGCCCGCTATTCTGCTGGTCGGTATTCACATCCGTAAGGCCTGGCAGTTTCTTCATTTGCTGGAGTAACTTCGGGCCCCAATTCACCAGGTCTTGCAGATTGTCGCTCTGAATCGTGTACTGAAATTGCGCGCTGCTCATTCTGCCGCCGATTCTCAAATCCTGGCCCGCCTGCAGAAAGACGGTCGCTCCCGGCACCGACATGAGTTTTGGCCTCAATCGATCGATCACCTGGCCGGCGCTGATCTTGCGCTGATCGAGCGGCTTCAGCGCCATATATACGAATCCGGTGTTTACCGCGCCGCCACCACCTGTAAAGGCTGAGACGTTCAGAACCGCGGGATCTTGCTTGATGATATCCACGTAGCGCTGCGTGATGCCTTGCATCGCCTGGAACGAAATGTCCTGCGCGCCCTGAATCCCGCCGAACACCGTCCCGTTGTCTTGCTGCGGGAAAAAGCCCTTCGGAACCACCCACAACAGAAAAATGTTCAGGCCGATCGTCAAGAAGAGCACGAAGAGCGTGAGTGCCGAATGTTGCAGAACCCACGTCAAGGATCGCTCATACGAGCGTAGCACCCACTGGAACACTCTTTCGCTCCCGCGAAATACCGGCCCATGGTCTTCTTCCCGCATGTGCTTCAGAAGCCTGGAACACATCATCGGCGTCGTGGTCAGCGAAATGGCGAGGGACACAAGAATAGCCACCGAGAGTGTGACCGCGAACTCACGGAACAACCGGCCCACGATCCCGCCCATCATCAGAATCGGAATGAAAACGGCGACTAGCGAGATGCTGATCGAAAGCACCGTGAACCCGATTTCACTCGCCCCCTTCAATGCGGCTTCCATCGGCCGCATTCCTGCCTCGAGATAACGTGAGATGTTCTCGATCACNNCGTCGTCCACCACGAATCCGGTCGAGATCGTTAGCGCCATTAGCGAGAGATTATCAATGCTGTAATGGAACAGGTACATAACGCCGAAAGTTCCGATAAGCGAGACCGGAACAGCAACGCTCGGAATCAGCGTGGCGCGAAAATTCCTCAGGAATACAAACACCACCAAAATCACGAGACCGATCGAAATGATCAGCGACCGCTCCACATCCTTCACCGAAGCGCGAATCGTCGTGGTTCGATCGAACACGTACGTTATGACCATCGCCGCCGGAATGGAAGCCTTCAGCGACGGGATCGCCGCCCGAATGCGCTCCACCGTATCAATAATATTTGCGCCAGGTTGCCGCGAGATGATCNNTCGCGGCGCCGTTGTGATATCCCACCACCAGAAGTTTGTAACTGTCGGCTTTCAGCAATTGGTCGTTATCCACGATGTCGGAGGACGTCAGATTGTTCGCGATCTGGCCTTTTGCCAAATTCGCATTCTGGCTGCTCAACATCGACGCGATATCGTTCAATCCCAGTCCGTAGCTGTTCAATTGCGTGGGATTNNACGCCCTGTATCTGCGACAACTTCTGCTGGATGATCGTTGACGCCGCGTCATAAAGAGGCCCGCGGTCGTACACGTCCGACGTCAGCGCCAAAATCATGATCGGCGCGTCCGCGGGATTCACTTTGCGGTACGTAGGATTGCTCGGCAGGTTCGTCGGCAGGTAACTTCTCGCGGCGTTGATGGCGGCCTGAACGTCGCGTGCAGCGCCGTCAATATTCCTGTTTAGATCGAATTGCAGCGTAACGCTGGTCGTCCCCAGAAAACTCGACGACGTCATCTCCGTGATGCCGGCGATGCGCCCAAATTGCCGTTCCAACGGCGTGGCCACCGATGAAGCCATAATTTCCGGACTCGCGCCCGGAAGCGACGCGCCAACCGAAATCGTCGGAAAATCAATCTGCGGAAGCGGCGACACCGGCAAAACTTGAAACGCGACGAGTCCTGCCAATGCGATCGCCGCCGTTAGCAACGTCGTCGCCACCGGCCGATGGATGAAAGGAGATGATAAACTCATCGTTAATCCGCCGGAACCGACTCGGGGCTCCCCGCGCCCGCCGCCTCGCGTGCTCGCGAGAACCGCTTCGCGAGGTGATCGAAGAAAATATAGATCACCGGAGTCGTATAGAGCGTCAGCACCTGGCTCAGCAACAAACCGCCGACCATCGAAATTCCCAGCGGACGCCTCAACTCGGATCCAATTCCAGTGCCGAGCGCGAGCGGCAATCCGCCCAGCAGCGCCGCCATCGTGGTCATCATGATCGGCCGGAAACGCAGCAAGCAGGCCTGGTAAATCGCGTCTTCCGGCGTCTTGCCGTGCTGCCGCTCCGCTTCGAGAGCGAAGTCAATCATCATGATGCCGTTCTTTTTCACAATGCCGATCAGCAGAATGATGCCTATCAATGCGACGACGCTCAGCTCCTGCCCGCAGATGATCAGCGCCAATATTGCGCCTACGCCCGCGGACGGCAGCGTCGAGAGAATCGTGATCGGGTGAATGTAGCTCTCGTAAAGAACGCCGAGCACGATATATACCGTAACCAGCGCCGCCAGAATCAGGATCGGTTCATTCGCGAGAGACGCCTGGAACGATGCGGCCGTCCCTTGAAACGCGGCCTGCACGCTCAGCGGCAAGTGAATATCTTCTTCCGCCTTTTGGATCGCTTTCGTCGCTTCGCCCAATGAAGCGTCCGGCGCCAGATTGAACGAAATCGTCACCACCGGGAACTGTCCCTGATGGTTTACCGAAAGCGGCGTGCTCTTCGACTCGAAGTGCGTGAACGCGCTCAGCGGCACCGCCGACCCATTCACCGCGGAGACGGCAGTCGGATTTGCTGAACCTGAACTCGATATCGAGCTCGACGCCTTCGGACTTGGCGAAGACGAGCCTGCTGTGCCGCTCGCCGTCGTTGATGTAACCACCGTCGAAGATGGACTCGCGGTCGAAGTAGCTCCCGAAGCAAGAGCCGACCGCACGTAAATCTCCCCGAGTTTGGACGGATTCTTCTGAAAACTCGGCATCGTCTCCAGAATCACGTGGTACTGATTCAACTGCGTATAAAGCGTAGAAATCTGCCGTTGGCCGAATGCATCGTAAAGCGTCTGATCGATCATGGATGGCGTGATGCCCATACGTGACGCGGTAACGCGATCGATCACCAGCGAAGCGGCCAGCCCACTCGTCTGCTGATCGGTCGCCACGTCCCTCAGCTCCGGCAGCGCAGTCAGTTTTTTCATCAACCGCGCCGTCCAGAGATTCAATTCGTTCTGATCGGGATCCTCGAGCGTGTATTGATATTGCGTCCGGCTGACGCGATCTTCCACGGTCAAATCCTGCACCGGCTGCATGTACAGCGTGATGCCGTCAATCTTGTCGAGCTCCGGCTCGAGCCGTCGTATCACGTCCGAAGCATTAATTTTCCGCACGCTTAACGGTTTCAAATTGATGAGAATTCGCCCCGTGTTGAGCGTCGTATTCGTCCCGTCCACGCCGATGAATGACGATAGATTGTCCACCGCCGGATCCTTCAAAATCACGCTCGTCAGCGCCTGCTGCTTTTCTGCCATCGCGGTAAACGAAATCTGTTGCGGCGCCTCAGAAATGCCCTGAATGATGCCGGTATCCTGCACGGGGAAAAATCCCTTCGGCACGATGATGTACAAGATGATCGTCAGCACGAGTGTTCCGAGGGCCACGAGCAAGGTGGCCGTCTGATACTGCAAAACCCATTGGAGGCTCCGGCCGTATGCTTCGATGATTCGATCGAACATGTGCTCCGACCACCTGTAGAATCTTCCTTGCTTGTCCGGCGGCGTATGACGGAGCAGTCGGGCGCTCATCATGGGCGTCAAGGTCAGGGAAACTGCCGCGGAAACAAGGATGGTCACGGCGAGCGTCACCGCAAACTCGCGGAATAGCCGGCCGACGATGTCTCCCATAAACAGCAGCGGAATCAACACGGCAATCAGCGAAATTGTCAGCGAAATAATCGTGAATCCAATTTGCTCGGCGCCCTTCAGCGCCGCCTCAAGCGGCTTGTCACCCTCTTCAATGAAACGAGCGATGTTCTCGATCATCACGATCGCGTCGTCTACGACAAAGCCTGTCGAAATCGTCAGCGCCATCAGGGAGAGGTTGTCGAGGCTGTAGCCGGCCAGATACATCACCGCAAAAGTGCCGATGATGGAAAGAGGAACCGCAACGCTCGGGATGATCGTCGCGGACAGGCTGCGCAGGAAAAGAAAGATGACCATCACCACGAGCCCTACCGTCAACATCAGCTCAAACTCAACGTCCTTTACGGAGGCGCGAATGGTGGTGGTCCGGTCGTTGAGAATCGAAACGTGCACAGCGGCCGGGAGATTCGTTTGCAGGACAGGCAGAAGCTTCTTGATTCGGTCAACTACCTGGATGATATTTGCGCCCGGCTGCCGCTGGATGT
>PMAA01000186.1 GCA_003152355.1 Acidobacteriota bacterium | reverse complement strand
CGTCAAGATGGTTCACAACGGGATCGAGTATGGAATGATGCAGGCTTACGCGGAAGGACTCGACCTGCTCGGTCACAAGAAGGAGTTCAGTATCGATCTCCTTCAGGTTTCGCGGATTTGGCAGTTCGGCAGCGTAATTCGCTCGTGGCTGCTCGATCTCACGGTTGACGCGCTCGCTGGAAATCCCAAGCTCGAGGGAATTGGCGCGCACGTGACCGATTCCGGCGAGGGACGCTGGACGGCAATCGAAGGAATCGAGCTCGGCGTGCCGCTTCCGGTGATTTCCGCGGCGCTCGACGTGCGGCTCCGCTCGCAGGACCCCGAGCCGTTTGCCAACAAACTCCTCGCGATGATGCGGCACGAGTTCGGCGGGCATGCCGTGCAGTCCGTCGCGAGCAAGTGATTCTGTTTTTCCCGCTTCAAAGATCACACACGTTTTCGAAAGGATTTGACCGTGAGCACAACCGCCGCCGGCACGCCAACAACGGTGGTCAGCAGCGAATCAGCGCCTCAAGCGGCGCCGAAGCGCACGCCGTCAGAGCCATGCCTCTTCGTGATTCTCGGCGCGACCGGCGATTTGATGGGGCGCAAACTTTTTCCTGCGCTGTACCAACTTAGAAAGCGCGGCCTGCTGCCCGATCGCAGCGTCGTGCTCGGCGTGGATCTTCGAACCGACCTCAACGACGACAGCTTTCGCGATCAATGCCGCGCGGAACTGATCGCCAGCGGCATTCCGGAAAAAGAGCTTCCTCCGCGATTCACCGGCGGCAACTTGCTCTATCAGGCGCTGCCGAAGGGTAACGACTGTCACGCTCTCGCCGAGCGCATCGCCAGTATCGAGAAAGAAAAACAACTTCCCGGCAATCGCGTGCTCTATCTGGCGTTGCCTCCCGCCGCCTTCGCGCCAGCCATCACGGCGCTGGGCGAAGCCGGGCTGAATAAGAGTCCTGGCTGGACGCGCATCGTCATTGAAAAGCCCTTCGGCCACGATTTCGATTCCGCCGAAGCGCTCAATGACTGCGTTCACAAGTATTTTACGGAGGATCAGGTCTACCGGATCGACCACTATCTCGGCAAAGAAACGGTGCAGAATATTTTGGTTTTTCGTTTCGCGAATTCACTTTTCGAGCCGCTTTGGAATCGCGATCGCATCGCCAGCGTGGAAATCACCGTCGCCGAGTGTCTAGGCATCGAGCATCGAGCGAAATATTACGAAGGCGCCGGCGCGCTTCGCGACATGATTCAAAATCATTTGACGCAGTTGATGACTCTCACCGCCATGGAAGTTCCTTCTGCATTTGAAGCCGAGGCCATCCGGCATGAGAAGGCGAAGGTCCTGCGGTCGGTGATGCCGCTCAGTCACAGTGACGTCGTATTCGGCCAATATTCAAGCGGCAAAATTGATGGCCAGGATGTGCCGGCGTACGTTGATGAGCCTGGGGTGGCCAAGGACTCGAAAACGGAGACGTTCGTCGCCCTGCGGCTGTGGGTCGAGAATTGGCGCTGGCACGGCGTTCCGTTTTTTCTGCGCACCGGCAAGCGCATGGCCACTCGCGCGAGCGAAATCGTCGTCAATTTTCGCCGGCCGCCCGTCATGATGTTCCGCGAATGTGGGGAATCCTCGCTGCACGCGAACAAGCTGGTGATGACGATTCAGCCGGACGAAGGCTTCGACATTCGCTTCGAAATCAAGAAGCCCGGCGATGCCGTCGAACTGCAAAATCAAAGTCTCCACTTCAGATATTCCGATGTCTTCGAGCCGCTTCCGGAAGCGTACGAAACGCTTCTGCTCGACGTACTGAAGGGCGATGCCACCCTGTTCGTCCGCGACGATTGGGTGGAAGATTCCTGGCGCCTCTACACGCCGCTCATCAACAATCGTCCGCCCGTTTATCCTTATTCGGCCGGATCGTGGGGTCCGCCGGAAGCGGACCAGCTCATGCTGGGCATGACCGAGGGCTGGACTACTCCGTGATTCGCGAAGCTCGCGTCTTCGCCGATACCGCGCTGCTCACCCGCGCCGTTGCGGACGAATCGCAGCGAATCGCGCTTGATGCGGTTCTCGCCAACGGACGATGTTCGATTTGCCTTTCAGGCGGCACCACTCCTAAATCCCTGAATGAACTCTGGGCGCGCGATTACATGACGCGAATGCCCTGGAAAAAAATTCACTTATTCTGGGGCGATGAGCGTTACGTTTCGTATGACGACGAGCGCAGCAACTATCGCATGGCGCGCGAGACCCTGCTTTCGCGCGTGAGCGTACCGCCAGGAAATATTCATCCGATGCCGACCGGCCTTGCAAATCCTGATGAAGCGGCAATTGCGTACGAGAAAACGCTGCGCGAATACTTCGGCGACCGCCCGGAATTCGATCTGCTTTTTCTCGGTATCGGCGTCGAAGGCCACACCGCTTCTTTGTTTCCGGATTCGCCCGCGCTGGCGGAGACCCAGCGCGCCGTCGTCGCCGTCGAGGCCCCGGCGGAGCCGCCGCGACGTCTGACGCTCACCTATCCAATGCTCAATCGCTCGCGATATATTTTCTTTCTCGCGGAAGGCGCCAAGAAGCGCGAGATCATCTCGGAGATCCGCCGCGAGCCGGAGAGCGCGGCGAGCCGTTATCCTGCTGCGCGCATTCGTTCGGCCGGACGCCTGATCTGGTTTCTCGATCAAGCTGCAGCCTGGTGACGCGTAGCAGCGGTCATGCAGTCTCTTGTACCGCCGGCGTCCCGCCGGCTCTTCGCCTCTATTCACGCTGCAGCGCCCCAATCCATTCCAGTCGCGCAAGCCAGGTGCGCTCTTTCGAGTGCGGAGTCTTAGGAAGGTCTGCCGAGAGCCCGTTCGACGCGCTCGCGTAATCCTCGCAAACGCGGCACCGGCTCGTTCGAAAAAACGAATCGCACGAAGCGGTCGCTCCGTTCCGATCCCCAATTTTTCATTGGTGTGGCCGCGATTTGCCCGCGCTCCATCAGGCGCTTGCTCGCTTCCGCGCTTTTCATGCCGAATGGCTCCACATCGAGAAGCACTGACCAGCCTCCGCTGCACGGCATGAGCGGCAGTGATTTCAATTCTTCACGAATGCAATCGAGCCGCGCTTGCCATTCTGCAACGGCCGCCCGAAACGACGCTTCGCCATCGAGCAACGCTGCCGCCGCCGCGCGTTGCGCGATTCCCACCTGGCACACGACATTCGAAATGCACACGAGCCCAATGTCTCGCATTGTCTCGGCCGGCCCGACAATCCAACCCACGCGCCAGCCGATCATTCGTTGTTCCTTCGATATCGTGCCCACCGTGATCGTTCGCCGCGCCATTCCCTCAAGCGATCCCGGATGAAAATGCGCCACGCCGTCGTAGAGAATCCGCTCCATCGCCGCGTTGTAAATCATCCATGCGTCGGCGTCGATGCACGCTTTCGCAATCGCTTCCCACTCGCTCCGATTGAGCACGGCGCCGGAAGGCATCGAGGGACTCATCATCAAGAATGCGCGCGTTCGCTTTGTGATGGCGCCTCGCAGCGCATCGAGATCGAGGCGCCACGCTCCATTCGTCGCGTGGAATGGCACAAATACGGGAACTCCTCCCGCCAGCCGCACGCGATTGATGAGGCCAACGTAGATTGGATCCGTCATCACCACTTCGTCGCCCGGATTCAGTAGGGCCAATAGCGTGTTCAGAATTCCGGCGCAACCGCCTGCGGTAATGATGCACTGGCGATGCCAGTCGTACTGCACGCCGGACAATCCTGCGACGTGCTCGGTCGCGGCCATGCGAAGTTCGTTCGCTCCGAAAAACGGCAAGTAACTGTTCGCGCTGTCCGCATCCACTTCATCTCTCGAGATCGCCAATGCCGCTTCGGGCGGGCGCACGTCCGTATCGAGATTTTCGAAGCGCAGCACATCCGGCGCGCCGGCGTCGGCAAGTTCCGCCGTTGCGTCAACACCGATTCCGACAAGATGCTTCACGCGTTCAACAGTCATAGGACGACCTCCGAGCGAGCTCCTGATATGGTGGGAGTCGCCTGAATTCGGAACACCTCTGCAGCCCCTAGGGCGCTGTCATTCTGAAGGACATCCGGAGAGGATGTCCTGAAGAATCTGCATTTGTGCCGCGGAGGCGGAAAATGCAGATTCTTCGCCGCCTGTCTATTCACGATGCCAACCGCGCGGCTCGGAATGGCAGACATCATCGCAACCGACATCGCGTTACGTGGGATTGCCGCTCTGCAACAGCGAAAGATCCTCCGCCCCCGACATAGGCTTCAGCCGCGCAATATTACGCAACGAAATGCAGCGCGCACAACTTCGA
>PMAA01000248.1 GCA_003152355.1 Acidobacteriota bacterium | reverse complement strand
GGCGTGACGCTGAAGCATCTGATCAGCGGAAAGCCCGTCGAGATGGAAGTGTTGCTCGGTTTGGCGATTGAGATTGCAGACGCGCTCGATGCCGCCCACGTCGAAGGCATAGTTCATCGCGACATCAAGCCCGCCAATATTTTCGTCACCAAACGGGGGCACCCGAAGATTCTCGATTTCGGGTTGGCGAAAACGCTGCCGTCCGCGTCGGCGCTGTCAATGTCGGCGACACGGGATACCGCCGATGCAGTTCCTCCTGAACACCTGACAAGTCCGGGCAGCATGCTCGGGACGGTGGCTTATATGTCGCCGGAGCAAGTGCGCGCGAAGGAGCTGGACGCGCGAAGCGATCTGTTTTCTTTCGGTGCGGTGCTTTACGAAATGGCCACAGGCACCTTGCCATTCCGCGGCGAAAGCTCGGGAGTCATATTCAAAGCGATTCTGGACGCGTCGCCGATTCCGCCCGTGCGGCTGAACGCCGATGTGCCGGCAGAGCTAGAGCACATCATCTCTAAGGCCCTTGAGAAGGATCGCGAAACGCGCTACCAGCACGCGTCCGACATTCGCGCCGACCTGAAACGGCTAAAGCGCGAAACCGAGCCGGGACGTTCCGGGACGGCCACCGTTGCCGCTGCCGACTCGAGTTCGCCTTCCTCCACTGCCAATGTCGTTCCCCATTTGTACCGGGTTGCGGCTCGGGCGGAAATAGGCGCGGAACTACAGCGGCAACGTGAAGCGGCGCATCTTTCCGGCAGTTCGGTTGTAGTCGCTGCGGCGAAGCAACACAAAGGCGCGCTCGTTGGCGCAGTTGTTGTCGCGCTTCTGCTGATCGCCGGTGCAGGGTATGGCCTCTACTCGTTCTTCGCCAATCGAACGGTAACGATTCCATTTCAAAGCTTCGATGCCACGCAAGTCACAAATTCGGGCAAGGCGACGTACGCTGCAATTTCCCCGGACGGAAAGTACATCGTTAGCGTGCTTGACGACAACGGAAAACAAAGCCTGTGGCTTCGCAACGTGCCGACTAACAGCAACACTCAGGTTCTCGAACCTGATCCTCTTGCTATTCGTAGCCCCGCGTTTTCTCCGGACGGGAACTATATCTTCTACAGAAAAGCAACGGATGCCACTCAAAACGAGTTCCTGGTGTATCGAATGCCGGTGCTCGGCGGCACGCCGCAAGTTTCGGCGCACGATGTTGATGGCGGCCCAACCTTTTCACCGGACGGCAAGCGCATGGCGTACGTGCGCGCCAACGATCCAGAAGCCGGCAAGTATCGTCTTCTTTCCTGCAATCTGGACGGGAGCGACGAGAAGATTCTCCAAATCGCGCCGCTTCCTTCTGCGGACTCTCTTTCTTGGTCGCCCGACGGAAAGCGAATCGCCTTTATTTCGTATTCGCAGAGCAATGCTCAGGGACAAATCAGCACTTTCGAGATGGCAAGCAGCAAGGACACGCCGCTCACGATGTTCCCGGACAAAGTATTCTTAGACTTGGCGTGGACTCCGGATGGACGGGGTGTAATCGTGAACTATCGCTCCTCGGGAGCAACCAACCAACAAATTGGCTTCGTATCTTATCCCGGTGGCCGGTTCCAATCGCTTACGAACGACACTCACGGCTATCAAACGCTGAGCCTTTCTGCCGACGGCAAGGCGATGGTCTCGATTCAGCAGCAAGAAACTGACTCGGTCTCATTGCAGCCTGTGACAAGCAAGAGGACGCCAGCGGCGGTTCCTGGCCTTCCCAATCAGGCCGTCGTACAAAATGTGGACTGGAACGTCCATGGAGATTTGATCGTCACCACGACGACTTCGATTTTGCGGATGTCGCCTGACGGCAGCCGGCAAGCAACTATCCTCAGTGACCCAATTGAGACGATACAGGGATCCTCGGTTTGTGATCGAGGCGGTCCCATTCTATTCAGCACGCAGCTACGGGAAGGCAAGCTGACGACCAACGTCTGGCGCATAGACGCGGATGGATCCCATCCAAAGCAGCTGACTAACGGCAAGGACGATGAATCTCCGCTCTGTTCGCCGGATGGAGCATCGTTTTACTACGCTGATGGGGTTACATTTCAGATTATGAAAATGCCCGTCGATGGGGCCTCTCCGGAACTGGTCAAGGCCAGCGCAATCCCTGATGGATACATGACAGGCGGAGTGAACTTATCGCCGGACGGCAGGTGGATGCCGCAGATCGAGACGAGAGCCGATGCGGTCACACAAATAGCCACGCGCAAGGTTGCTCTGGTTGACGTAACGATGAACTCCGAAACACCTGCCAAAATCATCGATCCCCGAGGGGATATTGCTGCTCCAATTGCCATCACTCCGGACGGCAAGGCGGTGGCTTACAACGTCGTCGAAAACGGCGTCGGCAGCGTTTGGGCGCAGCAGCTCGATGGCTCGCCCGGACATCGACTGACGAACTTCACTTCGGATCAGATTCGCACGTTTCAGTTCTCGCCTGACGGCAAGATGCTCGCCGTCGTTCGCATGCACGTCGTCTCCGACGTAGTCCTCCTGCGCGACACCCGTACCGCATCTCAATAGCTATGTGTCCTGCAATCCAGCCCTGCCGCCAGAATTCCGTGCTGTGGCATACTTCGTCATCGCGGATGCGCTCGCGCCTGCGTGACGCGGAACTTGCCACACGAGCAGTCGCCAGACAGGAACTCACTGATTGCGAAACAAACTCTGGATCGGACACCTCGGCTTCGTCCTGCACGGCGTCGCTAACACCACCCTCGGTCCGATCCTTCCCCTGCTATCGCTGCGCTGGGCGCTCGATGACGCCCACGCTGGCCAGCTCTTCACCGCTGAGTTTTTGGGAGCGGTGATTGGAACAGTTCTCTCAAGCCGCTTGATGATGTGGCTCGGCTGCCGTCGCGCGGCGGCTCTAGGCATGCTGCTTATGTCCGCCGGCCTTGCGGGGATCGGAGTGAGCGGTCCATTCACCGCCAAGGCGTGCGTTTTCTGTCTCGGTTTTGGTCTTGGCGTGAGCGTCACCCCCATCAATCTCTGGATCACACTCTCGGAGCCTGAGCGCAGCGCGGCCGCCGCAAATCTTCTAAACGCATCCTGGTGCATCGGTGCCGCCACTTCGGCTCCGATCATCACCTTCCTCGTGCTTCGCGCCAGCCTCCAACACATTCTCAATGTAATTTCGATTCTCTTGCTGATGGTGGCCACTCTCTTGGCTGCTGAACGCGAATCACTTCCGCCGTTTCCCGCGCCCGTGGACCCGTCGGAAGCCATCGCGAAATCGCGCAGCGCCACGCGACGCGAATTCATCATCCTTATCTCTGTATTGATCTTCGTTTATGTGGGCACGGAATCCGGTGTCGGTGGCTGGGTGACCACGTATGCCAAGCGCTTGAGCCTCCTGCCGGCAGCAAGCATTGGTTTCGCACAATCCACGTTTTTCGGCGCGCTTCTCGTCGGCCGCGTTGCAGCTCCGTTCATCCTCAAGCGAATGAAGGGAGCGAAACTCGTGCTGCTTAGCGCGTGTGTTTCCGTCGCGGGTATGCTTCTGTCGGTGACCGCGTCGCAAGCAGTTCCAGTCCTCGCCGGCCTTTTCGTCGCGGGGATCGGATTCGCCGCCATCTTCCCAACAACCATCGCGACCTTCTCCGACCGCTTGGGTGCCGACTCCATCCGCTTGGCGGGATGGATTTTTCCGTTGGGCTACGTCGGAGCGGCAATCATTCCATTCGCGATGGGAGCGGCTTCGGAGAAATTTCACGGCTTGCGCTTCGGAATGGCAGTGGCCCTCGCATGCGCTTTGATCGTGTGCGCGATTCAATTCGAGATCATCAGGCTTCTTCGCCGTGGACCTGCCGCCGGCTGAGCGCCGGCCATGCGCACCAGTACCCCAGGCGTGTATTTTCAGTCGCCCCGCAGTATCATAGGCGCTCTTTCAGGGTGAACATTCCCGGTGGCCGGAGGGTCCTCCCCGTGGCTCATCGTTTCACGATTGGCGTCGAGGAAGAATTTCAGATTATCGATCCTGAGTCGGGAGAACTTCGCTCGCACGTCAGCGAGTTGATCGCCGCGAGTTCTCCAGAGGTCGGCGAGCAAATCAAGCCGGAGCTGCACCAGTCCATCGTCGAGATGGGCACAAATATTTGCGATAGCGTGGACGATCTGCGCCCGGAGATTTACCGGATGCGCCGGGAGATTGTCAGCGCGGCAGACCGCGCCGGCTCGCAGGTCGCCGCTGCCGGAACGCATCCTTTCTCCAGTTGGATTGATCAGGTGATTTCTCCCGGAGAGCGATACAACAACATCGTTGAAGAATTGCAGCAGCTCGCGCGTTCGCTTCTGATTTTCGGTATCCACGTGCACGTTGCCATGCCTGATCGCACCACTACGATCGCCCTGATGAATCAGGTGGGCTACTTCCTGCCGCATTTGCTGGCCCTATCCACGAGTTCGCCATTTTGGATGGGCCGCGATACCGGCCTGAAGTCTTTTCGGACCACGGTATTTCGCAGATTCCCGCGCACCGGCGTGCCGGAATATTTCGCGTCGTGGAGCGACTACGACGATTACGTAAAACTCCTCGTCGAGCTTCACTGCATCGATAACGCGAAAAAGATCTGGTGGGATGTTCGCCCGCATCCGACGTTTGGCACACTCGAATTCAGAATTTGCGACGTGCCGACTCGTGCCGAGGACTCCATCACGCTCGCTGCGTTGACGCAGGCCATCGTCGTGAAGCTGCATCGCCTGTACACAAAAAATCTCGGCTTCCGTCATTATCCAAAAGCGCTGATTGAAGAAAATAAATGGCGCGCCGTGCGCTGGGGAATTGACGGCAAGCTGATTGACTTCGGCAAGCGCGCAGAAGTGCCTATGCGTGAACTCGCCCTCGAATTGCTCGAATTCATAGATGATGTCGTGGACGATCTCGGCAGCCGCAGCGCAGTCGAAGGCGTTCATCGAATTCTCAGAGAGGGCACCAGCGCGGAGCGTCAGTTGGAAGTATTTCGCCAAACGGGAAGTCTCCAGGCCGTTGTGCGGCAGCTCGTCGCCGAAACGCGCGAAGGCACGGACCGTCCCAACGCATCATCGGCGGGTCGAGATTGAATTTCGCGGAAGAAATTTGCGATTGAAGTTCCCGCGGTCGAACCGAACAAGACAATTTCGCTGTGAGGAGTCTTAATGATGAAGATTGGGCTCATGTGCGGACGCGAATTCAGTTTCCCTCCGGCGTTTCTACAGCGCGTCAACGAACTCGGCCAGAAAGATGGAATCACCGCCGAATTTGTGAAGCTTTCCGGCACAAAAATGGGCGAGCCTGCGCAATATCGCGTGATTGTGGATCGCATTTCGCACGAAGTGGAATATTACCGGGGCTATTTGAAGCACGCCGTGCTGCAGGGAACTTACGTTATCAACAATCCATTCTGGTGGACCGCCGACGATAAGTTTTTTAATTATTCCGTGATGAAAAAACTCGGCCTCGCAATTCCAAAAACAATTCTTCTTCCGCAAAAGGGCTACCCATCGGATGTGGATATAAATTCAGAGTCGCTGCGAAATCTCGAGTACCCGATTGATTGGGACGCGCTGCTGGATTACGTCGGCCGTCCCGCGATTTTGAAACCGTTCTCCGGCGGTGGTTGGAAGCACGTGTACAAAGTAAATAATCGCGAGGAACTTCTAGCCGCTTACGATGGAACTTCGCCGTATTGCATGACGTTGCAGCAATTTATTAATTTCGATAAATACGTCCGTTGCTTCACATTTGGTAAGAATGAAATCTTGCCCGTTGCATACGACCCCAAGGATCGAAAGTACCTTGTTATTCACGACTATTTGACGCCGGAGCTTGGCGACCGCGTGGTGCGCGACGCGCAACTCATCAATCAGGCGCTTGGTTATGAGATGAACACGATTGAATTTGCAATTGATAATGGAATTCCGTACGCGATTGATTTCTTGAATCCCGCGCCCGATTTCGAGCGCGATCGCATCACCGAATTTTATTTCAAGGAAGTGGTGGAGCGCATGGCGAAACTCGTTATTGACCGCGCGCTGCGCGGAACGCCATCGAATCCCTGGCCGCGCTGGGAAGAAATGCTGGGAATCGGAAAGCCCGCGGGATTTGTAGGCGCTCCGGGCGCGACGCAAGCGGGAGCAAAATCTGCATGAAGGCAGTACGCCCATCGCAAGTTGGAGCAAAGTCAGCATGACGGCATCGGGCCCATCGCCGCTCGGAGATAATGCCGGCCAGCGCCCCGCGCCGCCATCGGCGTCTGCCGCGGAATATTGGAACTCGCTTTTGCGGGCGGATGTCGAAATGCAGCCGCCCTATTGCGCCGATCTCGCGACGCAAATGCGCGAGAGGAAGCTAACTTTTGGGGATCGGATTCATTGTCCGTTTCTTCGGCCATTTTTTCTCGACGAGCGCGATGAAGCCCGCGTGCGCGCCGTGGCGGAAACCATCGCCGTGCTTGGCGAGCGCGTGGTGCAGGCGGCCCTCGAGTCGAAGGAACTGATGGCGCAGTTCGGGCTTCGGCCCGAAGAAGAGCGGCTGGTGCGGATCGAGCCTGGTTATGCAACGGCGAGCACTTCCTCGCGGCTCGATGCGTTTCTGCTGCCCAACTCGCTCGAATTCGCGGAGTACAACGCAGAATCGCCAGCGGGGCTTGGTTATTCGCAGACGCTTTCGGAAGTGTTCAGCGAGCTTGAGGTGATGTCGCGGTTCCGCGAGGCTTTCAGCGTCCGGAGTTACCCGCTGATGGAATCAATTCTGGACGCGCTGCTGGCGAGCTATCGCGATTGGGGCGGGACATCGAAAGCGCCGCAAATCGCGATCGTGGATTGGCGCGGGGTTCCGACGTGGAGCGAGTTCGAGATCCTGCAAGCGCGATTCGAAAAGCTGGGCGTGCCGACGATGATTTGCGATCCGCGCGATTTGGAGTTCGACGGCAAGGCGCTTACGGCGCAGGGACGGAAGATTGATTTCGTTTACCGGCGCGTGTTGATCAACGACATGATTGCGCGGCCGGCCGAATGCGCCGCGCTGCTTGCAGCGTACGAAGGCCGCGCCGTCTGCATGGCCAATACGCTGCGCTGCAAAATCCCGCATAAAAAGGCCTTCTTCGCGGTTCTCACCGACGAACGGAATCGCGAAATTTTCAGCCCCGAGGAGCGCGAACTGATTCGCAGGCACGTTCCGTGGACGCGCCTCGTGGGAGAAATTCGCACCACGCGCGCGGGCGAGACGATTGATTTGCTTGCACACATTCGCGAGCATCGCGAAAATTTCGTTCTGAAGCCGAATGACGAATACGGCGGCACGGGCGTGATGCTCGGCTGGGAAATGGATGCGGCGGCGTGGGATGAGGCGATCGAGCGCGCCGTGAAAGACGGCTACGGCACGTGGGTGGTGCAGGAAAAAATTGCGGTGCGGCGCGAAGTGTTTCCGTTCGTCGAAGCGGGCGGCAAAGTGATGATGAAGGACATGCTCGTGGACCTCGCTCCCTATCTTTTCCGCGGCAAGCTCGCTGGATTCCTCACGCGCCTCAGCTCGACAGGCCTCGCCAACGTGACGTCTGGAGGCGGGCAGATTCCAGCCTTCGCCGTGAAGCGCCTCGCATAACAAATTCCAGCCTCAAATTCTCATCGGAGTTATGATTGCGCCGTCGATAGGCCATTCACGCAGGATTACTCGCTGACAAAACTTATTTCCGGAGGAAAACTTTGAAAAGCAGCCGTGCGTTTTTCGTCGTATTGTTCTTGTTCCTGTTTGTTTCCGGCGCGCAGCATGCGTCAGCGCAATCGATCGAGCGCACTGACGTCTACCACGTTGAATTCCTCAAAGCGGCACTCGGCAAGGCCGGGACGTTGGCCGATTTCCTCAAGACGCCAAATCCCAAGTCGGCCATGCCGGGACATTTCATCCTCCTTCGCCATCAGGAAGGCGAAGATTGGGATTACGTTCTGATCCAGCATCTCGGCACGAAGGCCACCATCGAAGCGGCCGGTAACCCGCCGCCCCCGGGAGCGCGTGACCTTGTCTCGTGGCACGGCGACACGTATGTCAACGGCCCGTCGTGGCCCGCATTCGTTAAGGCTCTCGGCATCGGCGACAACGCCGCAAAGACTTCAGGCTCGGTTTATGTCGTCTCCGTTTTCCGCGCAGCTCCCGGACATCGCGAAGAGCTCGAAAAGACTCTCAGTGCGGCACCAGCCGCGGGCGACACCGCATCCGGCGCCGTCTTTCTTACGCATCTCGAAGGCGCGCCCTGGGCTTTCCTGACGATCACGCGTTACAACTCGTGGCAGGATTTCGGCACGAGCGAAGCCAACGGCATATCTGACTCGAACAAGGGCAATAGCGGCTGGTTCACGATGCGTGAACACGCTTCCTATCACGCCGACACAATCGCCGACCGCATCGCTCCGTAAGACTGCGGCTTCGAATCCGTCTGCTCCGGTCTCTGCACTCGCGAACCCGGAGCAGACGAGAATCATTCCTGGCGCCGCACCGATTTTCGCGCCGCATTCGTCCAGGCCCCACAATCTCTCCGATGCCGTCGGCGCGATCCTGCTCAGTTGCATCCACATACCGTGTGGGTTGAAAATCGCCAAAATAACGATTTAAGATCGTAGCGCAGGATTACCATCCGTAGGCCCGTTCGGGCTCCAAAGTTGTATACAAGTTTAAAGCTCAAAAAATCGCAGGAGAAAAATCCGCAGCTCGCATGACGCGAACTAAATTGCCAACTTTTGGGAGGGGGGACGATGAGACTGGAGACTCAGAGACGGGAGAATCGGACCGAAGACGAGATTCGGCGGAGGTGGTGGCGCGGAGGTGAGCGCGGCGTCAAGCAAGATGCGGCGGCGTTGCGTATCGGGTCACGTGAGAGATCGAAATGAAAAATGCTAGTCGAAACTGTTGATGGCGGCGGCCTCGCTGGTGTAGATGTCGAAGACGGGAGTGAGCTTGGTCATCGTCAGGACTTCAGCGATCTTCGGGCCCACGTTGGCCAGCTTAAGAGTGGCGCCTTGGGAGCGTGCGATTTGGGAAGTCGCCACCAGCACGGCGATGCCGGAACTGTCGATGTAGCTGAGATTCGACAGATTTAAAATAATTTTCTTTTTGCCTGCTTGAACGATTATTTTTACGCGCTCACGGAACGATTTGCTGTCGTCTCCGAGGACGAGGCGGCCGTCGAGTTCCAGAATTCTGATCTCGCCGACATCGCGGCTGGCAATCTTCAGCGTCACGCATTATCCCCTTGCCGAAAAAGGAGCTTAGTTTATAAGGTTCCACCATAGGGCGTGATAGAAAAGTTTGATTTTGAATTGCGCGGCGAAGGGACGTGAGGAGGGACGAAAAGCCTCGCCTCTCGTCCCGCCTCATCGGGCCCGGGACGTGAGCTGCATCAAAGGCGAACTGCATTTCTTTGTGCTATCGATATAAGATGGGCGTTCGAAAGGTTGGGAACAATTATGGGCCAGAAAGCGCCGCTGAATTATGTTTTCTACTTTGCTGCTACGCCGGAGAAGGTGTGGGATGGCTTTGTGTCGCCGGAATCCAATCGCATCATCTTTTCGGGCGCCGAGTTTCAGGCGGACTTGAAGCCCGGGGGATTGATGGCGTGGGTCGGCCCTGGACCTGATGGCAAGCCCATGACTTATGTTGGAGGCAAGGTGTTGAGGGTTGAGCCGCCTAAACTCCTTCAATACACTTTCGCAATGGGCCAGAACGACAAGGCGTCTCGCGTAACTCTTGAATTAGTGGCGGAGACCGAAGCCACCAAAGTAACGGTGACGCATGACGAGTGGGCCGAGGATGACCCAACTTACACTTCCTGCGCCGATGGATGGCCGCGCATTCTTTCACGCCTGAAGACGCTGCTCGAGACCGGGAAGACTTTCAAGCCGCATTGATTCGGGGCAGGGATGATCTGAGGCGTTTCTGCGGCGCAATCGCCTTCGAACTATGAAACAGTGGGTGATAATCGAATGTTCGGAAACTGAACCTTCGCCCTTGATCGGCATCCGAATTTTGAGGTTTGCGGCGATGCGACGGACGCTGCTCAGCTCAGAGCGATTCTGGAAACGTCAGGAGACTTCTTCTCTTCCTGTACCAGCATCGGCTCCCGTAAATGGAAGCGTTGCAGTTACCACCGTTCCTTTGCTGTCCGATTGAATCTTTAGATCGCCGCCCAGGATTCGAATCCGCTCTGCCATGCCTCGAAAGCCAACACCGCTCCGGCCATGGGATAGCAAGCTCATTTTGCCGGGAGGAATGCCGGTCCCAGAGTCTTGGGCCACAACAAGAATTTGGCCGCTTTCCCGAATTATTCGGATCGCGGCAGTCTTGCTCCCAGAATGGCGATGAATGTTTGTTAGACATTCCTGAACGATGCGGAATATCGCGGTTTCCAGGACTGTAGATAACCGACCGCAGCCGGGCGAGACTTCCAATTCGACTTTAACCTTACTGCGTTCAGAAAAACCATCCACGTACCAGCCCAGAGCGGATCGAAGACCCAGTTCGTCAAGCAGCGGAGGATGCAGGAGATGCGACATGGTGCGAATCTCGGTGCTAATTTGCTCGAGCAGAAGCTCGTTTTCCGCGACGGCTTGGGCCCCTCTTTGGTCGAGCTTATGAGATTGAGATTTCACGACCGCAATGTTCATGCTGATCGCTGCAAGCAACTGTCCCGCGCTGTCATGTAATTCCCGAGCCAGAGTGCGCGCTTCGTTGTCGCGTATCTGCAGGAGACGGCCCGAAAGCTCACGCAGGCTCTCGTTGGCGCGATTGAGTTCAGCTGTCCTTTCCTCAACTCGCTTCTCGAGTTCCGCTCGTGCGTTTCGAAGCTCTTCCACAGTTTTCTTGCGTTCTGTAATGTCCGTGCCGGTAGGATGGAGAAAGATGATCTTTCCTTGGTCGTCGCGGACGGGGTGAAGTTCGAAGTCTACGACGTGCTCGCTGCCATCGGCCCAATGGTACGTCAGTTCCTCCCGGTGGGATGTACCCAGCGCGGCTCGGATGGTCGCAGCCCGTATTTTGTCCTGCACGTCTTTGTTAAATCGCCACCAACCCGTTTCCCAGAAGAGCCGTCCCACGATTTCCTCCGCGCGGTAGCCGCACACCTCCAGGCAGAGACGGTTGGCGTCAATGACGGTCCCGTCAAGGGTCATAACACCTGCGAATATCGGGCTTTGGTCGAATATGGCGCGGAACTTGGCGGTGGCCTCGACAGCCTCCGCGATTAGGCGACGCTCGCGATCGTTAGCTCGCTTCCGTTCGGTTGCTTCCCCCACAGAAACCGACTTGGCTTTACCGGGTGCGTTCATATCCATCCTAAGGTTAGACGGCGATGCTTTGACTGGCCGCTGTCGGGGTGATTCTTCACCGTCACAACCCGCTATAAACCCTGAAAAACTTATGCACGAAACAGCCCCAGCTTAGCACATTGGCCCGGTGCCTTCTTCCTGGGCTGATTGCTCGAAACAGAATGCCTGCTTGCTGAATTTCATGGAATAGGTTCAACAAGAGCTGTCCTGCCTCAGCTGGAAATGGAGAAAGCGTTCATCCGTTAAGATAACGGGGCGAACACATGAAGAAGCAACGGATGCACTACACGCCGGAGGAAAAAGTAGCCATTCTGAGGCGGCATTTGGTGGAAGGAGTGCCGATCTCGGATCTGCGTGACGATCAAGGACTTCAACCGATCGTCTTCTATCGCTAGCAGAACGAGTCTTATCGTCCGTTTAGCAGAATCTCGTCAATCAACTCGGCGATTATGCCCAATCTCTGCTGAGTATGCATGGGTCTGCCGCAAGGCGTGGAGTTTGTCAGATCCAGGTGCCCGATTTATATTGCCGGTACTCGTCACCGAATCTTGCCTCGAGGACCTTTCCTTCCTGGCGTACTCGATAGATCTGCAACGGAATGAGAACGACGACGAACCAGAGATAGAGCGGCTGATTAATATAGAGAAAGATCCCGGCGATCGCGAGGGCTCCGAAGAGGTAGATCGGGTTGCGAATTCGAGAATAGAGGCCGTGAGTGACGAGGGCCTGAGCCTTCGGGCGGACGGAGAACGAGCCACCTAGTTGAATCCGGGCCAATACCAGAAGCGCCAGCGATGGCAGTCCGATCACCACGCCTGCAATTCGCGCGGGAGTCCACGGCAGGCTGCCGAAGTGGATTCCCGCGAAGATAAACACTATGAGAACAAGAACGAGTGTGAGGATGTTCGTTTTCATCTTCCCCAGCCTCTTGGCAAGATCGAATCCGGCTAATGTTACTCGATCCGGTCCGTAAATAGACACGGTCTCTTTTGGTCAGTGACTCATAAACGGGGAAACCGGACAAATCGGTGCCGACCATCCGCCTAGGCGTTTCTTTCGATTTTGGCTTGACATCTATTCTGAATGTGGTTAAAGTTTATTTACATTGAGTACATTATTCTTTACACTATGTATATTGCATCTTACAATCGACGGGTGAACTGAGGAGGCCAAAGTGCCGTACAGAGAGAAAACCGCTTGGCTATCGCTGACTGCAATGGCTGTTACGTTTGGCCCGTACTTTACGATCGTTGCCATGCGTTCCCTACCCGGGGCATTGCCCAACTTACGCCAACTTGGGCTGTTTGCCGTAGCAGCGATCGCGCAAATGCTAATCCTGGGCGCCGGCCATCTGTATCTCCGTCGCGGAACTCCTCAGGATGCGCGGACGCCACCGGATGAACGGGATCGTGCAATAATGCGCCGCTCGATCAGTTCCGCCTATTATGTTCTTATCGTCGGCATGATCCTGGTGGGCTGCGTCATGCCCTTCAGCTCCAGCGGATGGTCCATCATCAATGCTGCGCTTTTCATGATCGTTGCTGCGGAAGTCGTTCACTACGGCGTAGTCGTGTTGAGCTATCGCAGGCAGACATGATGGAAGGATCGATTTCTAATCGGATCCGCATCCTTCGTTTCCACAACGGCGAAATGTCGCAGGCCGAGCTCGGTCAGCGCATCGGCGTCACGCGGCAGACGATTGCCGCGATTGAGGCGGGAAAATACTCGCCGTCATTAGAGTCTGCGTTCCGTATCGCCCGGGTCTTCAATTTGCCACTGGAGGAGGTATTCCAGTGGGACGCGCAGGCCACCCATTGAAGCTGGAGTTCTAGCAACTGGAAGGGCTACTCTCTGTGATCAGCAGGATGGAATAAGCCCACGGAGGCATATTCCGCCTTGATGATCGTTTTGCCGTTTGCCAGATGACACAACCCGATTCCAGGCGGATGACGGGCAAATCGGAAGTTGAGACGGATGGGCATGGTCGAACCTGACCGGTTATAGACGGGGAGACGCTGAACAAGATGTTGGACAACTAAGCGAGTCGCGGTTCAAATCCTCAAGGGATGGACGAATGTGCACTTGCCATCTACGCTCGCGATGAAGAACTCGCGACTCGGGGTGTCGCCAGTGAGCGGAGTAACCCGAAACAGGCACCCGTTCCGATCAGAGTGAAATCAACCGCAGTTATCAACAGGTCTTCCGGCGCGGTCTGAACGTCTTCGGAAGCAGCAATGGAGGATAGGAAGTCTCTAAAATTAGCGGCCTTCGCGCGTGCGAATCTGCTCAAATTTCATCTCCCGGGGTCTTCGCGGTTTAAGTGGCTTAGACAAACTAAACCCGCCATTTAGAGGGACATGGTAGGCGACGTTGGCGTGGGCGTCTGTGCTGTTTTGAACACATTTGGAAAATGGCCTAACTGTGAGTCTAGCGGCGCGTATCTTGAGCAGCGCGGGCCTGCTCGGGCGGCAGTTGGTCAGTTATTACGGTGAACTGAGTGAGGTTCGCCATTCCAAATGAGGTGGTTATGGCAACATCCGAGGCGTCACGGCCCGTCGCCATTAACACTCTTCCGATTCGCGGGTGGTTATGCCTCGCGTCGAACGTCCACCAGCGATCTTCAAGATAGGCCTCAAACCACGCGCTGAAGTCCATGGGCGTCGGGGAAACTGGCACACCGATATCGCCCAAGTATCCTGTGGCATAGCGGGCAGGAATATTCAGAGCGCGGCACATGGTGACGGCCAGATGCTGAAAATCACGGCACACCCCGAAGCGTTCCGTATACACGTCCAAAGCGGTCTTGGTGGGCCGCGCATGCTGGTATCCGAAATTCACTCTCGTGTGTATCCAGTCGCAAACGGCCTGCACGCGCGAAAATCCGGGAGGCACTGCCCCAAACAACTCCAAGGCAATGGTAGAGAACCGGTCAACCTCGCAGTAGCGGCTGCTGTAGAGATAGCGCAGAGCCTCGTATGGCAATTCCTGAACCGGAACTTCGCGCGCATCAGGGCTTTGGCTGTCGGGCTGGCCTGAGTCATAGATCAAAGTCGAATTGGTCAAACGGAGCGCGCCTTGGCGGGCAACAAACCGGACGCAGCGATTGCCGAAGCTGTCAATATAAGTGTCCAACTGCGACGCAGGCTCGACTCTTAATTCGTCCGGAGCGCGCAGGTCCGCAACGCGTGACGGATGAACGTTGAGCAATGCCACGATAGCTGCCGGAGCAGGGAGCTCAAACTGGATCTCGTATCCCAATCGCAGAATCATGGGTTCCATGGAATGCTCGGGATCTCCGCCCTGAATCGCAGATTACTGAATCATTGAGGATTGTCCCACGTCCTGGCAGATCCGCACCGTGAACTTATGATTGCCGGCTATCGCACAATTGGCGGGTTGTTTGCGACGATGAGCCTACGAGCGGTGCTCTCCCTCGCTGCGCTGCGCGTCGGAGGCCACGGTGGGCCAGTAGGGTCTTGTCGCGTCGGCGAGGTGGCCATCAACGTAGCGATCATGATGGCGAACCCACGACATTGTAAATGCCAGCGCTTCCTCGTCACGGCCCTTCGGCACTAAATCGAGGTAGTTGTAAGTCCCTAGCGCCACTTCCGTCCCGCGCGCATAAGCCGAGTAGGTATGGAAGACGTCGCCGTTGTTATCCTTGTAGAACACGCTATATCCCGGCGCTTCCTCGCTTGGAAATTCGGTCATATCGTAGTTGTACTCCACCTTGCCCTTGGCTAGTTCTTCCTTGGTGAACGACACGTGGAAGTCGCGATTGAAATCATTCGCGAACGACGAGACCCAGTTGAAGCGCCAGCCCATGCGCTTCTTGAAGGCTTCGATCTTGGGCAATGGCGCTCGTGACACTGCGAGAAATGTCACGTCCCGCTGCGCCAGGTGCACCAGGGCGCCGTCGGTATGATCCATGTTGAACGAACAGCTCGGGCATCCTTCTTTCCAGTCTGGGCCGAACATGAAGTGGTAGACGATCAGTTGGCTTCTGCCGTCGAATAGTTCGGCCAGAGTTTTCTTTCCATCGGGAGCATCGAAGACGTATTCCTTATCCACTTTAACCCACGGAAGTTCGCGGCGTTGCTGGCTTAAAGCGTCGCGCAACTTGGTGAGTTCCTTTTCCTTTTTCAAAAATTGCTTGCGGGCTGCAAGCCACTCGGCTTGTGACACGACTTTCGGATATTCTCTTTGACTCTGCGTCATGATCTATTCTCCTTTGACTTGAGTTCTGAATTATTTTTTTCCGCGGCATTCTGAGCGCGAAAAAGCTTGTTCATCGCGAGCGTTGCCAGCCCGCCTGTCGAGGCTGTGCCAACGACCATCAACGCCGCGGTTGCGATACAGAGTGGGCACATTTGCGCCTCCTCTAGTGCCTATGCGGATTTCGGCGCCGCCACTATCCAGCCACTCGCCCGGTGCGCAGTGTCTCGGACTGCTTGCGGACCTGTTCGAGCATATGCGTCCAGCCCTGCGCCATCCCGCCTTTGTAATCCTCGGGAACGAAACCGAGCGCGGTGTGGCGGAAAGTGATCAGAGTTCCGTCATTCTCCGCGCTCAGCCGATACTGCATATTGTTGAGGACAGGAGATGACATGAACAGCGGCCCGCTAAGTTCCAGCAACGTCGGCCGCTTGATCGCTTGCACAAGCGCCCAGAAATGGCCGTTGCTGTCGCCCAAATCGCGATACCACCGGCCGCCCGGCCACGGCTCGATCTTCATCGGCATCGGCTTGCCGTCGTGTGTTTCGTTGTGCGGCCCCATCTGCTCGAGCAGCGCGGCGAAGGTCACCTCGAGCGGCGCTCGAACGTGGATTTCCTGATTCAGGTTCAAGGTCAAGTTCTCGATCGTCGGTGCAGTCAGTGTCATTGTTGTCTCCTCCTTGCATTTACTTGTATTCAGATCCGAAAGGACTCGGTTTTCTACTTCTTCGTTTGGCTCTCAGCGCGTTCCTTGACGCGCTCCAACTGATGGCGCCAGAAACGCTCGAACGTGCCGGCCCACTCGTGAAGCGGCCGGATGGCTTCGGCGTTGGTTCGATAGAGCATCCGGCGGCCGTCGCGGCGCACATTGACCAGGCCTACATCTTTGAGGACGCGCAGATGCTTCGAGACCGAGGGCTGCTCCAATCCCAGGGTCAGGACAATATCCCCGACGGGCCGCTCCCGCAGCGCGAGATAGTTCAATATTTCCCGCCGGCGGGGTTCGGCGACTGCGTTGAAGGCGTCCGAAGTTGTGGATGCGCGAGGCATGACGCCATAATACATTCCTATATGGGAATATGTCAAGCAGCTTTTTTCTTTTTCTGTTATCCGGCGAATCGGGCGGTTTGAGCGGATTTCATCGGGTTCATCGAGCGGAAACAATCTTCATACTTTAGGCGGCTTGGGCGTGCGCAGGCTTCGGCGTATTGCGTAGTAGCCGCTCCAGCATGCAATGGCCAGCAACGCGAACGTTCCAAATTGAGCGGGGAAATCACGCATCAGGAAATGAAAATCCTTAATGCGGCCGTTCTCGAAGGATATTTGGCTGGTAAGTGCTATCGCCGTGAAGGAAATCCCGAAACCGAAGAGCCACTTCTGCCAGCCGATGATTGCGCGCGTCCGCCGCAACGATCGCAATTCCAAATCAGGTGGAAGCGCCGCGGGCGCGATCTTGGCGAAGTTGTCCGCCCATTGCACCCGAATGCGCTGCGCCAGCTCCTTATCCTGCTCCACGAATTCTTCGATTAGAGCGCGCGTGTCGGGGCTGGCTTCGCCTGCAAGATAAACTGGCAGGAGATCAAGAATCACTTCTCTGGTTACGTTCATCTTCGCCTCCATCCATCGTGGTCATGCTCGACGCTTGCTATGCATCGCGAATTCCCGCCAGCGCCAGGCGTGCCCGATGAATCTTCACTTTCACCGCGGCAAGAGAAATGCCGAGTACTTGCGCGATCTCCTCGTACGCCATTCCGTCAATGGCGCGCATCAGCAGCGCAGACCGGCTCGCTTCCGGAAGTGTCTGAAGTTCGGCCATTACGGAATGTAATCGTTGTCTCTGCTCGGCCTGCACGTAGGGACCGGGCTGCGGGTCGCGCAAATCGTCATCGAGCGCGACGTGACGAGATTTTTTCCGCAGCCCGTGAAGAAACAGGTTGCGTGCAATCGTGAAGAGGTAGCCTTTCACCGTGGCCATCTCGATCGGCTCGGGTGAGGTCCAGGCCCGCACAAACGTTTCGGAGGTGATGTCCTCGGCTTCGCCTCGCTCGTTCGACAAGTACAGCGCGAAGCGGTACACGTCCGGCGCGTACTTTTTGTAGAGCGAGCTGAAGTCTGTCATTCGGGCATCTCGGACTGACGGCTCACTTGGCGCAGACCGTTATACCAGTGGAACCGCACCCCAGCACGCCACTAGATGCCAAAGATCCCACTCAGAATATCCGAGCCGGCGTGCGCGATCATGCCCGGGCGCAGGCTCTTGCGCCAAAGCGCTAGCAAACCGTACAAGAGGCCAAAGCACACAATTTTTGCGCAAGCTTCGATGCCCTGATAGCCGTGCGCAATTCCGAACAGCAGCGCCTGCAGGAACAGCGCAATCCAGCGGCTGCCCGTGAACGTGTCGAACTGCCGCTGAAAGTAGCCGCGAAAAACCAATTCCTCGCAGAATCCAGCACTGATGGAAACGCCAATCCAAAGGATGATTTCCAGCGCCCGCTGCGGCAAATATGTCTGGATGGAAGCTGCATGCTCGGGGCCGAGCCAGCGACTCCACATCGTTTCGAAGAGCATCCAAACTGCCCACAAGCTGAGCGCGAGGCCGCAATCTACAAGCACATCTTTCGCGTTTGCCCAACTCCCGCCAATGAGTTCGCTGAGCCTCGTTCCAGTCCGGCGAAGCCCGCCCCTCCAAACATAAATGACCAAGCCCCACTCCATCGCGATCAGCGAAATGTAGAGAGGCGCGACTTCCGGATGCTGATGCAACATTTCAGGCTGCGAGCGGGCATGGCGTTGAAAGAACGCCCCTCCCACCGCGAGCCCAAGAAACAAGGCGATGAGTAGCGCCGTATGCCAGCGCGGCGCAATGAGCTCGGGCGTTGGCGATTCAATGTTTCCTCCGGCGATTGTTGCCATGATTTCTCCTTCGACGGGGCGAAAGTGTGCGGCCCGAGAGCAGAAATGGGCGATTCCTGCCGTCCCGGTAAGCTCTCGTTATAGGTATCCACGAGCCAGGGAAAAGTTACAGGCATTCCTAAGAAGTGCTTGGAGTTCAGCGAGGATAGGTGTAAACCTCGCACGGGAGAAAACGAGCCGTGTGTTTTTCAGCAGCAGCGAACTTTATTGGCAGCGCGGCGCTGGGCGCCATCGGGGTGGTTACATTGAAGAAGGTGAAGCACCGGCGCGAATTGCTGTTCGCGTCGCTGCCCACGCTCTTTGCCATTCATCAGTTCATCGAGGGATTCGTCTGGCTGGGACTCGATGGGAAGCTGTCGCCGGCGGTGACGCACGACATGGGTGCGGCGTTCATGCTGTACGCGCAGGGGCTGCTTCCATTCCTCCTGCCGCTCAGTGTGCTGCTGTTTGAGGCCGACGCGAAGAGCCGCAAGAGCATGCTGCCGTTCCTCGCCATCGGAACGGGAACGGCGCTCTATATATTGTGGGCGCTGACGGCATTTCCAACGCAGGTATACGTCAAGGAAAACAGCATCGTGTACATCAATCAAGCGACGAACAATACGGCCGTTGCGATTTTGTATGTGATTGCGACGTGCGGTTCGCTGTTTTTTTCCAAGGTCAGGGCCATGGTGGCCTTCGGCGCGGCAAACTTGACGATTCTTCTAATCGTAATGGCATTCAAGCGGTACGCGTTCACCTCGTTGTGGTGCGCCTATGCGGCGATCGCAAGCGTGATCATCCTCGCCTACTTTTGGAGAAGCAGCGGGCAGCGGCCGTTCCGCTACGCGTAGCTTGTGTTAGGAATTACCCCGGCTACTTTGTCAGCTCTTTTCATGTCGAGTCATCCACGCTGAGCAAGCGGAGAAAATTACCAACCTCATTTGGTGATGCGCTTTTTGAAAAGAAATCACCCTCACGTTGGGTCTCAAATGGCGAGCTCACCAGCATGCGGCTGAGTGCCTGAGGAACGAATTAAGCGGAATCTTACCGGCCATCCTGGCACGACGTTCGTTGACTGGGCTTTGCGGCGATGCTAGCCTTCGCATCTATTTCTCGCACGCGACCGCGCGTGCGTCTGGGCATGCGCGCCGTTGACATCATCCGCAAGAAGCGAGACGCCGGGGAACTTACCCCCGAGGAAATCCAGTTCCTCGTTCGCGGCGCGACCGACGATTCCATTTCGGATTACCAGCTCGCTGCGTGGCTGATGGCCGTTGTGTGGCGCGGCATGACGCGGCTCGAACTCGCCGCGTTGACCGAAGCCATGCTTCATTCCGGCGAAGTGCTCGATTTGTCCGACGTTTCCGGCACGAAGGTGGATAAGCATTCGACCGGCGGCGTCGGCGACAAGACTTCGCTCGTCGTTGCGCCAGTTGTGGCCGCGGGCGGATTGCACGTACCGATGATCAGCGGGCGCGGCCTCGGCCACTCTGGCGGCACGCTCGACAAGCTCGAATCCATTCGCGGCTTCAACGTCAATCTCTCGCTCACCGATTTTCGAAGAGTTCTGAAGCAATGCGGCTGCGCATTGATTGGGCAGACGCCGCAGATTGCTCCCGCCGATAAAAAGCTTTACTCCTTGCGCGACGTTACCGCGACCGTTGAAAGTCCCTATCTCATTTGCGCCTCGATCATGAGCAAAAAACTCGCGGAGGGAATTGACGCGCTGGTGCTCGATGTGAAGACGGGCGACGGCGCGTTCATGAAGCGCGAAGAAGATGCCGTGTATCTCGCGGAGTTGATGGTGGAAACGGGGCAGCGGATGGGCAAGAAGATCGTCGCGCTAATCACGGACATGGACCAGCCGCTCGGGCGCAAAGTTGGGAACGCGCTCGAAGTTGAGGAATGTATTGACGTGCTGGCCGGGGGCGGCCCGGACGATTTGCGCGAACTGTGCCTCGATCTTTCGGCATGGATGTTTGTTCTCGGCGGCAAGAGCAAACGTGTCGCCGAAGGGCGCATCCTTGCAGCGGAGTTGATTGCGAGCGGCGCAGCGCGCGACAAGTTTCGCGAGATTATTCGGCTGCAAGGCGGCGACGCGGGCGTGGTGGACGATCCGTCGCGGTTGCCGCACGCGAAGAACAAGGCTGCGGCGATCACGATGCAAGAGGGCTACGTCACGGCGATTCGCTGCGAGCAGGTCGGCGTTGCCAGTATGCTGCTCGGCGGTGGACGCGCGAAGAAAGAGGATTCGATCGATCCGGCCGTGGGCATCGTGCTCGAAAAAAAAGTCGGCGATCACGTGCTGGCTGGCAGCGTACTCTGCACGATTCACTACAATTCGGACGAGCGGAAGAGCGAGGCGCTCGGCTTGTTGGCCGATAGTTTCGTGATTGGGCCCGCTGCCCCATCCGCCAAGCCACTCGTGCGCAAAGTGATTGGCGCGGACGGCCCGGCGTAGCGCTGAGCAGAAGTCGCACCGAAGCTTTTTCGCGCATGTAGGAAAGCGCGCTTGACGGCTGGAATGTCATCGTAGCGCCGGCATCTTGCCGGCGAATTTCCGCGCACGAAGAAACCTGCGCGACGCTAGGCCGAGCGGTCGCAAGTTGAGTTTTGCATCGTGCGCGAAAAAACGCCGGCAAGATGCCGGCGCTACGATAGACCACTCTGCGCGGAGGAAATGAATGCACCATCTAATCGGCATCCTGGGCATGCTCACAATGATGGGCCTCGCCTATTTATTTTCCACGAACCGCGCCGCGATTAATTACAAAACCGTCGCGTGGGGTCTCGGCCTTCAAATCGTATTCGCATTTCTCGTGATGCGCTGGGAATACGGCCGCATCCTCTTTCAAAAAGCAGGCGCAGCGGTGAATTGGCTTCTCGATTTTTCGTTTTTCGGTTCGTCATTCGTCTTCGGTGACCTCGGCAAGAAGGGCTCCCCGATGGGATTCTTCTTCGCGTTTCAGGTGCTGCCGACGATTATTTTCATCGCCGCGGTTTTCGCGCTGCTTTATCACTGGGGCGTGATGCAGGCCGTCATTAAATTGGCCGCGTGGGTGATGACGCGCTTGATGGGCGCGAGCGGCGCGGAATCGCTCAACGTTGCCGCGAGTATTTTCATGGGACAGACCGAAGCGCCGCTGACGATTCGCCCGTTTCTTTCCGACCTGACGAAATCGGAGCTGATGACGGTGATGACGAGTGGGATGGCGCACGTATCGGGCGGAATCATGGCCGCGTACATTGCATTCGGCATCGAGGCGAAGCATCTTTTAGCGGCCGTCATCATGACGGCGCCGGGAACGATTCTTCTCTCAAAGATGCTCGTGCCTGAAACGGAAACGCCGAGGACGAGCGGCAAAGTGGAGATGGCCGACATCGAGCGGGATCCAAACGCGCTGGGCGCAATTTCGCGGGGAACGATTGACGGTTTGCACCTGGCGATCAACGTCGCCGCGATGCTGATTTCGTTTATCGCGCTGCTCTATCTCGCGGACGGAATTTTTGGCTTCGTTCACGCGCATATCGGCTGGTTCCCATCGAGCCTCGAGCAAGTTTTCGGCTGGGTGTTCGCGCCGATCGCGTGGCTCATCGGAATTCCGGGGCGCGACTGCCCGACGATCGGCAATTTGCTGGGATTGCGCACGGTGACGAACGAACTGATCGCGTTCCAACGGCTCGGGCCGATGAAAGACTCGCTCGATCCGCGCTCGTTTACGATCGCCACATTCGCGTTGTGCGGCTTCGCGAATTTTAGCTCGATCGGAATTCAAATCGGGGGCATCGGGGCGCTCGCGCCGAATCGCAAGGGCGATCTGGCGCGGCTAGGCATTCGCGCGATGATGGCGGGAACGATGGCGAATCTCATGTCGGCCTCGATCGTGGGAATCATGCTGCGATGAGTCCGCGCGGGGGAGGCGCTGGCGGCGGTGGCGCGAGCGATTTTGCGCATGCCGATCGCGCCGCGAAATTCATTCTCTCGAAGACGAAGCTGCGGCCGCGCGTAGCCGTAGTTCTGGGCTCGGGCCTCGGCGCTTTTGCCGACGATCTCGCCGGAGCCGTGCGAATCCCGTACGAAAAGATTCCCGGGTTTCCGCGATCGACGGCCGAGGGACACGCGGGCCGCCTCGTGATTGGTAAGGCCGGCGATGTCGTAGTGGCGGCGATGCAGGGCCGCGTGCATTTCTACGAGGGATATTCGCTGAGAGAAGTTGTGTTTCCGATGCGCGTGCTCGGGCGCCTCGGTATTCGCGCTACAATTCTTACGAACGCCGCCGGCGGCATCAACACCGATTTCAAGCAGGGCGCATTGGTTGTGATACGCGATCACATTGATTTGCAGGGCTCGAATCCATTGATCGGCGGGAACGACGAGCGCTTTGGCGCGCGATTTCCGGATATGACGCAGGCCTACTCGAAATCCTATCGCAGCATCGCGACCGAAGAATCGCGGCGGCTGGGTATCGAAGTTTTCGAAGGCGTGTACGCAGCTCTTACGGGGCCGAGCTACGAAACGCCCGCGGAGATTCGTTATCTGCGCACAATCGGCGCGGATCTCGTGGGCATGTCCACGGCGCCGGAAGTGATTGTCGCGCGGCACATGGGCATTCGCGTCCTCGGAATTTCCTGCGTGACCAATATGGCTGCCGGAATTCTCGATCAGCCAATCAATCACGCCGAAGTAATGGAGACGGGCGAGCGCGTGAAGGGCCAATTCGTCGCGCTGCTGCGCGCTGTCCTGCCGCGAATTGCGGCCGACGCCGGCGGAAAATAGGGAGCCATGTAGCGCCGCACTGATTTTTGTGCGGCATTTTCGGGCGAGGATCGTGCGATGGCCGAAAGACGTGCCGGACGAAACCCGGTCCGGCGCTACACAAACCGCTGCCATTTGCGCGTGAGAACGTGAAATCGAGGCACTTGAGAAGAGGCATGAACGTGAGCAACGAACAGGAACTAATCGACGCGGCGCGGGTGGCGCGCGAAAAAGCGCACGCGCCCTATTCCAAATTCCGCGTGGGCGCGGCGCTGCGAACAAAATCCGGGAAAATAATCCAGGGATGCAACATCGAGAACGCGACTCTCGGCCTTACCCTCTGCGCCGAGCGCGTCGCCATCTTCAAAGCAATCTCCGAGGGCGAGCGAGAATTCGATGCCATCGCCGTCGTATGCGACACCGAAATTCTCACGCCGCCGTGCGGCTCCTGCCGGCAGATTATCTGGGAATTCTGCGGCGATATTCCCGTCACCCTCGCCAATCTCAAGGGCAAAGTTGAGCGCGAAACCGCAGGCTCGCTTCTGCCGCGCCCATTCGACCGATCGTTCCTGTAGAGATTCGTTTCTGGGGAAAATCATGCCAAAGAAATTTCTCTCACTCCTGTTGCTGATCTTTGTGATTTGCGCGTTCTGCGTGGCTACTCGACACGTGCAAGCTGCCACGCCGCAGAAAGAACGCGTGGACCTGCTCATTTCGGGCGGCACGGTGGTCACGATGGATTCCGGCAAGCGGGTGATCGAAGGTGGCGCGGTCGCCGTCCGCGCCGATGTGATTGTGGCCGTTGGCGCGCGCCAGGAAATTGAATCGCGCTACGAAGCGGCGCGCACAATCGATGCACACGGGAAAATCGTCTTGCCGGGGCTGATCAATAGCCACGCGCACGCCGCCATGAGCCTCTTCCGCGGCCTCGCCGACGATTTGAGCCTCGACGACTGGCTGCGAAAATATATTTTCCCGGCCGAAGCGCGCAACGTCACCGAAGATTTTGCGGCTTGGGGAACGAAGCTCAGCCTGCTCGAAATGCTGCGCGGCGGAATCACCACCTACGCGGACATGTACTATTTCGAAGACGCCGTCGCTCGCGTGACGAAAGAAGCGGGCATGCGCGGCGTTCTGGGCGAGACGATTATCGATTTTCCCGCGCCCGACAACAAGACGCTCGATCAAGCCTATAACTACACGCAGAAGTTCATCGATCACTGGAAAGGCGATCCGCTGATTATTGCCGCCGTCGCTCCGCATTCGATTTACACGTGTTCTGAAAAAACACTCGAGGATTCTGCCGCGCTGGCGCGAAAGAATGGCGCGCCGATTCTCATCCACATCGCGGAAGCCCCATTCGAATTGGAGCAAAGCCGCGCCAAGCATGGCCTCACGCCCGTCGCGTATCTCGGAAGAATCGGCGTCCTCGGCCCGGACGTGCTGGGCGCGCACTGCATCGCCGTGAATTCCGCGGACATCGCCACGCTCGCGCACTTCGGCGTGGGCTGTTCGCACAATCCCTCGAGCAACATGAAAACAGCTGCCGGCGTGATGCCCGTTATCGAAATGCTCGCGGCAGGCGTGCCCGTCGGTCTGGCCACCGATGGCGCGGCAAGCAACAATAACCAAGATCTCTTCGAGGAAATGGATCTCGCGGCGAAATTGCAAAAGATTTCGCGCATGGATCCCCGCGCGCTGCCCGCCGCGCAAGTGGTGGAGATGGCGACGATCGGCGGCGCGCGCGCTTTGCATCTCGAGAAGCGCATCGGCTCTCTCGAAGCCGGGAAGCAAGCCGATCTCATCATCGTGGATACGAGCGCGCCTCACGCCGCGCCGATGTACAACGTCAATTCGGAACTAGTTTTCGCTCTCAAAGCGACAGATGTGCGAACCGTGGTGATTGCCGGGCGCGTCATAATGGACGAGCGAAAGGCGCTCACGCTCAACGAAGACGAAATCTTGCAAAAGGCGCGCGAATATCAGAAGCAGATTGTCGCCTCGCTGGCACAAAAATAATTCGCGGACAAATGATCTGCAGAAAGACGGTTGTCGAGAAATAAAAGGTGACTCGAATGAAGACTAAATTCGGCGACGTCATCAGCCGGCTGTCCATCGCGATCGTACTGCTGTTTATGTTTCGCAACTGCGAGCAGAAGCAGCCCGCGCCCGCACTTCCCGTAATTGCGGTTGAGCACGGCCCAAACGCCGCCGAGCAGCGGCAAAAGCCTTACGTCGTCCTCGTTTCGCTCGATGGATTCCGTTACGACTACGCGCAAAAATACGGCGCTCCGAATCTTTTGGCTATCGCTTCGCGCGGCGCAAGCGCGCCCGATGGAATGATCCCGGCGTATCCCTCGGTGACATTTCCAAATCACTACACGATCGTGACCGGCCTCTATCCCGAGCATCACGGAATCGTCGCAAACAGCTTCTACGATCCCGAGCGCAAGCAGTCCTACAAGTACAGCGATCCCAAGACAGCCACCGACGGAAGTTGGTACGGCGGAACTCCGCTCTGGGTCCTCGCCGAAAATCAGGGCATGCGCAGCGCGTGCTTTTTCTGGCCGGGTTCAGAAGCTGAAATCGCAGGCCAGCGCCCTTCGTATTATCTCAAGTACGACGAAAAGGTTCCCGACGAGGACCGCATTGATCAAGTGATCGCGTGGCTGCGCCTTCCCGCCGCCACGCGTCCTCATTTCATCACGCTCTATTATCCGGACACCGATCACGCCGGCCACGAATTCGGGCCTGAAAGCCCCGAAGAAGCCGCTGCCGTTCACCATGTGGATGAATTGATGGGGCATCTCGAGACGAAGCTCAACAAACTTCACCTGCCGATTGATCTCATCATCGTCGCGGATCACGGCATGGAGACTTTGCAAGGCGGATGGATCAATCTCGATCGCTGGGCCGATCTCTCTGATTTTGTGACGGACGGCGCGCTGATGTATGCGAAGAGCGATGCGGCCGCGGAGAAGGCCTACGAGCAGCTACGCGGCGCGAGCGACAAATTCAATGTCTACCGCCAGCGCGATGTCCCTGCGAACCTGCACTACAGCAACAACCCGCGAATCGGCGATCCCGTCGTCGTGCTGAACGGGCCGTACTGGATTCGAGCGAAAGCCTCCACCGATCCCAACGACAAAGTGCCGGACATAAAAGGCATGCACGGTTACGATCCGTTTCGATTCAAGACGATGCGCGCGATTTTTTACGCGGAAGGGCCCGACATACGCCGCGGCGCAACCGTCGAGCCATTTGAAAATGTGAATCTGTATCCGTTTATCTCCAGGATTCTTGGATTATCGATTGGGCCGGTGGATGGAGATCGGAAAGTCTTGCAGGGAATTTTGCAGTAGCAGGCCGGCCTGCCGGCCACCCTACGAAAACCGGAAATGCATCCGTAGCGCCGGCATCTTGCCGGCGATTTTCTGCCCGGCAGCAGAAATCAAAACCGCCGGCAAGATGCCGGCGCTACGATTACATGCTTGCCGTTCGTCTGATAATCAATATTTCTGCGGCCAACCCGAAAATAAGCCCGAACATGCGCAGGATCTCGCCCCCGACCGGGTATCCGAACTTACCGCAGAGAATCCGGCAAAAAGTGGTGCACGACTGGAATTGACGCGAAGTGAGCCCTAAGCCTCGTCGTGCTGCGAGACCATGCGTTGGCGAAAGAGTTTTACGGCCATCGAGCGCAGCGTCTCCGGAATGTTCTTGTTCACCGTAAGATGCTTGAGGTCGGTCGGAGTCAGCCGCAGCAGCAGCCGCAGCGAAATATCGAGCGGCATCTTTGGGTTGTTCGTCAGATTCCTCACGATGACGTAGTTCTTCATGAAGCCGCGATTCGCGGCAATGATGCGCAGAATGTCCGCGCTCAAATTTGTCATCGAGGCGAAGCTCTCGACGTCCGTTTCCGTCAATCGCGGCGACTGCAGCACCGCGCGCTGGATAATTTTGTTCGAATCGCGAATCAGCGAAGTGCGCGCCTCGCGCGGCCCTTTGATCGCAAGTTGAATTCGCTCCACCACAGTCATGTTCGAGATTTTTTGAATCAGTGACTGACGGCGCACGGAAACGGGCTCTGCCGCCTTCACAGCTTCGCGAACCTGCTGCTCCTCGGGCAGGCCTTTGCTCAATTCCGCGATCAATTCCATCTGCTCGGGCGTCGCGTGGACCGAGCCCGCCAGAGACTCAGCGAGCGCGGACGACATGGAGAGGCCGTCAAGATCGTCGAGGAGAGATTGAATTCCCGCCGACGTAAGGTGTCCGGCGGCGCGCGCGACCAAATCTCGCGGGCAGGAGCGATTTTTCGCCAGCGCGTCGGCAATGCAGGGCTTGGAAGCGATCTCCGTCGCGCAGTAATTAAAAAGCCGCAGGTCCGCGTCCGGGCGCTCGAGCGCGGCTACAAATGCCTGATGCGAAATTGTCAGAAGCTTGTGCGCGGCTTGGTCGGCGATGTCGCCGTCGCTATCTTCGGCAAGAACGGCGAGAAGCTCGGCGCGGTCTTCTGGCGAAAGCGGAAGGCTGCCCGAACAAATGGCGAGCTTGCGCTCGCGGTGCGCCCGGCCTGACCGGATTTCGGTGCGCACCTCTGCGGTGGCGACTAAACTAATGGGTTCCCCCGGCTGCCGCTTCCATGTCTTTCCGCGTAAACGTCGCTCCGCCAGGCTGCCCTGATGGACCGAGCGGAGGCATGGTCTGTCCTTCTAATTCAATCAGGACGGCGCCGGAATCGCTCGAAAAAATTTCAAATGTGTTGCGTGCTCGATATCGTCTGGTGTCGCCCGCAGCGATATGGCCGGTATAAACGAGACGGCGATCCGCCACGACGCGAATCCGCGCGCTCTTTCCAGCCTCAATTTTCATCTGAAAATACGGCTTCGCGGCAATGGCGGCGGCATTGCCGGTAACGACGCGCTCTGAAGCGCTCTTCTCAAGCAGACGCGAAGGAATCGCGACAATTCCAGCCTCCACCGGACCGGGGGCCGCAACTGGAGCGTGAGTCGCTGGAGTGGTTCGCGTCGCGCGCGCCGCTCGATGGCTCGACGCTGCTCGCCACGCGGCAGACACGCCCCGATAGCCGAGCCAGCTAATTCCGATGATTACGGCCAGGCAAATCGCTAAAATCGCTCCCGTGTTTACGCTGCGTGGCCAGCGCGGCGGCTGCTTTTCCAAGCTGACGAACCGGACGGCGGTCCCTGCGGCCAAATCCTTTCGCGCGAGCGTGTATTCGGCCAGAATGCTGTCCTCGTCCATGCCGAGATAGCGCGCCACCGTGCGAATAAATCCGCGGTTGAAAGCTCCACCGGGCAATCCCACCCAATTCTCAGTTTCGAGGGCCTCAAGATATTTGATTTTGATGCGGGTCGCGCCTTCGATTTCTTCGAGCGAAACTCCGCGCAGCTCGCGTTCGCGTCTGAGTCGCTCGCCGAAAGGTGTGGTGGACATCCGGTGGAAAATTGCTCCGCGAAAAATATAGCAGGTGGCGAAAGCATGTCAACGCAAACCGCGCGCTACATGCAGGGGCTATCGGGTACAACGGTACTACCCATTGTGGACGTGTGAGTTTCATTTTCGGCAAGCCTCTGTCCGATGCCGTTGCAGTCCCTCTAAATCCTTCACTATAATGGAGATTCGCTGAGCGGAAGTCTGTCTCATCGCGACTTTCGAGTTTAGCGGCAAGTTCAGCGGGCAAATTTCAGCCAGCGTATTTTCAGCCGGCGAATTCAGTAGATGAGTTCCAACAGAATTGACGCGAACAGTGGCCGAGTCCAAACCTTTTAGCGGAATTGAGCGCCGTCAGAGCCCCGGTATCCGGGTGGACATGCCCGAGGGCAGCGAAGTCTCGGTTTTCCACGAGCTCGGCAAGGCCCTCACCTCCTCCCTGCAGCTCGATCAAGTCCTCCGCACCATTATGGAAAAAATCAATGAGGTGCTGCGGCCGGACACATGGTCGCTGCTCCTGATGGACGAGGCCAAGAACGAACTCTACTTCCAAATCGCCACCGGCGTCGGCGCGGAAGCCCTGCGCGACGTTCGCATCAAGCTCGGGCAAGGCATTGCCGGCTGGGTAGCCCAGAGCGGCGAACCTGTCGTCGTTCCGGATACCACGCAGGATTCGCGCTTTTTCTCGAAAGTGGACGAGAAGACAAAAGTCGAAACGCGCTCCATCGTCGCCGTTCCAGTCCGTTTCCGCGATCAATGCCTCGGCGTGATCGAGCTGATAAATTGCGTGGGCCCCGAAGGATTCGGCGCTCGCGATCTGGCGCTGCTCGAGGCGCTAGCCGATTACGCAGCCATCGCTATTGAGAATGCGCGCCACGTGCATCGCATCCACGAGCTGACCATCAAGGACGATTGCACATCGCTCTACAACGCGCGGCATATGAATTTCATGCTCGACACGGAAATTTACCGCTCGAACCGCTACGCTTTCGAATTTTCGTTGATCTTCATTGACCTCGACCATTTCAAGGCGGTCAACGATACGCACGGCCATTTGATGGGCTCGAAGCTGCTCGGCGAGGTCGGCGACTTAATCAAGGATCATTGCCGCGTGATTGATCTCGCGTTTCGCTACGGCGGCGACGAATTCGTCATCTTGCTGCCGCAGACGTCGAAGGAAAATGCCTGCAGCGTCGCGAATCGCTTGCACAAGTTGATTCGCGAAAATGTCTGGCTGAAAGATGTCGGGCTGAACGTTCACATCACATCGAGCGTGGGCATCGCGTCGTATCCCGGTGACTCGAAAACGAAAGCCGATCTGCTGCATCTCGCCGACGAAGCCATGTACAACGTCAAGAACACGACGCGCGACGCTGTAGCCGCAGCCTCCCTCGGTGTCCTCCCTGGCAGCAAGTAGACTTCGACGCGCCGGCTTGCCCTGCCTGCCCTGAACTTCGAAGGGAGTCTCGAAGGGCGTCCCTGCCGGCGGTGTCTGTCTTTGGTGTCATTCCCGGCGAATCGAGGAATCCCTCTTTTTCCCCCAGGTTCGCGCATTTAATTTCGAATCTCAAATTTGAAATCCCAAATCCGTTGCTTCTCTCCTTTGCGCAACCGCCCCCATCGCGATACGCTGCAATCCGCCCTAGCGCATCGGAGGCGTCATGCCGAATCCCTCAAAGAACCTCGAAACTGCGCGCCGTTATCTCAAAGCAGTCGAGGAATTCGCCACAGGCGCGGCGCTCGCAGCATTCTTCTCGCCGGATGTGGTCCACGTGCAATTTCCGAATCGCGTCGTACCGCATGGCTCGCGCTGCAATCTTCCCGAAATGGTCGTAGCCTCCGGACGTGGCAAAAAGGAATTTGCGCGCCAGCGCTACGAAATCCGCCACGAAGTCGCCAACGGAGACACCGTCGCGCTTGAAGTTTTCTGGGAAGGCACGCTCGCCGTTCCGTTTGATACGCTCCCGGCGGGCGAAGCCATTCGCGCACACTTCGCCGTCATTCTCGAATTTCGCGGCGGAAAAATCGTAGCTCAACGCAACTACGACTGCTACGAACCGTGGTGATTCCTGCGCGTGAGACATCACTGCGGGCGCGCACAAGTTTGAAGCAGAAAATCCGAGCGTAGTGCGACGCCAAGCCCAGATGCAAAGAGGCGGCCCGCAGGCCGCCCCCATGCATTTATATGTATGAATGACCTATTTGCTTGCAGCCGAGCTTCCCGGAGTAGACGTGCCGCTGTTTGATCTCGCTGCCGCTTCCAGGATTTCCGAGCGGGTTACTGGAATCGTGAACACATGTTCGGTCGTCTTGATCTGGCTGACGAAGTGCTGCCCCCCGACCTTTTCGAAACTGACTTCATCTTTGCCGGCGGGACTGTCTTCGACGTCAGTCGCAAGGAATATCGCGCTCACATGATTGTCAAAGCTGCTGAGCACCAGGGCTCGTGGGTCGCTATCGGCCACACGGTCCACGGTATAGTTGCCTGCCGGAAGTGTTTTGCCGGCGACCACAAATTCGTAGGGGATCTTGACCACGATTTTGTCGAGACTCTGGCCCTTGGCAGCGGCGCCGAAACCGGCGACGCTGAGTACCGCGATCAAAATACGCAAGCTATGCTTCTTCATAAATTCTCCTTTGAACGCTTAGAGCGTCACTATATATAACTGCCGCTTCGAAGTTTTTATTCCGCTGTATCGCACTTAGCGGAATCATCCTCAAAACGATTACGCATAATGAGACGCGCTCCGCAACGCGCTCGAACGTCAACAATTTGTCCCGTATTTGTCAGTTGGTTTAATGAATCAAATTACAATACACAGCGAAACCGAAAGGCAATCCAGCGAGCTTCGAAAAGGCTCAAGCGAGATCCTTCAGCAAATCATCGCCGCCCGGATGGTCGAGAAACTCGGCCAGCGCATTTATTTTGTTCTTGCAAAGCGGAATGTTTGACTTCGGCGGAAATTGAAAATCAATTTGGCCGGCGCGCGTTCTTCTGGCACCGGACGAATTTCGTCCGCACTCGCCATTGGAAGTCACCGCGAATGTGCGGAAACGAGTAGAACGAGTGTACTAGGACGGCCAAACCGAGGCGCTATTGGCCTCTTCCGTTGCAACCTCCATCCTCGGAGTGCACCAAAACACGAAAAAACTGATCTGATGATGAAGACGATTACCGACGACGCTGCCAAAACAAAGCAAGCCAAGCCGAATCAATGGTTTGGCGAGCTTGCGGCCAGCGGCTGGCCAGGGCCGGCAAACGCAGCCGTATCCAACTCGGCCGATGTCCCCAGCAGCATCCCGGCGCGCTACAAAATATTGAGCCAGCTCGGAACTGGCGGCACGGGCATCGTCTACAAAGTCCGCGACCTCGAAACCGGCGAAATCGTCGCCCTGAAAGTGTTGCGGCCTGGAATCGCTTCCGACCAGGAAATGCAGCAAAACTTGCGTAAAGAGATGTGTCTCGCCCGTAAGGTCACGCACAAAAACGTCTGCCGGATTCATGAATTCAACCGTTTGAATGGCGCCGCTTGCCTCTCGATGGAATTCGTCGAGGGCGAGAATCTGCTTTCCAAATTGCGCCGCATCGGAGCGTTGCCCGTTGACGAGACGCTCGAAATCGCGCGCCAAATATGCGCCGGGCTCCACGAAGCGCATTTGCAGGGCATCGTGCATCGCGACCTGAAGCCCGCAAACATCATGCTCGATCGCAACGGCGTCGTGAAGATCATGGATTTCGGCATCGCGCGCCTGTCAGAGGGCAACGTGCAAATGACCGGCACGATCGCCGGCACGCCCGCGTACATGGCCCCTGAACAAGTTGAGCTCAAACCTATGGGCCCGCGCACGGATATCTACTCGCTCGGCCTTCTGCTTTATGAAATGGTTACGGGTTCGCCGACGTTCGATGGCGACACGCCGATCGCGCTCGCCTTGAAGCAGGTTCGCGAGATCCCGAAGCGGCCGCGTGAAATTGTTCCAAGCGTGCCGGCGCATGTCGAAGCGCTTATTTTGAAATGTCTGCAGAAAGATCCCGCCAAGCGCTTTCAGTCGGCGGCTGAGCTGAATGCGGCTTTGGAGAAGGTAGCGACGACTAAACTGTCGCTCGAGCTTCGCCTGCCGGATCTCAAAATACATCGCTGGATGCCCTATGGAATCGAGAAAGCGCGGGCAGCGCGTCCCCATGTGGCGGCGTTCGCCGTTAAGGCTCGTCACGCAGCGCTTGAAGCGAGCCGGGTTGTGAGCGAAGAAACGCGGAAAGCCATCGCCTTCGCGCGCGCTTACGATTACCGCGCAATAAAATTCTCGCGCACCCAGTCAATAGCAGCAACGCTCGGTATCGTTCTCTTGGGTGCGGTGGTCGCGTTCGGAATCAGCGGCAGGAGCCATGCGCGGGCGGCCGGGCCTTCGGTTCCGCTATCGTTGCAGAGTTCGCCATCGCCTGCCGCGCAAAGTGCTCCCTTGCCCTTTGACACAGTGTCGGCAGACGATGCGGATTCCACAGTTGCGACGAGCGCAGTTGATCTTGGAAGAATTGCCGGCAGTGCATCCGAATCGGAATCGGGTGCCGCGTCTGGGCATGAGCTTCCGGCGTCTACGGCCACATCTGCGGCACCAGGGAAGAAAGCGGCGCCTTCGCCTGCGCGGACAAATTCGGCGCACACGAGAAATCGGTCGTCACTATCGGCTGCTTCAAAGCTTCCGCCTTCGGCAACGTCCGCGGCGGCCGATGCAACGAACGCTCAGACAGCGGCAAACGCCAATTCGGATTTGTCTGCAGCCGTTCTTCCGCTCTCTTCGCCAGATTCGGTGCTGAAGACCGCAGCCTTGTCGAGCCAGCCGAAACCGGCCGACAGCAAATCAGATTTGCACGAGTATTATCTCGAGGTAGGCTCTTTCAAAGACGCGAACCGCGCCGATCAGGCAGCCGACCAAATCACTCGGCTGGGTTTCCACGCCGTTTCCATTCACAAGACTAAGCTGTGGATGCACTCCTACCACGTCCAAGTGGGTCCGTTCGCGAACCAGACCGATGTCGAAGCGGCTCAGCGGAGTATGGCTTCTCAAGACTTCAAATCAAATCTCGTAAAGTAATTCGTCTCCGCCAATTCTATTCAAGCCCAGCGAGCCAGCCAGTTCTGTTCAGAGCCGCGAAGCTGCCAATTTTCTTCACAACCCGGCGAGCCTGCCAATTATATTCAGAGCCGGGAGGCTCCCGGAAAGCCGTTCGCAGCGGCTACGCTTCGTCCCTCGCGAGATTTATTGGGTACGCCGCCCGATCGTCGATGTAAGAAAACTCACCTGCAAAATTGTTGATCCGACGCGAAACGTGGACCTGTCCTCGAGGCGCGCGGAGAAAACGCGGGAATCGCCAAGATACGTGCCGTTCGTCGAGCGCATGTCATGCAGGAGAATCGTGTCGCGCCTCACTTCCACGGCGCAGTGCACACGCGAGACTTCAGCGTCGTCAATTTCTATATCGGCGCCGCCTCCCAAACGCCCGATGGTCACGAGCGGCCGCGACAAATCGTATTCTTTCCCCTGCGATGGACCGGTGACGACGGAAATTTTGATCGTCTTGTCCTGCGGGAGCGTCAAGCTCGACGTTCGCGAATCCCGTGCACCCGCCAGTCGCNNGCCCCCGCCAGTCGCGCATCTTTCGATCTTTCGTGCGGTTTTGCGGAACTCACTGCAATCGTCGGCGGACCCATTTCTTCGGAGGGTGACTCTGGCCGCTTAGCGGATCGCGAATCTTCTCTCGGCGCGGATCGAGAAACCCGCCCCTCGGCAGCTCTGGAATCTACTTTCGTAGCGGAGGGCGAATCCAGGGCCGCGACAGATGCCAAATCAGTTTTTTGATTAGACGGCGGATCTACTTTGCGAGAGGAAGCCGAAATTACGCGTTGATTGGACAGCGAATCGACTTTCTGGTTGGCTGGTGAATCTGCCCTGTGATTGCCCGCTGAATGTACTGTGTGATTCGACGCCGAATCGACCGGGTGCTTGGAAAGCGAATCTGCGCTGTTAGCGGAAGGTGAATCCAACTTCTTCTTCGATGGCGGCTTTACCCCGACGGCAGCAGCCGAATCTGGCCGCGCATCGGAAGCCGAATCAAGATCCGCGCTCGCCGGCGACCCTAGCTTCACCGTCTTGCTACAATTCCAGCATTTCACTTGCAAAGGAAGCCGGTCCGCAAACTGCATCCGATCCAAATGCAGCTTCGCNNCTAATACTCATTTCCCCTTAACAGTAGCACTCGCGCCAACGCCGCGAGCGTGCGAGTGTCAACCGAAGTTCCAAAAGGAAACGCCTCCTTATAAGTTTATAAAAACGTACCGTCCGTGCGACATGCGCGCGCTGCTTGGTTTTCTCCTCGTCGCGCCGGCATCCTGC
>PMAA01000154.1 GCA_003152355.1 Acidobacteriota bacterium | reverse complement strand
TCAACTGCGAGAGCGATTTCGTGGCGCGGACGGACGATTTTCAGCGGCTATGCCACGACGTGGCGATGCACATTGCGGCGGTGGATCCGCGCTTTCTGAAGCGCGAAGAGGTGACGCCGGAGATTCTCGAACGCGAGCGCGACATTTATAAGGCGCAGGCCCGCGCGACTGGAAAGCCGGACAACGTGATCGAGAAAATCGTCACCGGCAAGATGGAAAAATTCTACGAAGAGAATTGCCTCTACGAGCAGCACTTCATTCGCGACGAAGGCTTGACGGTGAAGGAGCTTGTGGACGCGGCAATTGCCAAGCTTGGGGAGAATGTTGCGATTCGCCGTTTTGCACGGTTTAAGGTCGGCGAGATGGATGGAGCGCAAGCCCCGCCGCCGTCGACCACAGCAACTCCTGAAGCGCCCGAGACGCCCACGGAACAATAGAGTTTCTGCCGCGAGAACGAGGCGCCCGGGATCCCGGCGCGAATAGCAGGGCGCTTCGCCTCATTCAAAACCAGCCAAGAACAAACTGATGCGTACGGATGTCGCACGCCGGATTCTCTGCTAGAATGCGCGCGGGCGCGGGGGATGCCCTTACCGCATGGCCAAAGCGCAGGCTTCGAAACAGCCAATCGATAAAAAAAGGCAGCCGGTTTTTACGCGGATCGTGCTGAAGATTTCAGGCGAATCGCTGCAAGGACCGATGGATTCCGGAATCCACGCCGAGACTGTGGTCGTGATTGCGAAAGAGATCAAGCAGATTCACGATCTGGGCGTGAACGTAGCGATCGTGGTGGGCGGCGGTAACATTTTTCGCGGGGTCCGGCAGAAATCGCTGGCGATTGACCGCGCCACAGGCGACTACATGGGCATGCTGGCGACCGTGATCAACGGGCTCGCGCTGCAGGACGCGCTCGAGAAGATGGGCTGCTTCACGCGGCTGATGAGCGCCATCGAAATGCACCAGGTGGCGGAGCCATTCATCCGCAGGCGTGCCACACGCCATCTCGAGAAACATCGCGTAGTCATCTTCGCAGCGGGAACTGGAAACCCTTACTTTTCGACCGACACCGCGGCGGCGTTGCGTGCAATGGAAATCAAAGCGCAAGTAATTCTGAAAGCGACGCGCGTGGATGGCGTCTACGACGCTGATCCCGAATTGGTGCCGACCGCGCGGCGCTTCGACCGCATCACGTATATCGACGTCCTGAAAAAAGGGCTTTCAGTGATGGATTCGACGGCGATCTCGCTCTGCATGGACAACAAGATGCCGATTATTGTGTTCAATATGAATGTGGCGGGAAATTTAAAGCGTGTGGTGCTTGGCGAAAAAGTGGGCTCGCTGGTCCAGGCGGAGTGAGCGGCACGGTGCGAAATTCGGAGACGGTGATAGAAGTGAACATGGAGACGAAGATTCCATGACGACGATTGAATCAACCAAAGACGCGCTCGGGCAGGCTCGAACGCGCATGGAAAAAGCGGTTGAGGATTTTCGCAAGGAACTGGCGACCATTCGGACGGGCCGCGCGAACACCGGGCTGCTCGATTCGATTCGCGTGGATTATCACGGCACGCCGATGCCGGTGAATCAGCTCGGGACTCTTTCCGTGCCCGATCCGACTGTGATTGTGATTTCGCCGTGGGATCCGAGCGCGGTTGCGATGATTGATAAGGCGATTCGCACTTCCGATCTCGGGCTAAATCCGGCGAGCGACGGCAAAGTGATTCGCGTGCCGATTCCATCGCTCACGGAAGAGCGCCGCAAAGATCTTGTGAAGCACATTCACAAAGTGCTCGAGAATCACCGCACGGCCGTCCGCAATATTCGCCGCGACGTCAAAGAGGCTGTCGAAAAGCTCGAGAAAGAAAAAAAGATCAGCGAAGACGACAAGAAGCGGACTCTCGAAGAGCTTGAGAAAGTCACGCACCAGGAAACGAAGAAAATTGAGGACCTCTCGGCTTTGAAAGAAAAGGAAGTCCTGGAGTTCAAGTAGCCGCGGGCCCGTATTTAGCGCGCTGAAAACACGCGATTACATTTTTACCTGCATCGAAATTAATTACTCCACGCTGCTTATTTCTTCAGGGCGATTCAAGATGAAGGTGCAATCCACTGCTTTCGTCGTGCATGCCAACGTTCCGCGGCGGACGAGTTTTGCCGGAGAGGCGCTCGGAAACATCGCGCCGAAATCAACCGCTCGAAGAGCATCACCCGCGTTGCGCAATGAATCGCTGCCATGGATGAACTTCGTGGCTTCCGCATGTGCGCCGTCGCTGGAAGGAACGAGCAGCAGCCAGAAATCAGCATCCACGCCTTCCACGCCGGAAGTTTTGACGGAATAGATTCGTTCAGAAGCGAGATCGGCGCGCGCCTGCTTCAGCCTCTCGTCAGTTGCGATTCCTTCGCCAGCGAGCGCCAAAAGACGCGCCTGGGTTTCTTTAGGCGAATGCGGCGCAGATATCGACAGCAAGTACGTTTGCACCGCAAGAACTTTTTGGCCGCGCTTTTCGTAGAGTTGGGCGAGGTGATCGCCGACGCCGCCGTTCTGCGTGAGTTTCCATGCGGCGCGAAGATAAGTCTCGGCACTATCGAAATCTCCGCTGCGGACGCGTATCCAGCCGAGCGTGTCCCAGTAGGCGCCGAGATTCTGCACTTGCGCGAGGTTGTCGCCGGTGAGGTGATCGAGATCGGCCGTTTTCAAAGACGCTGTGGCTGCATCGACGGCTGAGCCGGCATATTGATCGGCTTTTTCGAGATCGAGATCTTTTTGCGCCAACAGTTGGGCGATGTTGTTCCAGATTTCCGGAGTGGGCGATATCTTTGCGGCTTTATCGAACGCCGCGACGGCATCTTTGGTCCTGCCGGCATTTATATACGCGTCGGCGAGTGTGAGCTGCAATTGTGAATTGTCAGGCGCGAGAACGGCGGCCTTTTCGAGTTCGGGAATGGCTTCGGCGTATTTCTTTTGCTGAACGAGCAGCAAGCCGAGCGAAGCGTGAGCGAACTTATCGAGAGGCTTTAGCTCGATCTGTTTGCGAAAGGCGAGGGCCGCTTCATCGAGTTTCTGCTGTTGCACGAGCGTGACGCCGAGAAAGTCGTACACGGTTTCATCTTTGGGATTGATTTCAATTTGCTTTTTGAAGGCTGCGATGGTGTCGGCGTATTCGTTGAGGCGCAGGTGCGCGAGACCTACCCCACTCCAAACGTCCTTACGATTTGGCTCGAGCTCGGATGCGCGGCTCAGGAGCCCGAGCGCGAGACGGGCGTCGCCCGCGTCAAGCGCCGCTGTTCCGGTCTCGACTAATTCCGCCGCCGTTGCGGACTCGGGGATTTTCGTGGCGCTCGCGTTCGGATTTTCGACGGAGACGTGCTGGCTGCCGTCGGCGAGAACGGCGCGCGTAAATGCCTGGTAATCGTCCGCGCGCGAAGCGGGCAATTCGCGCATTTTGAAGCGCATGGTGCGCTCGACGGTGATGACGTCGCCGGCCACCGTGTAGCTCGAGTGATACTCCGCGTAATCTCGCGTGACGGCGATGCCTGTGGGCGCGTGAATGGTATCGCCTGAGGGCAATGTCAGCTTGAGGCGAAGCGTGACGGCCAACGGCGAGCCGAGTGAAATTGGAGCGTTTTTTTCTGCCGGCAGGTCGGGCATTCCTAGCGCAGGCAACGGAACGGGAAATTTGGACGACGGCGCCGTCCAGTCGAGAAAGCCCTTCTGCGTATAGTCGAGGGTCAATTCAAGCGGCTTCTCGGTTGAAGCCACGTCACTCGCCTCGATCTTGGAGACTTCGCCGTGGAATCCGTCGAGTACGGCGACTGTCTGGCCGATTTGTTTCCATTGGCTCTCGGGCGCGCGGCGTAGGGCGCTGCGGAATGCGAATTCGTTGTCGCCGCGCAGACGGTAGTGAATCTTCGCCGTCAATTTGCCGAGATCGCTCGAGCGGCCCTCGACGGTGACTTCTTGCGTCGAGAGAAATGGAGGGCTCTTCGGCGTTTGCGCGAGACTTGCGTTGCCCGACGCAGAGATCACAAGCGCTTTTTTGCCGCGGAGATTTGGTATTAGGTACCGGAACGGCGCTACGCCCGAACCTGCGTCCATCCAAATGGACTCGGCCGCTCCGGCGCTCAGAGGAATGTTTGTAATGACGTGATCGAATTGCGAAGGAGATGGAGCGAGAGGATCAACCTTGCGCGCGAGCGGTATCAATGCGGCGTCTGCATGAACGCCGATGGCCTCAAGCATCGCGGCGAGCAATACATACTTGTCCTTCGAATCGCCGTACTGATTGGTGAGAACTTCGGCGGGCGTATGTGGTTGGTAGCCGTCGACGCCGAGCGGTAAATTCACGTATTTGATTTTCTGCGAAACGAAATCGTAGAGCGCTTGAATCTTCTCGGTCTGCTTCTCATGTGCGCTCGTTAACGCGAGAGCCTGTGTGCGAACCTCGGCCGCCACGGCGGAACGGTCATGCTGCAGGCTTGAGTACCATTTCCCGACTTCTTCCCAAGTTGCGAACGAAGTCAGCTCGATTGCTGGCGTATCGGGACCACCGGCGCCGGGCTTTGCCGGCGGCGGATTGGCGCTGCCGTCGTTCGAGTCGGCGGCGCTCTGCACGGAAACATTCGCACGCTTCCACTCGTAGATTTTTCGCCCGCCGGTTTCGTGTTGCGTGAAATGAGGATCGGCGGAGCGAAGAATCAATTTGCGTCCTGCCGGAAGATTGATTTCCAGGCGCTCGTCGAGAACGACGGCTGCGTCAATGAAATTGTGGTCGTACCAAAATTGTCCGTTTGCGAAGGGCTTGACGATTTTCGTGAAAATTCCGTATTCGAGGACGTCGCCGATTTGAAGAGGCGGCACTTTCACGTGTTCCTCTTTGAAGTTTGAGTAGGAGGGCGCGTCGCGCAAAATTTCCGGAGTCGAGTCTGTGACGGCATCCGCGTCTGCGGTGACGGTGGATCCGTCACGATGCTTCACGCGGAGATATCGCACTCCAGCCTTCTCATTAGCCGCGTCGTAGCCGAAGACGAGTTCGCTCAAGCGCTTGACGCCTGTATCGTTTTGAACCAGCGCTCGGACATCGAGAGCGCGTTCACCGGTGCCGTCATTTTCGAAACGAACGACGGTCGAATATTCTTCGATGACGAACGGTTCGTTTGAATAATCGGGCGAATGATCGGGCTTGGCTGCTTCCGAAGCAGTTTTGCTCTGAGCGGGAGCCGTGGATTTTGGAGAGAGGTTGTGGGAATCAGATTGGATTTTCAGTGGAGTAGAGGTCTGGGCAGAAAGCGCGCCGGCGAAGAATTGGGCGATGAGGACCGCGATTGAGATCTTGAATATTAGACGAGCCATCGTTTATTTAAATCGAGCCGCCAGTGTAGAGCACCCTTGCAAAGGCAGTAAAGCAATCGCGGCAAACAGTTTCCAGCATAGAATTGAACATGGTCGGAAAAGGTTCGCAAAATCCGGTGATGACCGGCGGTCGCAACTCCGTAAGTTAATTAAAGTAAATAGCTTATGTAAAACGTATGGGCACTGTTGATGTCCGACGCGATATTTTCTAAAAAGTGCGAAGAGTGATGCTTTCGAGCCGTTCGATCGGTCATTTCGCGTCGTATGAATCTGAGACACGCCCGCAAGCCACGGAAGCGATAGAGGTTCCACGACAACCGAGTTGACAAAACTAGAACTATTTCCTATACTTGCGCGGTTGTATTGAGGCCCTCGGGCCTTGTGGTGGGTCGCGGTGATTTAGGTCTTCCTCCCCGGAACAGAGCACGAAGGAACGGGAAAGGAAGAACGGCCGAAATGGGGCGCCAGCCCCGCAAAGCCGTAGAAGCCTCTCCGCATTTGCCAGACGAATTTCACGCGAACGCGCGGAAATGTCTGTGCGGAGCAACGTGCAGTTTCCTTCGGGGGGCGCAGTTCGCTTTTCTGTTCTGTCACCTCGCAACAATCGTGCGGTGATGTATGCTGCAGCAGACCAAAAGTTTCAACGGATCTGGAGGAAGTAGCGTGCCGACTTTTGCGCAATTGGTTCGTCAGGGCCGCGAGAAGATGCGAACGAAGACGAAGTCTCCGGCGCTGGAAGGCTGTCCGGAGAAGCGAGGCGTGTGCGTGCGCGTCTATACGCAAACGCCGAAGAAACCGAACTCCGCTCTTCGCAAAGTTGCTCGAGCCCGCCTGACGAACGCCGCTGAAGTCACGACTTACATTCCCGGAGTCGGCCACAACCTGCAGGAGCNNCGCGGCGGCCGCGTGAAGGATTTGCCGGGCGTCCGCTATCACATCGTTCGCGGCACGCTCGATGCCGCTGGGGTCGAGAATCGCAAGCAAGGGCGCTCGAAATACGGCGCCAAGCGGCCAAAAGCCGCGCAGAAGTAGGAGAGAGGAAAGATGCCGCGTAAGGGATGGGTTCTTCGGCGCAAGATTCCAGGCGATGCGGT
>PMAA01000101.1:209-29359 GCA_003152355.1 Acidobacteriota bacterium | reverse complement strand
GATCTGCGCCGCGCGTTGACTTCATCCCATCACTGAACTAACATTCGGCGCGCATCGGGAGTGTGATGTTAGCTCATCCGATGGCGCGCCCGTGACCGATTCTTCCTCACTGATTGGCAGCACCGTTTCGCATTATCGGGTCCTGTCGAAACTGGGCGGGGGCGGGATGGGTGTGGTCTACGAGGCCGAAGACCTCAATCTCGGCCGCCGCGTGGCGCTCAAGTTCCTGCCGGACGATTTATCTGCTGATCCACAGTCGCTCGAACGCTTCCAGCGCGAGGCTCGCGCTGCTTCCGCACTGAACCATCCGAACATCTGCACGATTTACGAGATCGGCCAGCACGATGGGCGTCCCTATCTCGCGATGGAAATGCTCAAGGGCGAGACGCTGAAGCATCGCATCGCCGGCGCGCCGGTCGAAACCGAATCGCTGCTCGAAATCGCGACGCAGATCGCCGACGGGCTCGACGCGGCGCACAGCGAAGGGATCGTCCACCGAGACATCAAGCCTGCAAATATTTTCATTACGTTGCGCGGACAGGCGAAAATTCTCGATTTCGGATTGGCCAAGCTCGTGCCGCTGAAGGGCGTGACCCTCGATTCGGCTACTGCTGCGACGCTTGTTGACAAGAATATCTCGACGCCGGGCGCAGCTGTCGGCACAGTCGCTTACATGTCGCCCGAACAGGCGCGCGCACGAGAAGTGGATGCGCGTACGGATATTTTTTCGTTCGGCGCCGTGATTTACGAAATGGCGACTGGACGCCAGGCGTTCAGCGGGAATAGCTCGGTTGAAATTTTCGACGCGATATTGAATCGCGCGCCCGTCGCGCCAGTGCGGTTGAATCCGTCGGTGCCTCCTGAAATCGAGCGGATCATCAACAAGTGCCTCGAGAAAGACGCGAAGCTGCGATATCAGCATGCTTCCGATCTGCGCGCTGATTTGCAGCGCATGCAGCGCGATACTGCTTCGGGCGCGCTCAGTGGCGCGCATTCCGCGCAATCGGGATCTTCAGCGACGCTGCCCGCTTCCACCGGCTCAGGCACGGTTGCGTCGGCCGCCGCAGCCCCGCAGGCGCAGGCTGCGCACGCGTCCGGGAGTTCTGTAGTCGTCGCGGCGGCGAAGCAGCACAAAGGCGCGCTCATGGGCGGAATTGTCGTTGCGCTGCTGCTGATTGCCGGCGCGGGATACGGCCTCTATTCACTTTTCGCGAACCGAACGGTGACGATTCCGTTTCAAAGCTTCGCCGTCACGCAAGTCACAAACTCGGGCAAGGCTGTGGCTGCGGCGATTTCCCCGGACGGGAAATACGTCGTGAGCGTGGTTGACGATAACGGAAAACAAAGCCTGTGGCTTCGAAACGTGCCGACCGACAGCAACACGCAGGTTCTCGAGCCTGATCCTTTTGCTATTCGCAGCCCGAGCTTTTCTCCGGACGGAAACTATATCTTCTACCGCAAAGCGACGGATGCCACCCAAAACGTATTCCGCGTCTATCGAATGCCGGTGCTGGGGGGAACGCCGCAACTTTTGCTCCGGGACGTCGATGCCGGCCCGGCCCTTTCGCCGGATGGCAAGCGCATGGCGTACGTGCGCGGTAACGATCCAGAGGTTGGGAAATATCGTCTCCTTTCGTCCAGTTTGGACGGGAGCGACGAAAAGATACTTCAGATCGCTCCGCTTCCTCTTCCAAACACTCTCTCTTGGTCGCCCGACGGAATGCGAATCGCCTTTATTTCGTATTCCCAGGGCAAGGCTCAGGGGCAAATCAGCGCGTTCGACTTTGCGAACGGCAAGGACACTCCGCTCACGTCGTTTACCGACAGGATTTTCACCGACTTGGCGTGGACTCCCGACGGTCGGGGACTTATCGTGAACTACGCCGATCGCACTTCGGGAGCAACAAACCAGCAAATCGGATTTGTTTCGTATCCCGGGGGCCGGTTCCAATCACTTACAAACGACACACACGGCTATCAAACGCTAAGCCTTTCTGGCGACGGCAAAGCGATGGTCTCGATCCAGCGGCAACAGTCCGGTTCCGTTTTCCTACAGCCTTTGGCCGGTAAGGGAGCGCCGGCGGCGGTTTCGGGCCTTCCCAATCAGGCCGAAGTCCGAGGTGTGGATTGGGACGCGCATGGAGATTTGATCGTCGCCACGACGACTTCGATCCTGCGAATGTCTCCCGATGGCAGCCGGCAAGCGATTCTTCTGAGTGACCCATCTGAGACGATACAGTCGACGTCGGCTTGCGGCCGAGGCGGGCCCGTTCTCTTCAGCACGTATCTTCGGCAGGCGAAGACCTCATACAACATTTGGCGCGTGGAAGCGGATGGGTCTCGTCCAAAGCAGCTTACGACCGGAAAGAACGACGTACTCCCGCTCTGCTCGCCGGATGCGGCATCGTTCTACTATGTGGACGCCGCTGAATATCGGACTATGAAAATGCCCATCGACGGGGGCTCTCCGGAGCTCGTCAAGGCCACCGCACTTCCCAACGGATTTATGGTTGGCGCAGTGAATTTTTCTCCAGACGGCAGGTGGATGCCGGAGATCGAGACGACAGCCGATCCTGCCACGCAAACGAGCACGAACAAGGTAGCTCTCGTTGACGTAAACGCGAACTCCGAAGCGTCCACAAAGTATCTCGACGCCCGCGGTGACATCGCTCGTCCCATTGCCGTCACTCCGGACGGGAAGGCCGTGGCTTACACGATCGTCGAAAATGGCGTCGGAAACGTTTGGGAGCAGCCGCTCGATGGCTCGCCGGGTCACCGGTTGACGAACTTTACGTCCGATCGAATCCGCGCGTTTCAATTCTCGACCGACGGCAAGTCGCTCGCCATCGCGCGCATGCACGTTGTCTCCGACGTAGTTCTCTTGCGCGACACCCGCACTGCATCCCAATAGCCTGGCGTGCTGCCTCTTAACTTAGTTCGTTGCCGGAAATCCTAGTGGCAGGTTTTTCGGATCATTTCGAGCTTTGTGGCTGAAATTGTTGGCACTTCATGATTCTTGTCCGGGTCGTCCTTAGTATCTTTGTCCGGCACGAAAGTGCCTGTGATCGTCACGGTGTGCCGGACATGTGCGGCGAGGTCTACGGTTGAACTCTCTACGTAATAAAGCTTTGCATCGCGAGTGGTGAGAGCAAAATCGCCCGGCTTGTCGCGACGATAGAGACACCCGGTGGCGACGGCCTCTTGCGGGTCATGGTGGGGAGGTTCGAGCTCCTTTTGCGGCGCCGGGTCATTCGCGACCTTGCCTCGGGCAATCGCGGACATAGGCAAGAACGTCGTTCCGATCGCGATGAATATTGCGACCCGTAACGTTGTCGAGACCGCATTTTTGCTTCCGGTACTCATTGCCATTTTCCTCCGCGGCGATGATGTGACGCCATGCTATCTGCCCGAATCCAGTGAGCGCCTGCCGTCTAATGCCCTGCCGATTGCCCCGAAAGATTGGAGGCGCTGATTCGTGTCTGCAGAGCGCCCAGAATCGAATCGCGGCCGATGATTCCCACGATGTTCCCTTGATCTAGGACCGGCATCTGATTGACGTCTTCGCGCTGCATGCGCTCGAGGATTTTGAGCACCGGATCAGTTGGCGCGGCCCATTGAATCTTGTCAATCGGGATCATCGCCGCTTGCACTGAAGTTGTGTCCCATTCATCGCGCGGAACCGCGCGAGCGGCGTGAAGCGTGACCAGGCCGACGGGAGTGCCTGCGCCCGTCACGATGTGGCAGCGGCGGCCGGTTCGCAGGACCTCGTGAACGTAATCGGAGAGCGAAATGTCCCGCCCGACGGTGGGCACGTCCTTGTACATAATGTCTCCGGCGGTCACGCCCGCCAGCACCGATTGCACTTCCACCTGCGCGTAACTTTCTTGCGCGGCGTTCAGCAGAAACCAGCCGATGAACGCGAGCCAAAGCCCGCCGAAGCGATTGCCGCTGACGAATTGCCAGATGCCACCAAAAATCATCAGGTAGGCGAGAAGTTGGCCTGAGCCCGAGGCGTAACGCGTGGCCCGCCTGAAATCCTTCGTGATGCCCCACACAATCGAACGGAAAATTCTGCCGCCGTCAAGAGGGAACCCCGGGAGAAGATTGAACGCCGCGAGAGCGAAATTAATCTGCCAAAGCCATGTGGTTGTGGCGAGGACGATTTCGTTGCCGGGCACAACTCTGCTAATGAGAAAGAAAACTCCCGCGAGGAAAAAGCTGGAGACTGGTCCGGCGATGGCGATGTTGAATTCTTGTTTTGCGCTCGACGGCTCCGCGCTGATGCGCGCAATTCCACCGAATACGAACAAGGTGATGGAAGCCACCGGCAGGCGATAGCGGAGCGCGACGGCGCTGTGGCTGAGCTCATGGAATACGACAGAACCGAAGAAAAGTATGGCCGTCGCGATTCCCACGACCCAGTGTTGCGCCGGACTCCAGGACGGATGCTGCGCCGTGAACTGCGTGCCCAGCGAGAACGTGATCAGCGCGAAAATTATAAACCAGCTTGGATGCAGATAGATCGGAATCCCGAGTATCTTGCCAAGCCGAATTCCAGAGGCGCGATTCATCGAATTCCCCGCCGCAGATATTATAGCAATCCTGCATCGTTCGAGCATTGTTGCGTCTTGGAATCCACGGCGTGTCGCTGGCCCCACGTTGCATAGGGCGGCTGCGGCTTCTAACTGGCTCAAATTCAGCAAATTCGATTTGGAGAGCGGCGTGCGATTGTGCTGGTCGAAGGCGCGGATCGGGCGTTGCGAAACAGGCATCGCAGATTTGAGTTGCAGATTGGGGCCGAAAGAGGGAGATGCCGATGGAAGCCGCTTTTCAGTTTGCTGGATTGGCGATGGTGGTGCTGGTTTCGGTTTCGTTTGCGCTGTTGCTGGAGTGGCTGAGCTTGTGGGGATTGATGAAGTTGATGCCTGCGACGCATCCGGCGCCGCTCGCCGCGTTGACTCCAGCGGCGCGTGTCGCGGCGGCGCCGCAACGAGTGGTTCCGATTCATGCGCGGCGTTTGCGGCTTGATGCGGCGGGGCGATGAGCAAAGGACGCGATTAGGCAAGCACGCCATTAGGTAAAGACGAGGTGAGTGAAGGAGGCGCCATGCTGTTTCTCAAGTTATTGTTTGCGGTGAGTGGTCTTGGCTTAGTCGCGATGATCGCGATGGTGGGATACGACATTTATCTGGCGCTGGAGCTTGAACGATTGAATCGCGGCGCGAAAGTGGCGCTGCCGGTTCGGCGCTCTGTCGAACGCGCGGTGAATGGCCGGGCGCGACTCCCATGAGGATTCCTCGCCGGTTCGCGTCGAAGATCGGGGACCGGTGCGGATGTAAACGCTGGCAAAAACCCTTGCGGGCGGTTTCGTTTTCGCCGCAGCGAAACCGCCCTGCCAGCGGCTCGGGCGAAACGCGAATCTCCATTTTCGATTTACACGTTTCAGGTCTCGCGTGCGTCCTCGTGAATGATGTTCTTACCGTCCCGTCGCCGCGTCGTCGCGCGAGCTCGCATTCTCCGTGTGCTATCATGACGAATTACGAACGCTTGGCGCACAACGATGCGGGCTGCCCGCCGGCTGCTTCTCCTCCCGACGCTACTCTTGCTCACAAATTCGTCCATCGCCGTTGCAGCTCCCGTTCCTCAAGACGCGCACTGGTGGGATTCGGCAGTGGACTCGCTCGGCTCGAAGATTGCCGGAGATCTCATGCCTCGCGCTGCGATTTCACTGACGGTGAAGAATCTCTCATCGCTCGATTCCGCGGCCGTCGCCGGCATTCGCGCGGCCTTGGAAATAAATCTTCAACATCGTGGATTTGCATTGTCCCGGTCGACAGCGTCCGGCGCAGCGATCGACGTGACGCTCTCAGAGAACATGCAAGATTACGTATTAGCGGCGGTAATTCATCGAGGTGACGAAGAGCAGGTCGCGATTGTGAGTGTCGCGCGGTTTGCGGCTGCGCCTGCCGCTACGTCTGAGCCGGCGATTTTTCTGCAGCGGCAAATTATCTGGCAGCAGCCTGGGAAGATTCTTGATTTTGCGGCCGTCGCGGGCGATGCGAATGGCGGATTTGCTCTCGTGATTCTCGAGCCGGAGCGATTGGCTTTCTATAAGAGCGCGTCGTCGCAATCGCAGCCCGATCGAGCTGTGACAATTGCGCATGCCAAGCCGTGGCCTCGCGATGTGCGCGGCAAGATTGATCTCGAAGCGCAGAGCGCGACTTTGCCGGGAGTTCAGTGCAGCGGCCGTTTCGATCATCCCGAAACAATTCAATGTTCGGAAACAGCGCAGGATAAGTCTGGGCTTGCGCAATTGGCTGGCGCGACCGTTCAAATCAGCGGGCAAGATGTCGAGGCTGTCAGGCTCGGCTCCGTGTGCGGCGTGAATTCGCTGTTGCTCGCCAGCGGCACCGGCGACTGGACGCAGCCGGATTCGATCCGCGCGTACACTCTGGCGGATCAGCAACTCGCAGCTCTGGGCAAGCCGCTCGATTATGCTGGCCCGGTGCTTGTTCTGTGGCCTTCGAGTGATCGTCAGTCGGCGCGCGTGATCTCACGAAATCTTCTGACGGGAACGTATGAAGCTTCGATCGTATCTGTATCCTGCAATCGTTAGCGCGATTGCGCTCCTGGGATTTCGCGCCGCGGAGCGCCCGCGATACGGTGGGACGCTGCGGGTCGAAATTGGCGCGAGCGTTGCCTCGCTTGATCCCGCGCAGAGCGCCGTGAACGCCGCCGAGACGAGCGCGAAAATAGATCTTCTTCCTCTGGTGTTCGAGACGCTCGTCGTTCTCGACGCAAACGGTGTGCCGCAACCGGGGCTCGCAAGCTCGTGGGATCACGATCCCGGCGCCCGCCAGTGGAATTTTCACTTGCGGCCCGGCGTGGGTTTTCACGATGGTTCGCCGCTCACGCCTAGCTCCGCAGTTGCGGCGCTTGCAAATGTTGATCCATCGTGGCACGTCAGCAGTTCATCCGACGGCGTGAGCATCGAAACGAGCACTCCGACTCCTGATCTTCCATTTCTCCTCGCCGAGCCGCGGCACGCGCTCGCGAGGCGCGGAGACGACGGAATTAGCGTCGGAACGGGGCTGTTCAGGATTACCTTTTGGCAGGCCGGGAAACACGCTGTCTTGTCCGCCAACGCGGATTATTGGGCGGGTCGTCCGTTTTTGGATTCCGTGGATCTCACGATGGGCATTTCATCGCAGGCCCGCACGATTGATCTCCAACTCGGCAAAGCGGACTTAGTGGATTTGCCGCCGGATATGGTTCGGCGGGCGGCGGACGACAAACTTCGCGTCAGCGTCACGGTCCCGACGGATCTTTTGGCGCTGGTATTTCAAACGGATCGCAAGGCTGTGCAGGACGCTCGCGTGCGCGAAGCGTTGGCACGCTCAATTGACAGGGGCGCCATCGTCAATTTTATTTTGCAGAAGCAGGGCGAAGCGGCGGCGAGCCTGCTGCCGGAATGGCTGAGCGGCACCGCGTCTCTGTTTTCCGCATCAGCCGATCCTGCCGTCGCGCATTCACTCTGGGAGCACATCAAGCCCACGCCTGCTCTGGTCTTGGGATATGATTCTGGTGAGGCCCTCGAACAGTCAATCGCGGAGCGAGTCACGGTGAACGCCCGGGCGGCGGGAATTTCGATCGCCGCGCGCGCGATACCGGCTGCGACAAGGCCGGGAGATTTCGATGCGCGGCTCGTACGGTTGCGCATGTCCTCGCCCGAGCCGCGCGAGGCGCTTAGCGATTTGTTGAGCGCCCTACCGGCAGCATCGAGCGAGGACGTTGAACCATTGCCAAATCCGGCGAGCGCGGAAGAAATTTATGTCCGGGAACGAGCGGCACTCGATGGTTTTCGCGTTGTGCCGCTCGTGCATTTGCCGCGGACATACGGCGTGGGAAATCGGGTGAGGAACTGGGAGATTCGCGCGGGAAACGCTCTCGGCGGTTGGCAACTCGCCGACGTTTGGATTGAAGGGGAAGCGCAGTGACGTTTCGAGCCAAACTTTTTTGGCTGTTCACATTTTTCGTGGTGCTCGCCGTGGGCCTGGTGGCCACGGGCGTAACGATCACCACGCGCCACGCTTTTGATCAGATGGACAATCGCCATACCGAAGCGCTCGTCGCTCAATTTCAACGTGAATATCAGAGGCGCGGCCAAGAGGTTGCGCTGCAAGTGCGCGGAATCGCGGACGGCGAAGCGACGATCCGGATGGCAATCGAGTTGAGCCGGCCGAATGCCGACGTATCCATCTACGTGAACGACGCGCACGGCGTTGCAAATTCGCACCAGCTCGATTTCCTCGATTTCGTCAATAACGACGGTTCAATCATCTCATCCGCCGATTGGCCATCACGGTTCGGATACAAGCTGGAATGGGTGGCTCAGCCCGAAGACTGGGCGTCTCGCGGCGCGTTTCTGACGCGCGTGGATACGGAAGCAGGGCCTGCGCTCGGGCTGCTCGCTGTCGCGACTTTGCGTGTGGGCGATAAAAATCTTTACGTCGTCGGCGGAGAGAAACTCGGGAAGGAATTTCTTGGCACTCTGGCGCTTCCCGAGGGACTGCGCGCCGTTCTCTATCGCAATCTTGATCCGAATTTCTCGGCCGTGGATTTGATTGATGCGAACGGGCCGTTCGAACAGGCCGAACGGCTGGCACCGCTCGTCGAGAAGGAGCGCCAACATCCGGTCGAGCAGATGATGGCAATTAATTGGAGTGCAGATCCAGCAAGCGCGGAATCTTTCCACGTGCTGCCGCTCAAGGGGCGGAATGGTGAGTTGCTTGGCGTGCTGCTGGTCGGCAGTTCGCAACGCGAGCGCGTTGGCGTCGAGCGGCGAATCATTCTTTTGTCAGTCGGCGTTACAGTCCTGGGCATACTTCTCGGAGCGCTGTTGAGTTGGTGGGGCGCGACGCGAGTCACTCAACCGGTGAGGAAGCTGGTCGAGGGCGCCAAGCAAATTGCGGCGGGGAACCTGAATACATGGGTTGCAGTCACATCGAGGGATGAGATCGGGCAGTTGGCGCTCGCGTTCAATCAGATGAGCGAACAGCTTGTCGCACAGCGCGACCGAATCGTTCAATCGGAGCGCGTGGCTGCGTGGCGCGAATTGGCGCGCCGATTGGCGCATGAGCTGAAGAATCCGCTGTTCCCGCTGCAAATCACCGTCGAAAACCTGCGCCGCGCGCGGGAACACAATCCCGAACAATTCGACGAGGTTTTCCGCGAATCGACCTCGACGCTGCTATTTGAAATCGAAAATATGAAGGCCATCGTTGGCCGGTTCAGCGATTTCGCCAAAATGCCTCCGCCGGTGTTGAGCCCAGTGCACCTGAACGACGTCGTTCGCAACGTGATGAAGCTCTACGAGGCGCAATTCAGCGGTGTTGGCAGGCCGCCGATCACTACGGAATTGCATCTCGATGAAGCGCTGCCCGTCATTCAAGCGGACCCTGTCCTGCTGCAGCGCGCCATCGAAAATCTCGTTCTGAACGCCATGGACGCGATGCCCGGCGGCGGAATGCTCGCATTGACCACGTCGCATCGCGATGCGTCGGTGCGGCTCGAGGTTTCGGATTCGGGTGCCGGCCTGACTGCCGAAGAATGCCATCGGCTATTCACGCCGTATTACACGACGAAGCAGCACGGCACCGGCCTCGGCCTCGCCATCGTGCAGTCGGTGGTCAGCGATCATGGCGGAACGATTGCGGTGGACAGCGAAGCCGGTGTGGGAACGACATTCCGAATTGATCTTCCCGTCAGTCATCGCGAGCATCACGAGTCTATCCCGCCGCCCGCGCCGGAAACGGATGCGAGCGCGGATAGCTCTGCCTCCGGCATTGACATGGAAAACACAACGTCCGGTACTGACGCGGAAACTCCTGCCTCTACCACTGATGATGTCGGCGCTGGGACGCCTGCTCCTGTCGAGGAGAAGTGATCTTCGGTGCCTGCCGCAAAAGCCCACGTTCTAATTATTGATGACGATGCAAACACGCTCGCCTCTCTCGCTCGCGCCTTTCGACTCGCCGGATATGAAGCTACGGTGTGCGACAACGCGGCGCGGGCCCTCGAGATTGCTAAAGCTGAACGAATTGACGTAATTCTTTCCGACGTGGTGATGCCGGGGAAAGACGGCATTGCGTTCCTCGAAGATATGAAGGCCGCAGGAATTTCGACTCCAGCAATCATGATGTCCGGCCAAGCCACGATTGAGATGGCAGTGCGCGCCACGCGGCTCGGCGCTGCCGATTTTCTCGAAAAGCCGATTTCCACCGAAAAACTTCTGCTCACCATCGAAAACAGCCTGCGCATAGCGCGCCTCGAACTGGAAAATCGCGACTTGAGAAAGCGCCTCGGCAGACACCAGATTCTCTGGGCAAGCGCGGCGATGAAGCAATTCATGGAGCAGCTCGAACGCGTGGCCGCGAGCGAAACGCGCGTCTGCATTCGGGGCGAAACGGGAACCGGGAAAGAGCTCGTCGCGCGGACGATCCACGAGAAGAGCGCGCGGCGCTCCGAGCCGTTTGTGACGCTCAATTGCGCGGCGATTCCGGCTGAATTGATGGAGTCCGAACTATTCGGCCACGAGAAGGGCTCGTTCACCGGCGCCGCTTCGCGACATGTAGGTAAATTTGAGCAGGCGCATCGCGGAACATTTTTTCTTGATGAGATTGGCGACATGCCGGTCGCGATGCAGGCGAAGTTGTTGCGTGTGTTAGAGGAAGGCGAGATTGAGCGCGTCGGCGGAGATAGGCCAACTCCGGTGGATGTTCGCGTGATTGTTGCCACCCACCGCGACTTGGAGAATCAGGTGAAGCAGGGATCGTTTCGCGAGGATCTCTATCATCGCGTCTATGTTTTCCCGCTGATGCTGCCGCCGCTGCGCGAGCGCCGCGAGGACATCCCGGTTTTGGCTGCGCATTTCGCCAGGCAAGTTGCCGATCAGAATAGCTGGAAGACGAAGACTTTTTCCGCGGAGGCAATCGAGGAGCTTGAAAATTATGCCTGGCCCGGCAACGTTCGAGAGCTGCGAAATGTGATCGAGCGGGTGCTATTGCTCTCAACCGGCGACACGATTCAGGCTGGCGATGTCCGGCTCGCTTTGCCGCAGGCGCGGCCGGCTGGCGGGACGGGCGATGGAACGGTAGCGTCAACCTCTGCAACGGGAACGCTCGCAGAGAGATCCGCGCATTTCGAGCGCGGGACGATTCTTGAAGAGCTGAAGCGGCATGGAAACCATATGACGAACACCGCGAAAGCCCTCGGCCTCGAACGCAGTCACCTCTATAAAAAGTGCCAGCAGCTTGGCATTGATGTTCACGCAATTCGCAATTCTGAGTAGCGCACGCCTCTCTCGAGTTCTGGGGCAGGAAATCAACTTCATTCGGAGTCGTTCCTGAATTGCCGGAAGCAGCGCTTCAATACGATGTGTGTGGGAACGTAAATGAGGAAAATCAATGGAACCAGGATCACGGCCAAGTGAACGGGCGCAGGTCCCCAGGATCGGCCGAAGAACGGGTCGGTGAACGCAAAATTAATATTCTTGTGAGGGTTGGCGAATCGCGATGCAATCAAGGCGGCCACGGCGATCAGCGACTGGAGGCGCAGCGCGCGAGCGTCGTATCCAGTTCGTCGCAATGACAGCAGCAAGATGATGGGCAGTACGATGTGGAACGTGCTCATTAGCCTAACGACGAGCGGATAGAGCGGATCGAAGAAGTATTCAGTCCCGCCGATCAGATGGCGGCCAAAAAGCAGCATCCACACAACATCCGCAGTCCACGCGAAATCGACCACGAGCGAACTGAGGGCCTGACTGGAAATAAGCAATGCGTTGCTGGTCCAAATTCCAGCGCACGCGAGCAGCACCGCCAGATCGCACAGAAAGAGAAATGAGCTCGATCCCCAGTAATACAGATACGTTGGCACCCAGATCGCAAGCCAAATGAGCGCGGCCCATCGGGCCCACGCAGGAAGCGGATGAAATTGAGACGCGAGTTCTGGCATTCGTTGCAAACCAGTGCGCGAATCCTATCAGAATCTCCGGCCACAATCTTCGACTGACGCCGAGGCGCACGGCGTGCGAAAATTCGGAATATGGATCCGGCGGCAATAACGGCGACGGTTGCGGGAACGGCTGCAGCGTTCGCGGCGATAGGTGCGTGGGGCGCTTTTGTGCCCTCCTCGCAGTTATTCGGCCCTACGCGGCGGCGAACCGGCGATTCCCGCGCCATCGCGCTCACGTTTGACGATGGTCCGAATCCAACCGCAACGCCTGCGCTGCTCGATCTCCTGGAACAGCACGGCGCGCGCGCGACATTTTTCATGATTGGCCAGCGCGTTCGCGAGTTTCCGAAGATCGCCGCGGATGTGGTCGCACGCGGCCATGCCGTTGCCAACCATACCGAGACGCATCCGAATCTGGCCTTCCACTCTGCGCGCAAAGTTGCCGATGAGCTGGCAAAATGCCGCGAGGCGATATCATCAGCCACAGGACGTGAAGCGCGATGGATGCGTCCGCCATTTGGCGGGCGTGGGCCGAGTCTCGATCGAACGGCAGGCGCGCTTGGGATCGTGGGCGTCGTCATGTGGTCGAAGTGGGCGCGCGATTGGAAAGTGCAGCCGGCCGAGCCCGTGATTGAGCGCTTGCGACGCGTGAGCGGAGGCGATATTGTCCTGCTGCACGACGGCGATCACCACGTGGCCGAAGGCGACCGGCGCCATACGGTTCGAGCCATGGAATTCTGGCTGCCGCGGTGGAAGGATTCGGGGCTGCGTTTCGCAACCGTTGACGATTGGAATTCGAAGTCCTGAGAGGGGGCGTGCCATGGACGAGAGAAATTTCTACGACGAAAAAGAAGAGACGAAGCAGATTCCTCTCAATTGCCCGCATTGCCGCCAGGAGAATTCGTATCCCGTTCGCTGGAAGACGCGCACGAAGAAGGCCCAGCTACCGCGCGGCGCGAACGAAAACGATCGCGCGCATTTCGACAAAGCGCGCTCTTACATGGTTCGCGTGGACGACATGGTCGCCTGCCGGAATATTCGTTGCCGGAAGCGGTTTGATCTGACGGGCCAGACGGTCGTGTTGATTTGAGTTGAGCGGCTCGGGATGTAACAACGTAATAGAGCCTTTCCGAACGAACCGCAGATCCCTCACTTCGTTCGGGATGACAACTAGTCTCGCGGCATGACTGAGGTCATGCCCTGACGAGATACCCGCTCCGGGATCAACAACTTTGACTTCTTAGATCTCCGGATACAAATCGAAGAACGCGTCCACGGACTGCCGCAGCGTCTTTTCGATTTCCTCGCGGCTGCCTTCAATGAGATGCATCGTGACTCTACCCGTATTGCCATTCTTCAGCGCCACGGTCGCTTCGTTCACGGTATCGAGTTCGTCGAGAGGGAACAGCCGCATTCCATACACCAAAGCCAACTTTGCCATCAGGTCTCTCCGGTTAAATTCTTACGATGGGATGATACCCGTTTCGGCAGGGCTTACGAGTTCTCTTGTGTTTGGGTGGAGAATTCGCGGTCTGCGTCGGCATCGAGGACATCGCGAATCTTGGAGGAGAGACCCCGGAGCGTAAATGGCTTTTGCAGGAATGCAACGTCTCCCTCGAGTACGCCGGCGCGGAAAACGGCGTCGTCGGTATACCCGGAGATAAACAGAATTTTCAAATGCGGCATTTGCTTTTTCAGCTCGAGGGAAAGCTCGCGGCCGTTCATCTTCGGCATCACAACGTCGCTAACCAGAAGATCGATTCTGCCGCTATGGGATTCGGCGATGCGGATGGCGTCGGGGCCGTCCTGTGCCTCGAGCACCGTGTGTCCTGTGCCTTTCAGGAAGTCGCAGACGAGCGAGCGGACGCTCTCTTCGTCCTCGACGAGAAGAATCGTTTCCGTGCCGGGAGCCGGCGCAGGCGCCGACAACTGCGGTTTCGCCATCTCCACCGCGTCGGTGGCGAGCGGCAGGTATATTTTGAACGTAGTGCCGTGTCCCACTTCGCTGTAGACCCAGATGTAGCCTTCGCTCTGCTTCACCACGCCGTATACGGTCGAGAGGCCGAGGCCCGTGCCTTTGCCCGCTTCCTTCGTGGTGAAAAATGGTTCGAAGATTCGCGCCTGCGTCGCCGCGTCCATTCCAATGCCCGTATCGCTGACGGCGAGCATGACGTACGGCCCCGGCTTAACCACAGTGTGCCGCTGCGCGTAGGATTCATCGAGCTCGACGTTTGTCGTTTCGATGGTGAGGCGCCCGCGGGTAGGCATGGCGTCGCGCGCGTTGACGACGAGGTTTAGAAGTATTTGCTCGATTTGACCGGCGTCTGCTTTCACGCGGCCGAGGACGCTGCCGGGACGGAAAATCAGTTCGATATTTTCGCCGATGAGCCGGGAAAGCATTTGAATCATTCCGGAAACGACGGAATTTAGGTCGAGCACTTGCCGCTGGAGCACTTGTTGGCGGCTGAATGCGAGCAACTGGCGTGTCAGCGAGCTTGCCCGATTGGCAGCTTTCTGCACCTGGTCGAGCCGCGCGAATAGCGGATCGCTTGGCTTCATGCCCGAGAGAATCAGCTCGAGGTGGCCTTTTACGACCATCAGAAGATTATTGAAATCGTGCGCGACGCCGCCGGCGAGTTGCCCGATGGCCTGCATCTTTTGCGACTGCCGCAATTGCAACTCGAGATGTTTTCGGTCCGAGACGTCCTCCGCGATCACTTCGAAATACGCAATCTTGCCGCTGACATCCCGCACCGCGCGCCCGCCCAGGTGAACCTGGATCGACTTTCCGTCGCGGCGTTTCCACTGGGCTTCAACGCCTTCCGCGCTTCCGTGCTCGATCAGCTCGCCCAAAAAGTTCGCATTGGCCTGCGGGACTTCGAACACATCTGATCCGAGGTTGAGGGCAAGAAGCTGCCGCTCGGTTTCGCAGCCGAGCATCTGCACGAGCGCTAGATTGACGAGCGTGAACGCGCCGTCCGTCGTACACCGGCAGATTCCATAGGGCGCCTCTTCAATCAGCGACCGGTAACTCGATTCGGATTTCCGCAACGCTTCCTGAGCCTGCACTCGATCCGTGCTATCAAGCGCAATACCGAGGGCGCCCACGACGTTGTTGTTCGCGTCATGGAGTGGCTCCGTGTGGCATTCAAATGTGCGCCCTTGCCAAACCGTGACGTAAGTGGATGATTGCCCGTTGATTGCCCGAAGGTGCGCCGCGATGGACTCGTGCGAGGAATCGCGCGTCCCGTAGTAGTCGAAGATGCTCATGCCGGAAACTTCGTTCGGCCGCTGCTGAAGCGACTTCAATCCCGCGCCCATGGTCGAGACGAAATTCAAATTGACGTCCGTGGTCCAGAGAACAGCAGGCATCCTCTCGACCAGCATTCGCACGCGGGCGCCTTGCGCGACGCCGTCTTCGTGCGATTTTTCAAGCGCGGCAAGCATGCGATTGATCGAACCGCCAAGATTGGCGAGCTCGTCGTCGCCCGGAACCGTGATTCGCGCCGCGAGATTTCCGCTCGCTCCTACTGCCGAGACGTCCGAACCAAGACGCCCTAGGCGCGAGAGCACCAGGCGCTCCAACACCATCAGCGTGACCGCCGTAAAAACCGCGCCCGCCGCCAGAAGCAGGAACATGAACTGCAGCAAGCTCACGCGCCCTTGGTGATAAAAAGTTCGTGGCAAGGTGAGCTTTAGGACCAGCGTCGGCTTTCCGTAGATGTCGTCTACAAGGCGGTACGCGCCGAGGTTTTCGTCGTCAATCGCGCGCACGTATTCCCGCGAGGTGGTAGTTAGGTGCGTCGCGGCCTCGATGGTTTCTGTCGAAGCTTGCGATGACCCGAGAGGAATGATGTTGAGATCTAGGTGCGTGACTTCGCCGAGTTGGTCGAGTTCCTGTCCGTCGAGCCAGCGGCCGACGACGAAGGTGCCTGCGATGGGGCCGCGATTGTCGCTTGTAAGAATGGGTTGCGACGAGATGATCGCCGGGCCGTCCCTTAGATTGATGAGGCCGATGGCCCTGCTGCTCGTTTCGGCAAACCGGGTCAAAATCGTGCCGGGCCGAATAATCTCTAACAGATCTGAGGGTACTGGAACCTCACGCTGACTGTGGAGGTCGAATCCTTTTTTGAAGATGATGTGACCCGAGTCGTCGACAATCACGACAAAATTGATTCTCAGGGTCGAGAGCGATTCATTCGGGAACTCAGATTTGACGAAGGCGGGATTCCTGCTGCGTACGTACTGGTACATTTGGTCCCATGAAGAGAAGTCGGTCGCCTGTCTCGATACTCCCGTCTCGCTGTCGCGGATTCCGCTGATGGCGCGAGCCAGGTTTTGTTCTGCGTCTTCTCCTTCGAGGTTTTTGAACCCGTTCAGAATAACGGCGCGGGAGACAAGATAGAGGCCGCACACCAGCACGAAAATCGTTATGCCAATAGACCAGAGAGTCCTCTGGCGAAGCGATCGGCGGCGCGACCTGCGGATAGGCCGGCCCGGATTTGGCGCACGCGACCCCATTCTCGCATTATATCCACGGTACATTACCTCCGCCCCGGCGATGCTGAGGTGGTATACAGTAAGCGTAACGGGCGGTTCGACGTAGTCTTCGTGGCCGTAGGGCGCCCTGGGCCCGCTGGCATCCGGCCGGGACGTAGCTGCATCCCAGAGTTACGGTACTTGAGGTGAATCCAATGACGCTCCGCGCCTCCAACTCGTTGGGGCTCCTGCCCCTTGCGTTCGCGCTCCTCGTTTTGACGTTTGGGTCGGCGGCCGCTGCACAAGCTCAACAGGAAGGGCCGACACCTGCGCCCGCAGCGGCTCCTCAGACACCACCGTCGCCTCAGCCTGATGCGACGCCAGCCACTCCGCCGGCTGCACCTCGCACTGCACCAGTTGCTGGAACCGATGCCACGGCGACACCCATGAAGCTCGAGTTGCCAGTCGGTACGCACCTGCCGCTCGTCCTTCACAATGGCGTTTCTACTCGAACGGCGAAGGTTGGCGATCCGGTCTATTTTGAAACACTGTTCCCCGTCATGCTGAATGGAAAGGTCATCGTCCCGGCAGGCTCCTACGTCAGCGGGGAAATAACGGAAACGAAGCGGCCTGGACGAGTCAAAGGGAAGGCGGAGATCATGCTGAGTCTCAGGACGCTGATTCTGCCTAACGCCTACATGGTCAACTTCGCTGGTTCGCCAAGCGGCGCTAGCACCGGCGGCAACGAGACGACGGACGCCGAAGGGAAGATCATTGGCGCCAGTGATAAAGGGTCCGACATCGGCACAATCGCCAAGACAACCGCCGCGGGTGCTGGAATCGGCGGAATTGCCGGGGCAGCGTCGGGAAGGCCCGGCGCGGGGCTTGGTATCGGCGCAGCGGCAGGTTTGGCGGCCGGTCTCACGGCTGTACTCTTGACGCGCGGGCCTGAGGCTGAACTCCCGCGCGGAACGACGCTCGATGCTGTACTGGATCGCCCGCTAACGTTCGACGCCGACAAGATCACTTTCACTGGGCCGGGACAAGCATCTACGCTTTCGGGACCTGCGAATCGCGAGCCTCAGCCAGTCAAACTAAATCCATTTTAAGAACGTCGGCTGCCGGAGCAACTGCTTCGACATAGACGCGCGGACTGATTTAGCGCGCGGCTTTTCGGTGCTCCGCAGCGAAGCGGAGCGGCGAGAATTTCTCGAGCGCGAGCGATGGCTGTCCATCCACGATCCACTCTCGCATTACGCGCGCGGTTCCCGGCGCGAGCAGGATTCCATTGCGATAGTGTCCGGTGGCAATCCACAAGCCCTCGATGTCCGTCGGACCCAAGATCGGCAAATGATCGGGCGTGTCAGGCCGCAAGCCTGACCACGTGTCCACAATTACGGCGCTTGAGAGGCTTGGCGCCAGCTCCGTCGCCGCACGAAGAATTTGTTCAATTCCCTCGGCCGTCACCTGCTTTTCAAACCCGGCATTTTCGCTGGTGCTTCCCGCAATGACACGTCCGTCGTTGCGTGGTACCACGTAGCCGTTATGCCCTCGCAGGACGCACTTCGGGGCATTTTGCGAAGGCTGCAGGGCGACGATCTGCCCGCGAACGGGACACGTCGGCGCGTAACGGGACATCCGGTCGACTCCGGCAGAGAAGCATCCCGCGGCAATAACGACGTGCCTGGAACGAGACGTTTCGCCGCCGGCTACGACGCCATCACAGCGGCCATTGCTGGTCAGGACTTGATCCACGGCCGTTCCGTGTCGGAGTTCGACGCCTTTGCGTTCAGCAGCCGTAAGAACCGCGTGCGTCAAAGCGCGCGGATCAATAGAACATTCGTATGGAAGCCATGCGAAGGCCGTTGCGCTGGTTGCGATGCTCGGTTCAATCTCGCGAGCTTGCGCGATCGAGACCGATTCGGTCGAAAGACCAGCGTCCCGGTGACATGCCGCCGCGCGGTCACGTTCGCTCTCCCCATCAACCCCGAAATAGAGCCTCAGTGTGCCATCGCTGCGAAATTGGGCCGCTAGTCCCGAAGCATCTTCAATCGCTTCCACAAATCGCGGGTAACTTGCGAGGCTCATTCTGGCGAGCGGAAGCACGTGAATATCGTCCGCGGATTCCGGCTCCGGCGCGAGCATCCCGGCAGCGGCCCACGAAGCCTCTTGCCCGGGGACCTGGCGATCAATGATAAGAACGCTGAGCTTGCGAGTTGCCAGCTCGAAGGCCAGCGACCCGCCAATAATTCCCCCGCCCACAATGATGGCGTCGAACGTCTTCACAAATTCATCTTATCAGGATTTCAAACTGGACCGCGCGCGGCGCGCCGCGCCACAACACGAAGAGATCGTTCGGAAGCCGGAGCAAAAACGGGTGTTTCGCTAAAACGTTTTGACCAGTTCGACGGACACCAATTGCGCCTTCTGAGCTAGATTCTGCGCGCGAGTGTAGTCGGAGGCTTGCAGAGCTTCGCGTGCCTGTGCGATGAATCCTCGAATCTTCTCGACCATTTCTTGCTGTGTCGAGCTCAATTGGTGGACGCTAGCCTGTTGCAGATTTTTCTCGGCCTCGTTGATGCCGTCATTCGTCCGGTGTTCGTACGCGGCCTGATCTGCTTGAGAAATTTGCGGGGAAATCTGAGGTGGCGCCGGGCGTGACGTGGGCTCGGCCGGCGCTCGGTGTGCTGGGGCAGCCGTGTGCGAGCTGTGGTCAGGGGGCGGCNNCTCCGGGCTCGGCTTGCCGCACGTCCGGCGGCGACGGAAGCGTGATTTGCTGGCGTCTAGGGGGGACCGGCTTTGCGACCACCGCGTGAACGGTCTTGTGACCGCAACCGGACGTACCGGCAAATAGCAGCGATGCGACGGCTAGCAGTAGCGGCGCACACCAACGCGCCGGAACCGCGAGACCGTAGCCGAATGGGAAATGGCTGGGCACTTACATTTTCCCTTGCGCGAACGGCTTAGTGTAATCGCGCAGTTTCGGAACTGGAGTCTCGACGGAGCGGCCGAGCGGCAACTCGATAGTGAAAGTCGTGCCTCGGCCGACCTCAGATACGAATTCTATCGAACCGTTATGCAGTTGTACAAATCGAAATGTGTTTGCCAAGCCGATTCCCGTACCTCCAGGCCGCGTGGTGTAAAAGAGCTGAAAAATCTTGCCGCGGTCTTCCGCGCTGATTCCTTTGCCAGTATCCGAGATGCGAATCGCGGCCATCTCGCCGTCTTGCCGGAGGCCCACAGTGAGTTGTCCTCCGGGCGTCATGGCGTCGCAGGCGTTCAAGATGAGGTTGAGCAGGCCTTGGTGAATGAGGTGACGGTCCATCCGCACGGTGGGAAATACGCTGGGTATCTCCTTCACGAGAACCACACCCGCGCGTGCGATGGAAGGGCGCGCGCCTTCAACGACTTCGTTCAACAGGCCAGCCACATCCGTTTCTTCCAGTTCGATCTCCACAGGCCGCGTGAAATCGAGAAAAGTTTTCACGGCGCGATCCAGGCGATCGATCTCATTGTCGAGCATGTTCACAGCCTGCTGCGGCTCCGCGTCGCCAGAAATACTTCCCTTGAGCACCTCGAGCCACACGCGCATGGAATTCAGCGGGTTCTTCACTTCGTGCGCAACGCCGGCGGTAACGCGCCCAATTGCGGCGAGGCGCTCGGAAACTTGGAGCTGCGAGCCCAGCCGCTCGTACGATTCGAGGTCGCGCAGGGTGACGAGCGTCCCCATTTGCTCCCCCTTTTCGGCAATCGCCTGCGCACTAATTGCGATGCGCCGTGGGCCATTCGGGCTGTCGAGGCGCACCTCCGCGGATTCCACCGGCTCAATGTGGTCTCCCTGCAGGCCAAGCGCGTCGCGCATGGGGTGACCGTGGCTGAAAATTTCGCCCACGCGCCGGCCTAGAATCGTGCCGGGCATCACGCCGAGAAATTTCTCGAGCGACGGACTCCCCAGCACGCAGCGCCCGTCCGCATTGAACAGCAGCAAGCCATCTTCCAGGCCCGACATCACCTGATCGAGATTTTCACGAAGCGTGCTGAAGACTTCCCGAACGTCACGCAGTTGCTTACCGATATTGCTGATCTTCGTGCTAACCAGACCCAATTCGTCGCCGCGGGCGACGGGCGCGAGATCGAATTTGCCCGCCGAAATCTGATCGAGTTGAGCCGTGATCTGCGCGAGGGGCGCGAGGCCGATGCGGCTTAGAACCGCGGCGAGCAGCGTCGAGATCAACACGGCGCCGAGCGCCACAAGTCCGGCATTTTCGAGCCCCGGAAAAATTTGCTCGCGGAGAAGAATCGAAGAAAGACTCACGCGCACGTCGCCAAATGGAATTGAGCCAAGCTCAAATGGAATCGAAACCTCGTAGACGCGCGGCGGGCCATACAAAATTTGCAATTGCTCCAGAAAGTTGGCGTGGACGAGCAAGGATACGTTTGGCCGCTTGACGACGTCATCGCCGCGCATCGTCGCGTCGCTCGATACCAGAATCTTTCCCTTCTGGTCGCTGATCGTGATTTCGTAAATCGTCGGCGAGTATCCCACCGCGGANNCGGCAACCGTCGAAGACTTGCTGCGCGACGAATCCGGCGCGTTCATTCGCCTGCCGGATGACGATGTTCGTCAGGCGCGCCAAATACAGCCACGATACGAGCGCAACGACCACGAGCACCACAAGGGAAGTCGTCAGCGTGAACTTAGTCTTAAGACTCAGTGGCATTCTTCTGCAGCACTTCGTACTCTTTCAGTTTGTTGTGCAGGGTTTTGAGGCTGATCCCGAGCAATTCGGCCGCGCGGGTTTTGTTTTGGTTCGTGGCAGCAAGCGTTTGAAGGATAAGTTCGCGCTCCGCGGCGTCCACCGTAGTTCCCACCGGGAACCGCAGGCCCGAAAGCTCGGAAGATTCTGTCACCGGCGCGTGGCCGAAGTCAGACGGTAAATGTTGCCGGCCAATCGTGCCGCGGTCGCACGCAATCGCGGCGCGCTCGATCACATTGCGCAACTCGCGCACATTGCCGGGCCACGGATACGACTTGAAGAGATCCATCACTTCGGTTCCGATACTCGCCACCTGCCGCCCGTGTTTGGCGTTGACCTCTTTCAAAAGATATTCCACGAGACCGGGCAAATCCTCTTTGTGATCGCGCAGGGGCGGCAAGTGAATGTGGAAGACGTTTAGCCGGAAATAAAGATCCTGGCGCAACTGGCCCTTGGAAACCGCCTGCTGTGGGTCCTTGTTCGTTGCGGCGAGCACTCGCACGTCAATCGGAGTCTCCGATTTGCTGCCGAGGCGGCGAACTTTATGGTCTTCCAGCACGCGCAAAAGTTTTGCCTGCGTGGGAGCAGGCATCTCGCCGATTTCGTCGAGAAGCAGCGTGCCGCCGTCCGCCAATTCGAAGCAGCCAAGCCGGCGTTCGGCCGCGCCGGTGAACGCTCCGCGCTCGTGTCCGAAGATTTCGCTCTCCATCAGCGATTCAGGGATCGCCGAGCAATTGATCGCAACGAATGGCCGCTCGGCGCGCGGGGAGAGTTGGTGAATCGTCCGCGCCGCCATTTCTTTTCCGGATCCCGTTTCGCCGGTGATGAGTACCGATGCCGTCGAGGGCGCGGCCATCTCGATCTGGTGCATCACTTCCTGCATCGGTTTCGATGCCCCGATGAGGCTTCCCAATTTCCCGGCGTCGCGCAGTTCCCGCGTGAGTGACGCGACGGCGCGTTGGTCGCGCAGCATCGCCACCAAGCGATCGAGCAGCGACTTCAGCACCGGCGGCTTCAACGGCTTCTCGATATACCAAAACGCGCCGGATTCAATCGCCTGCACCACGCGCTCATCGCTGCCGCGGCCCGTGATGATGATCACCGGAACTCCGTCCTTTTCTTCACCGAGGCGTTCGAGGAGCTCGATGCCGTTCATACCCGGCAGCTCGACGTCCGCGAGAATCACGCCGGGATGAAATTCTCCCATTCGCGCGAGCGCGTCTTCACCGCTTCCCACGCCGAGAACCTCGTAATTCCAGCGGTGTAGAAGCGCTTCGTAGCCTTTTCGCGCGTTTTCTTCATCCTCGACAATGAGGATGCGTAGGGGGGATAGATTCTCTGCCATGGTCAATTTTCGAATGTATCAGCAGAGAGCGGGAAAGCCAAGCCGAACACGCCCCAACTTTCCGCCGGGAGGGGCCTCAAGCAACGGCGCGCAGGAATTTTCGATTGTTCGGTTCGCGATTCGGCCTTAACGCCGTCCGAGGGCGAGCGGACGCAGCAGCTCAAGCTCGAGTTTCGTGCCTTCGATGAGATCGAGTTCCTGGCCGATGCCGGAAGCCGCGAGAAATCCGGCGACGCCTCCGACTGCGGCGGCCATGGCTGCGCCTTTGGGCCCGCCCTTCACGGTGCCGGCGGAAGCGCCGATCGCTGCCCCAGTTGCGGCCGCCTGAAATTCTCTGACGCCAGCGCTGGTTCGCGCTTCGATTTCGCCTTCTTTGTTCTCGCCGGGCTTGACGGAATGCTCGCCCGGCACTTGCGTCACTTCCGCGACGATTGGCAGCGGTCCGTTCGGCCCTTGAATATCATCGAAGCTCAGCCATATTCGTGCACGGCCGGTAGTTCCTCCCGGCTCAACACGGCTCACGTGCCCGCGCACTTCCGCTCCTCTTGGAATGAATGTGCCATCTGGCGCCGTGAGAGGATCGAGCGATCGCGTCACGAACCGCTCGCCTGCCTTCGCGTTTTTCGTGCTCATATCTTGTTGCAGCGCCACGAGAAATCGTGTCCCCGTGGGAATCTCCGATGGCGATTCACTCGGCTGCCCAATCGATTGGGTGACGGAAGATTGGCTGACGGATGAAGTTGCGGATTGCTGCTGCGCTCGAAGGCTAGCGGGCAGGCCGGCGGCGCACATTAGAAGCGTCAGCATCCAGTAGGCTGGGTTTCGCATAAATTCCTCCATGACAGCGTCCTCATGAGCGATGAATTTCAGGTTCTCTGTCTGCCGGTTCCACGCCGGTGGGTAGCCGACAAGAAATCAGATGCAGCATAACGCGATGGCGTCACTTCCCAGATTCCAGGCGTAGGGGCGTAGAAGATTACCGCGTGACGCGCTTGTATTAGGCCGCCGCGCGCCGCATTTGTTTCGAACTCGCATCGCCACTCCCGATCTGATATTCATTTTAGCGCCCGAAATTCCCTTCGAATCGCCATTATTTTCCGTGATTGGTCCGTCGCCCAGTTCCAAACCGGCATCCGGCTTTGAATCAGATTGTTCCGTAGACTCCGTAGAATTCCTGATTGTTCCGAATGTCGAATTGGGAATACATTCCCCTTTCGCGGAAGTAACACGAATCGCGCTAAGTCTTGCGCGAAGTATCAACTGCGGCGATTTCCTGATTTGGTTCGCCGCTTGCACTCGAATTGGCAATCCACGGGATACTATTGGCAAAAAAGGGGTGCCGAAATTGAACGCCAGCACGGACACAATTGCATTGGCCGATCGCCGGGCGACGGTTGAAATCCTGGTTGTTGACGATGAGGACGCCACGCGACGCTTGTGCTGCGACGTGGCCACCGAAGCCGGATATAAAGCGTTGGCCGTCCCGACCACCGAAGCCGCCCTCGAAATCCTCGACGAAGAGCCGGTGGACATCGTTCTTACGGACTTGCGCGTTCCGCAACTCGGCGGAATCGAGCTACTAAAACGTATACGCGAACATTACACGGAGACGGCAGTGATCGTGCTGACGCAGTACGGCACGATTGACACCGCGGTGGAAGCCACGCGCTTGGGCGCCGCCGACTACGTCACCAAACCTTTTCGTCTTGACGATTTACGCAGCAAACTCAAACGGGTCGTGCATTCGCTAGAGATGGACAACGAGAACCGCGTCCTGCGGGAGCAATTGCGCACGCGCCGGGATTTCGGCGGGCTCATCGGCTTTTCGCAGAAGATGCAACGCGTCTACAAGCTGATCGAAAAAGTCAGCAAACACAATTATCCGGTTTTGGTGCTGGGCGAAAGCGGCACCGGCAAGGAACTCGTTGCGCGCTCGATTCACTACATGGGCGCGCGCCAGAACAAGCCGTTCGTTCCTGTGGATTGCTCGGCGCTCACTCCAACGCTAATCGAATCGGAGCTTTTCGGTTATGTGAAGGGTGCGTTCACCGGTGCCGTGCAGAACAAGCAGGGTTTGCTCGAAGCGGCCGACAGCGGCTCGCTCTTTCTCGACGAAATTGGTGACTTGCCGATCGACTTGCAGGCCAAGCTTCTGCGCGCACTTCAGGAGCGCGAAATCAGGCCCGTCGGATCCAACGAGCGCGTCACCATTTCGGCGCGAGTGATCGCCGCGACGAATCGCGACCTCGAAGGCGCCGTCCGCAACGGTTCGTTTCGGCAGGACCTTTTTTTCCGGTTGAACGTGGTGCAGATCAAATTGCCGCCGTTGCGCGAGCGAAAGACCGATATCCCTCTTCTCGTGAACGCGTTTCTCGAGAAATTCACCCAGACCGGAACGCGGATTCATACAATTTCGAGTGACGCCATGGCGCGTCTTGTCGCATACGATTGGCCGGGCAACGTCCGCGAACTTGAAAATGCCATCGAGCGCGCCGTGGCTCTCAGTTCCGGGCCGATTCTGCAGATCGCGGACCTGCCGTCAAATCTTCAATTCGGCTCTTCCGATCGCTTTCCGGAAAAGGACGAAGTGATGCCACTTGAGGAACTCGAGCGTCGAGCCATTCTTCGCGCGCTTCGCGAATCCAACGGCGACAAACTCGCCGCCGCTCGCCTGCTCGGCATTGGCAAGACCACGCTGTACCGCAAGCTCAAGCAATACGAAGCGCAATCGCTCCCCGAGAGCTTGAGCACACCCCATTAATAAAACCAGTTAACCAAACTAGCCGGCATAGCCAGCTGCCTCTGGCGAGGCGTCCGGTCGAAACGTCGCCGTTCATCATTTCTACCCACGTTCGTCATTCCTGTATGCGGAACGCACTGCGTTTCAAAACGGGAATTCACCCCAAGATTACTGGAACCTCTCCATCCCATCCTGCTGATTATAAGCGCCTTAACTTCCCCGGTTAACTTGGTCAGAACTTTGCAGTAATACGCGTGGGGGGATTTATGAAATATAACTCGCGTGCAATCCGCAGTACGGTCCGTCGTGTTTTCGAATATGCCGTCACCATCTCAATCGGTTTGCTGTGCAGCTATGGGATCGTCAACGCCCGGTGGTAATGCCAGCGATGCCCGAAGCAGTCCAATCGAGTAATCGCGGGCCGGAATCAATCTCGCCCGACATCGGTGTAGAAGATTCTTCGATGTCGAAGCAACTTGAAGCCGAGCTTCGTGTAGTTCTCGACGCCGTCCCGGCAGGCGTGTTGTTGCTCGATACGGACGGACGAGTCCAATTTTTGAATCCTGCATTTGCGCAACTTTTCGGCATTGATTTCCGGCAAGCGCGACGCGCCGGCCACATTGAAAACCTGGAATTGCTTCTCAGGAATCGTTTCCGCGGCGCGAAATCACTTTCATTTCGCTGGCGTGCCAGCCGCGACGGCGAAAGCAAGCCCGCCCTCGACGAATTGGAATTGTTGAACCCGGTTCGCCGCGTGATTGAGCGCTCATCCCTGCCGGTGGAAGATCGCGACGGCCGCGCAACAGGATGGCTCGAGATCTACCAGGATATTACCAGCCGGCGTCATTTCCAGTCGAAGCTGCTTCAGACGGAAAAAATGGCGGCGCTCGGCCAACTCGTTTCCGGCATCGCCCACGAGCTCAACAATCCGCTCACTGCAATCATGGGTTACGCCCAACTGCTTCTCGGCCGAGGCCTGGCGCCTGGCCACCTTACCGAAATGAATCACATTTATCAGGAAGCCGAACGGGCGCGCCGGATCGTGAAGAATCTTCTGTTCTTCGCGCGCGAGAATAAGCCCGAGCGCTCGCGTTCGGACTTGAATGAAATTGTCGAGCGCACGCTCGCGCTGCGCAGCTACGAACTTAAAATCGAGAACATCATCGTCGAGACCTCTCTCGCCCCCGATTTGCCCCCGACCCATACCAGTTGCAGCAGGTTCTCTTGAATTTACTTGTCAATGCCGAGCAGGCGCTGCTCGAGAGTCGCGGTTCGGGTCACGTTCGCATCCGTACGTTTCGTTCTTCGGCGCAACGAGTCTCAATGGAAATCGTGGACGACGGGCCCGGGGTTCCGGCCGAAATCATCTCGCGAATATTCGACCCATTCTTTTCCACAAAACCGTCCGGCGTCGGCACGGGCCTGGGTCTCTCAATCGTCTACGGCATCGTCCACCAGCATGGCGGCGAAATCTCATTCGAGAATCGGACGGGCGGCGGCGCGCGATTTCTTGTGGAGTTGCCGATTGTCACCGTGTCCGCGGCCGAACCGGCGAAGGAAGCCCTTCCGGAAACGATGCCGGGGAGCGGTTCCAGCAAGGGTTACATCCTCGTCGTCGAAGATGAGCCAACCGTCGCGCGTTTGATCGCGGACGTCCTCATCGAGGAGGGCCATGACGTGGACGCCGTGCTCGATAGCCAGGAGGGCCTCGCCCGGCTTTCGCGCAATCGTTACAACGCCATTATTTGCGACCTGCGCATGCCGCGCCTCGACGGCCAGGCATTTTACGAATCGCTCGTGCGCGCTGGAAGTCCTCTGCGCGACAAGATTCTCTTCATCACCGGCGATACGCTCGCTCCGCGCACTCGTGAATTTCTCGACCCTCTTAATCTGCCCCACCTCGACAAGCCGTTTCTCCTCGAGGAGCTCAAGATTGCCGTGAACCGTCTCCTCGAAAAGGATGCCGCGGAAACTGGTGGCGGGCCGTTCACACGCCCCCACGAGGTAGCCGCAAACGACTTGGAGGTATAGAACACGTGGTGAAACGCACAAATCTAAGCATCGCTTCTCCCCATCACCACGTTGTCCTCGGCCTTCGCGATCAGGCCGTGGCAAAGGCCATAACGGCCGCCGCGCAGGATCGGCCCCATCGCATTCGATTTACCGTTTGCGGCAACTTGAGGGATCTTCGCGATTGTCTCCGGCGGGATATTGCGGCCGTCGCGCTACTCGATGAATCCATCCTGGACGCGGCCACTCTCGGCGAGACGTTGCTCCAGCTCACCGAATCATCGCCTGTCATCATGCTCGCGGCGCCCCGGCGTCAATCCGAACTCGCGCGTTGGGTTGCCCGAGGCGACGTCGAATTCGTGCCTAATGTAGGTGAATTTGTTTCATTGGCGGCCGCGTTCATCGCGCGTCGCCTTCGATGGGCCGAGCTTGCGGATTCACCGGCGAGCTTGCCGTGGGGCGAGCTGCCCCCGGACTTTGCGTCCATCCTCCGCCACGAGATCAACAATCCTCTGACGGGGATTCTTGGAAACGCCGAACTTCTTCTCGCTCATTCCCGCGACAAGCTCGCCCCGAACCTGATGCAGCGCGTCGAGACTGTCTTCGACCTCGCCGTAAGATTGCGCGAGACCACGCGCCGTCTCAGCAACGCGTGGGAGCGGGAACACACCGAAGCGCGATCTGCCTGAACCGCAATTCCGCTCAGAAGCTCCTGCCGGCCCGACGTTCCTAGCTGGAAATCACGGATGTGCAGAACGCGCAGCGGCGCGCCCCGATTGGAATTTCACTCAGGCATTCCGGGCATTTCTTCGTCGTAGGATCCGCGAGTGGTTCGCGCTTGGCGCGCGCGATAAGCGCGTTGATCGGCAATACCACAAAGAAATACACGGCTGTGGCGACGATGACGAAAGCAATCGCGGCGTTGACGAACTCGCCATAGAGGAACTTGCTGCCATTCAGTGTGAAGTAAAGTCCGGAGAAATCGGGCGCCTTGACCACCGCGGCAATCAGCGGCGTGAGCAAGTCTTTCACCATAGCCGTCACCACCGAGCCGAATGCCGCTCCGATCACCACGCCGACCGCCAGATCGACAACATTGCCGCGCAATAGAAATTGCTTGAATCCTTTCACGATCGCCTCCTCCATCTATCCTAAAAAAATGTGTTGGAGTGAACTCCGCCACGCGCGCTCGCACCCGCCGCAGTTTGTTTTCTGTTATGACGTGCGGCCAAGCGCGAAATGATTCGCCAAGCTGACCCAGGAACAAGTGTTGAAACCTTACATGAGGACCGATAACCGCGCAAGCATACGTCCGGTGTTTCCGCGCCAAGCACGCCGGCTCGCCTGAAGCTATTTACATCGAGCGCGTCTTTACCTACCATGAGCGTTGCATTCGCCCCCTGGGCGCGCGAGCGGCCAGTTCTGCGCAACCAGGGAAGCGAAATCACCCATGGCCCGCGCTCCTAGAATTATTTTGATAGAACCCGGCGGTGCTCGCCGCGAAGTGGAAATTATCACCATGCCCTTCCGCATCGGGCGGCAGGCCGGCAACGAGCTGACGCTTCGCGACAGTCGCATCAGCCGACAGCAGGCGCGCATCGTAGCGGCGGACGGCGAGTACGTCCTCGAAGACATGGGCAGCCGCCACGGCACCTACGTCAACAGCGAAAAAGTTCTGCGCCACGAGCTTCGCCCCAAAGACAACGTCGACTTCGGGATGACGGATTCCTACCGCTTCATCTACGTCGGCGATGCGGCCACGCTTGAGGAGCTCATCGATAAGGTCGACGCGCCCGCGCCCACGC
>PMAA01000101.1:0-121 GCA_003152355.1 Acidobacteriota bacterium | reverse complement strand
GAATTGACCACCACGGTCGCGCGCGACAATCAGCACAATTCCATCCCGCACAATCTCGTGCAAATTTCATCCGGCGTATTGAAGCGCGTCGTGAACAGCCGCCGCGAGTTGATCGTCAGCG
>PMAA01000114.1 GCA_003152355.1 Acidobacteriota bacterium | reverse complement strand
GCGCCATCAAGGAAAAGATGTCGGTGTATCAGGAAATGTCGACGGCGATGCCGCACGACCTCGTGAACGCCAAGCCGGTCATGGCCGCGATTCGCGAGTTCTTCGGCAGTTCGCAGCTCAGCCAGTTCATGGACCAGACCAACNNCCGAACATCGGCCTGATCAGCTCGCTCTCAAGCTACGCTCGCATCAACGAGTTCGGCTTCATCGAGTCGCCCTACCGCAAGGTCAAGGGCGGGCGCGTGATTGACTACGTGCGAATCGTGAATGCCGGAGACAGCGAGTTCAAGCCGGGCGAGATCGTCGAAAAGGAAAAAGTTGACGACGCCAACGAGGAATTGAAGCGCCGGCGCGTGGTTGTCGAGCCGTATTGCTTCTATCTCTCGGCGTGGGAAGAGGATCGTTACGTCGTTGCGCAAGCTAACGCCGCGCTCGATGAAAAGCTGCGCATCACCACTGAACTCGTCAATTGCCGGCAGGCCGGCAACTTCGTTCTGAAGAGCCGCGACGAAGTGGATTACATTGACGTTTCGCCGAAGCAGCTCGTCTCGGTGGCCGCGAGCCTCATCCCGTTCCTCGAGAACGACGACGCGAACCGCGCGTTGATGGGCTCGAACATGCAGCGCCAGGCTGTGCCGCTTATCAAGGGCGAGGCTCCGCTCGTTGGCACCGGCATGGAGCGTGTGACGGCGCGTGATTCTGGCGCGGTCATCGTCTGCCGCCGCGACGGCATCGTGGATCAGGTGGACTCCGAGCGCATCATCGTGCGCGTCGAGTCCGACCAGTCCGGCGTGCTCAGCCGCGAAGTCGGTTCGGACATTTACCTGTTGACGAAATTCAAGCGATCGAACCAGAACACTTGCATCAATCAGAAGCCGCTGGTCCGCGCGGGCGACCGCGTGAAGCAGGGTCACGTCCTCGCGGACGGACCTTGCACCGATCATGGCGAGCTCGCTCTCGGCCGAAACGTTCTCGTGGCGTTCCTGCCGTGGCGCGGCTACAACTTTGAAGACGCCATTCTCGTCAGCGAGAAGCTGGTTCGCGACGATTACTACACCTCGATTCACATCGAGGAGTACGAAATCGAGGCCCGCGATACCAAGCTCGGCCCCGAGGAAATCACTCGCGACATTCCCAACATCAACGAGGGGTTTCTTCGCAATCTCGATGAGAGCGGCGTCATTCGCATCGGCGCCACCGTCCGTCCGGGCGACATCCTGGTGGGCAAAGTGACTCCGAAGGGCGAAACCACGCTCACGCCGGAAGAAAAACTTTTGCGCGCGATTTTCGGTGAGAAGGCCGGAGACGTTCGCGACGCTTCTCTCTATTGCCCGCCGGGCATCGAAGGCACGATCGTGGACGTCAAGATCTTCTGCCGCAAGGGCGCGGAAAAGGACGAGCGGCACAAGGCCATCGAAGCCACTCACGTCGCCAAGCTCGAGAAGAACCTCGCCGATGAAATCAGGATTCTCACCGACGAGCGCCTGAAGCGCCTTGGCGATCTTCTCGGCGGCCAGTCGCTTCTCGCCGACCTTCACGATGAGCGCACCAACAAGCGCTTGTTGACCAAGGGCACCGAGCTGACGCGTGACATTCTCGAAAAGATTTCCACGCGCAACTTGAAGCGTATGCGCCTTTCCGACAAGGACCCGCTGCTAATCGAGAAGATTGACGAGATCGAGGAGATGACTTCGCGGCAGATTGACGTGCTGCGGAAAATCACCGACGACCGCGTCGCCAAGCTTAAAAAGGGCGACGAATTGCCGCCGGGCGTCATCAAGCTCGTGAAAGCCTATATCGCGATGAAGCGCAANNAAGATGGCCGGCCGCCACGGGAACAAGGGCGTCATCGCTCGCATCGTGCCGGAAGAAGATATGCCGTACATGCCGGATGGCACGCCGGTGGAAATTGTTCTCAACCCGCTCGGCGTTCCTTCGCGTATGAACGTCGGGCAGATTCTCGAAACGCACTTGGGATGGGCGTCGAAGGCCTTAGGAGAGCAAATCGCCCAGTTCTTCGACGACGAAGTCCGCGCCGACGCTTTGCGCAAGTGGTTCAAGGACGTGTTTGGGCCGACGGCGGTTTGGAAGTCCATCGCGGATCTCGGTGACGAAGAACTCATCGAGATGGCGCGAGGCCTCCGCGACGGCATCCCCATGGCCACGCCCGTGTTCGACGGCGCGCGTGAAAACGACATCCGCCACCTGCTCGAGTCCGCGAAATTGCCGAACACCGGCAAGATCGCGCTCTACGACGGGATGTCGGGCGATCTTTTCGCTCAGAACGTCACCGTTGGTTTTATCTACATGCTCAAGCTCTCGCNNAGTTCGGCGGCCAGCGCTTCGGAGAAATGGAAGTGTGGGCGCTGCAGGCGTATGGCGCGGCGCACATCCTTCAGGAGTTGCTCACCGCGAAGTCGGACGACGTTTACGGCCGCGCGAAAATCTACGAGGCCATCGTCAAGGGCGAGCCCGGTATCGAACCGGGCGTGCCCGAATCGTTTAACGTTCTCGTCCGCGAGCTACAGTCGCTCTGCTTGGATGTGGAAT
>PMAA01000002.1 GCA_003152355.1 Acidobacteriota bacterium | reverse complement strand
ATGTGCACAACAACACTTTAATTCAAATTTCAAACAACACAGCGGGCATTGTCAAGTCATCGTCGTACAACAACGACGTTTACGAAAGTTGGAGCAATCAGTTTACGAGCGACACCTATCAAGTGGCCAATCTGACCGGAGAGTATTTCACTTGGATGGGCTCGGGCGACAATGCTTATGCCTCCGCTGACTGGTCGCAATGGAAAATTTTCAGCAATGATACCGAGGGCTCACTTGGGGCGGTCTCCTCGGCGGGTACTACACTGCCTACGGTACCCACAAATCTGAGCGCCACGGCAATCTCTTCTTCCCAGATCAATCTGATATGGACAGCTTCGACGGATAACGCAGGAATAGCTTCATACAAGATCTACCGTGGAGGCAGCGAAATAGCTACTTCGACGACTAACTCTTATTCGAACACGGACTTATCGGCCGGAAGCGCGTACACCTATACGGTGGTTGCGGTCGATGCGGCCGGAAAGTCCTCGTCGCAATCGGCGAGCGCTGAAGCAACGACCTCAAAGTAATACGGTACTTGACTGGTGTGCTGACTTGGACAGCCGGGATATATTGCCTAGCGGCAAATCGGCCAACGGCTTCCGGCTTCAGCAACGCTCTCCCGATGAAAGTGAACACACCAGTCCGCAGAGGTGGCGGATTAAGGGGAAGGATTTGGTACAGGCGAGTACGTCTCGCTAGATTTCGGAAATGAAATGTCGTACCTTAAGGCGAAGTATGGGGCGCTGCAGTTTTGGGCGGTTCATCCGTCCGCCGCTAGATCGGAAGCAGGACGAGTTCGGAATACAGATTGTCAAGCTCCTTCGGCTCGAGAAGCGAAGATCGAAATAGCGCTGGATCTTTTCGGCTAATCCGCACGCCTCGCGGCAGCCCTGCTGGGAAAAGACGCGCATCGGCCATGAGCGCAACCGACCGCTGGCGCCGGAGGATAGCAAGCTTGGCACGCTCCAGATGGCGCACGAGGATGTGCGGAGCGCTGCAATAGAGCAACTCCGACAGAGCCAGCCCCCGCTTCGTGCGTCGCTTCAAGACGAGGTAGGCACACTCAGCTCCGTCGCGTATTGCCAGATGTAGACATCCGTGCGCTAGGTGATCGTCGAAAATGAGCCGCTGGTCATCATTCAGCAAGCCGCGGATACGGTCCAGGTCGAAAATAATCTCGGCGCCGGGTGCACGCAAAGTGTCGAGGTGGAGGAGCGGCGGGAAAATAATTCTCTGTGACTCCAGACACTTGAAACCCATCGCTTCAAACATGCGCGCCGATGTGAGCGACGGCGTCAAGCTTGTGTAGCATATGTCGTGGTCGCGCAACGCCGCGGCGAGCAGCGCCAGGCCCCAACCGCGATACCTCGGAAGAATGTACCAGGACGTAAAATTGCAAATCATGAAGCTCTGGTCCCTGATCTGTCGCGGTGCGTAGATCGCACCCAAAAAGCCGACAATTTCGTCCCCCAGAGTAAGAACAAAGCCGCGATTCGGCTTCTTGTCCAGCCACCCGTAATCAAACAATCGACGCCAACCGTCTACACCAATCCGCCTGGAGAAGTTCAGGTGGAGGAACATACAGAGCGTCTCGATATCCTCTGGACGCGCCGAACGGACGCACGGCGGTGAGGCATCGGCCTCCACGGGCCTCGCGAGACCGTTCCTGACGCCGGCACCGGCTGCATCCGACCGCGCCCGGAATCCGAGGGNNGAGGGCGTGGGTCGCGCCGTGCAAGCTTGCACGCCAGCCCAAGGAGCGTCCACCTTCTTCCTCAGAAAGCTGGCCATTCCCATTTTTCGCTGCTGCGTGACCAGGCAACGCCTCCAATTTGGCTCCGGCTTCGAGAACAAGGGTAGCGAAACTCTCTATCGTCGGGGCTTGGAAGAGCGAGGCAAGAGAGAGATCGGTATGCGTGAGTGCGCGAATCTCATTGAATAAGCTCAGGACAATCAGAGAGTGGGCGCCGAGTTCGAAGAAGTTATCATCTTTTTTAATTGAAGACACTCGCAATACTCTCTCACAGACTTGCTTGAGCTCGTGCTCCAGTTGGTCACGCACCTCCAGTCGATCACCCTCGTGCGAGGAGCCAGCCGTCGTTATCAATGCGCTGGCGTCCAATGTCCCGGAAATCACCCCAGCCGCGGCCCTAGCGCAAACAATCGGATGGCGAGCGATAGCTTCGAGACATTCCGGGTTGCGCAGCGCCTCCCGGTTACGTATACGGCGGCCATTCACTGCATCTCGCGCGGCCGCCTCGGATCGTTTCCCGCTATGGGTCACAGGAAGCTCGTCAACCTGGGCGATCCTTGCGGGCTGCAGCACGTTCGAGCCGCGGCGGGCAAGCTCGGACCGGATCCGTGCGGCGAGCCGATCATCGAGGACGACGCCCGTGCGCAGCACTACAAGCAATACCATCCGCGCCCCGCCGAGCTCATCCTCAGCCTGCTGCTCGACCGCCATCGCCTCGGCCACTTCGGAGATATCCTGTAAGATTCGATAAATTTCCGCCGGACCTACGCGGATCCCACTGATGTTTAGCACGCCGTCCGAACGGCCGTGGAGTCGCGCCCCGCCCTCCGGCGTGAACTCAATCAGGTCCCCGTGGGTCCAGACACCACGATTTTGGGTGAAATAGGCCTCATGGAAGCGGCTGTGGGCGTCATCGTTGTGAAACCCGAGCGGCCGCGACGGGAACGGATTCGCACAGATCAGCTCCCCAACTGACGCGTCCATCTCGCCCGGAGNNAAAGCAGCCGATAATGTCCGTGCCACCCGATATCGACTGCAGAGGCAGGTCAGAAACATAGTCGCGCACCCAGTCGTATTGCCCCTCAAAGAGAATCGATCCAGTCGAAAGCACCGCGCGCAAAGCGGCGAGGTCGAAGGTATGCCCAGGTGCGAATCCGGCCACCTCGCAGTACTGAAGATAGGCGGGGTTTGTTCCGAAAACCGTCACTCGTTCAGCGGCAACGAGTCGCCACAGTGTGTCCGGTCCTTCAATCAGGCCGTTGTAGAGCACCAGTTCGACTCCCGAGGCCAGCGCCGAAAGCTGCCACTGCCACATCATCCATGCGCACGAAGTCTGGAAAAATAGCTTGTCTCCCTGCTTCAGATCACAGTGGAGCCGGTGTTCCTTGACGTGTTCAATCAAAGTCCCGCCCGCGCCGTGCTCGATGCACTTCGGTTGTCCAGTGGTGCCGGATGAAAATAGGATGAAAAGTGGCTGGTTGAAAGGAAAGCGGCGCCATTCGAACCCGTTGGCCGCAGGCTCCGTGATCAGCTCGGCGAAACGATAGAGCGGCGGTCGCAAACCACTCGGCGCGGGCTCGTCGTCGAACGCCACAATCGCTCGAAGCGTCGGCAGACCAGCCGCCACTTCCGCCAAGCGATCGGCAACCGGAGTACCAATGTCCCAAGGCTCGGGTTTCAAGTGCCCCATCAGGACGACCGGTTCGAGCGGCGCGAACCGCGTCAGAATCGCGAATGCGCCCATGTCGGGTGCGCAGCTTGAGAAGGTCGCGCCTAGCGCCGCTGTAGCGAGTGCGGCGATGATCGCCTCGATGCCGTTGCGTGCCACCACGACCACGCGATCACCCTGGCACACTCCGAGACTCCGAAGGGACCCAGCGAGATGGAGCACGCGCGCGCGTAACTCTCCTCGAGTCAAACGCTCGGTGCGACCATCGCCGTGACAGGCCGTCAGCGCTGGACGATCGTCGCTGCATACGCTATCGGCAAGCAGAACCTCTGCATAATTGAGGCGCAAGTTCGGGAAGAATGAGGCGCTCTCACAACAATCGCCCAAACACACGGGATCGAGCTGGCCTTCGCAAGCTAGCCGCGACCAAACCAAAAAGTGCCGCCAGAACAAGCGGAAGTCTTCCACAGAAAAAGACTCGAATTCCGAGTAGTCGGCGAAGATCCGTGACGTAGCGGCTTCGCAGTAGCGCGTGAACGCCGTCAGCTCCGACCGGGCGATGGTATCGGGGCCCGGTAGGAATATCGGATTTCTTTGTCTAGTCAGCTTGAATTCGGCAGCGTTGCTGGGAGGCATCGCCATGTTTCCGCTGGTTCCTCTCTGCATCAATATCCAAATCCCACGTGCGTCGGGAGTTGTAAATGTAAACGGCGTCCTCGATGAAGCGCCGCTCTCAACGCGTTAAGTGTCGGTTAGATTGTGGCTGTTTATCAGCTCACGGACTGACTGTATGGACGTCGTCGCGTCACCGCGTACGCTGACCCTTGAATATGCTGAACACAGGAGTCTCGTGAACCGGGACTAAAAAACTGGAATTCTTCAGAAGCTGACTTAGCTTTGGTATTAGGTATGCTACGTAAAGATCCTGCGTACCTGCATCCAAAACACGCTTGATTTCACTCAGTATCGATTTCATTACTTGGTCTTGGAATGGATTGTACATGTAGATCAGCAAGGGTCCAGGGGGAAGCTTATAGTGAGCTGCATCCAAGCAAACGACCGAGGTATTCTTGCATTTCTGCTCTGAAGTTGGCCGGTAGGTATTCAGATTCATTTCTGCCGTATGCGCTAACTCAGGGGAGAATTCCACGCCAATTATTTTTTTGAACGGATATAGCGAGGCAAGCAAGAGCACCCTACCCTTACCACAGCCAAGATCGATGAACGTGAAGCCTTCCAACGAAGGCCGGCGAAGCGCCCTTATTATCCTTCGAAACCGAGAACGACTCGTTGGATCGTAGAGGAGGCCCGGGGTCAGGTTCTCGCTTTCGATATGGAGCTTCTCGAGCGGGACCGGCTCTCGCGTCTCAACCTTATGATGCCAGTCGTAGATGTATTGTCTGAAATCATTCGCCAAGTTCTGTAAATTTTGAACGACCTGCATGACTTCTTCACCCCTTCAAAGCCGTCGGTTTTGCGGCGAAAACAATATTGGATTAGTTTCGGATAAGTTGCTTAGGAAGTGCGAGGGCCGCGGCGCGAGCTTGTCGCCACAAATAGAAAGTCAAATCTCCTTCCACGATACGCCGGAAGTCTTCCGCAGAAAAGTGCTGGCGAATATTGACGCGATTCACACTGCGGCTCGTTCTCATAGTTTCAAGCGAGTTCATCCACTCATTACAGGTCCCAGCCAAAACGTATCNNGTAATTTCATTACCCGAGTATTGATAAACCCTCCTGGAGCGGCCATGTACCGGACCTCTTCTCCAATCACATCTTCCAACCAATGTTTGCTCTCACGTAATTCTTTGACGCACGCGGCTTCCGGAAGAAATGTAAGTTTATGGTGAGTCGTTCCGTGGGTGCCCAGAGAAAAGCCGCGTTTACGCAAATCCCGGATAGCAGGCTCACGAATAAAGCCGCGCTTCTTCAAGGAACGATCGCGGGTAAGAAAAAAAGTGGCCCGGCAGCCATTCGCCTCCAGCAGATCAGCGGCCCGCAGCGAGGTTTCATGCCCGTCGTCGATCGTGATCACCACGCAGCGCGTCTGCACCAACGGATTCGCGTGCAGCCTTTCTTCGAGCTGTTCGAAACCTTCTCCGAGGTAGCTTTCCGCCTTCAATCGAGCCAGTTGAGATTGGAACTGGACTTCAGAGACCGCATACTGGGTCGTGCCATCCCCGACGATATGGTAGGTGATGCAGGGGAATCTGCTGTTCTTTGAAACGTCTTCTACGCCTGTCTTCGCAGGAACACTCAATTTGTGCATCGGCAAATTATTGCTGGAGACAGATCCCGCGGAAGCAATAGAGTAAGTGAGCGATAAACTTTCGCAATTTCGTCGTGATTGCTGGAGCTACAGGAAGCGATTCCGCCGTATTAGGAAAATCTTCTAAGGCCAAGAAGCTCCAGGGAAACACTCCAGGCGAATTCCGAACCATAAACCAGGTAACGCCTCCAGAGCCGTCGCGGCTCTTTCACCAAGCGGAAGAGCCACTCTAGTCCGTGCTCGCACATCCAAGCAGGCGCTCGCGGCGTGCCACCCGTAAAAAAATCGAATGCAGCACCGATCGCCACCACAACCGGTACCTTCAGCGATTCTCGATGCTCCCACATCCAGCGCTCCTGCTTCGGGCAGCCCAGACCCACCCAAAGGACATCCGCATCGGAATTATTGATCATTTCTACTATCTGTGCGTCTTCTTCCGGCTGCAACGAGCGAAAAGGAGGGGAATACGCGCCCACGACCTGCAGCCCATCAAAGCGGCTCTTTAGCTCCTCCGCCAATTTTTCCGGAACACCCGGAGCTCCTCCGTAGAAGAAGTGTCTGTATCGCTTTTTAGCCGTTTCCCGGCAAAAGCCCGCAAGCAAATCGGACCCTGGGACTCTTCGGAGAAGCCGGTAGCCTCTTAGCCACCCAATCCAAACGAGCGGCATGCCATCGGGGACTACCAGGTCAACGGAGTTCAGAATGAGCTTGAATGAAGCATCATGCTGGGCTTCCGTCACGCCATGCATTCCGGTCGCGGCGACGAGGTGGGGAACATCGTGGTCGGAAATCCAACGCGCCATCTGCGCAATGGCGCCCGCAATTTTAACGGCATCGACTCGCACACCCAGAACCTTGAAAAAGCTCGGAGATCGAGAGAAATCTTCCAGCGGTTCTTGGCCCGGCGGTCGTGGCTGCGGCAATACAGTTCGGTTTCCCGACTTCACGTTTTTCTCTTGAGACATCGCGGTTCCCGAGTGATAAAAATTTTGGCGATTAACGGGGAAATTCAGACAGCGAAATGAAGTGGATCAAATGAACCAATAACTCAGGCGGCTACGGCACACCCGCCAGCTAGAACGCGCCGGTAAATCTCCATCAAGAGAGCGTAATTTTTTTCTGAAGTGTACCGCGACTCGTATTCCCGACGCGCTTCCCTTCCCATCTCGACCATTCGGCTAGAATGAGTGGATGCCCACTCTACCTTCTGGGCTAGATCGTCTGGGCTGCCGGGCGTGAAATGGAGCCCGGTGTGGTTATCGCTGACGATCTCTTGCATCGCCCCGTGCCGCGAGCAGATGACCGGTGTGCCACAAGCAAAAGCTTCCGCGACTGTCACAGGGAAGTTTTCATAACATTCGCTGGGTAGAATCAGAAATTTGGCTGATCTGATTGCGTCCCACACTGCACTCCGCACCAAGCGACCCCTAAAATGAATGTTAGTAAGTCCGCGCCCGACAGCATCCGCCTCTAGCTGGGCGCGCATGGGACCGTCGCCAACAATATGCAGAGGAAGGCCGTTGCGGACATGCGCCCAGCTCTCTAGCAGAGTGTGCAAGCCTTTCTCGGGAGAAAGCCGTCCGACAAATAGCGCGTACTCGCCGCCGGCAGTCCTCTCGCCCGGATCGGTATGTACGAAGTTCGGCTTAACACTAATATTCTCCGCGGGCAGGCCGCCGCTAATAAACTTTTGACGCGCAAATTCCGTAAGAGCGATGTAGCGATTCACCCGATCCGTCCAAGTACGCCAGCCGCGATGCAGCGCGAGCATCAACGCCACGGTCGTTGTCGCTGGATGCGAGTCACGATAGCAGGCGTGACGGATCCCACGCCAGAGGCTGTGTTCGACGCAATCCTCACAATTGCGACCGTTTCGAAAAAAGTTGCCACCGGGACATAGAAGGCGGTAATTGTGCAACGTCTGCACCACTGGAACATCCGCCTCCTGGCAGGCATAATAAACTGAAGGCGACACCATCATGAAAGTATTGTGAATGTGCGCCAAGTCAGGTTTCTCCTGACGAAGCAGCGCTGCTATATCCTTCTGTGCATCGGTTGCCCATACGACCTGGCGCACCAAAGCAAGCCGTTTTAGACCGGAATAGTTTTCGACTTCCCAGTTCGTGCGACGGTATAAGACTACCTGATGTCCCCCATCTTCCAGAAGTCGTCGCTCTGCCTCGAAGGCGACGTCTTCTCCTCCGGGCTCGCAGTAAGCATTATGAATGAGTAATATCTTCATTTAAGCCGGTGCACAAAATGTCAGAAATTCCGACCCGGACCCACCGCGAAATTCAACGGGGCCATCTGATGATTGATTCTCTACTAAGATTAGGGTGTTCATTGAATAAACAAAATGTCAGCTCGTCTCTCCAGATAAACCGCTGCGAAGAATATTTCGCGCACTCTTCATGCGGCGTTTGGCTGATATTGACGAGCAAGATAATTCTGTCGACGGCGAAGAAATTCCGCAAATCCTAGGATCACTAGGAATTGTTCAGACGTATGCCAAACAAGATGGATGGTGAAGAAGGAACGCACCGTCACTATGGCGAGCACGCCAACGGCCTCCACTGCCAACTGGTATTCCATGCTCCGGTAAGGAAATCTCCGTAGCGTTCGAAACAATATCCACCAGACGCCGGCCAAAGCGACGACGATGGGTATCAACCCCCAGACGCTCATGCCCACGAGCGCCGCAACGTATGTGCTGTGAACGCTCGAGGTATCACCTTCTCCGAGCTTGGCCAATATCACAAATCTGTCCGTATAAGCGCCATAACCTGTCCAAGGCCTTTTCATCAGCTCGTGCATTGAAAACTGCCAATACTCAACGCGGCCACTTAAGGAGTTAAACGTTTCCGTATCTTGTCCACGGCGGAAGTACGTCGAAAAGAGATCCGTGCCACCTAATAGCCAAAGTAAGAGAGTGGTCGCAACAGTGAGCGTCGCTACTGCCGCTCGCTTGGAGAACAACAGTACGAGCACTGCTCCGAACAGCAGGCCCGTGATCGCTGACCGCCCTTGCGCAATAACGAGCGTAATGAAAGCTGCAGTGAATACCAACGAATAGAAAACACGGTCGCGGTCTTCCCCGGATCTCAGCAAGAGTCGACATAAGGCAACAACTGCTAGGATCGCTCCATATTCACCCACGCTGTTGGCGCTGACTATCGGAAAAACGCCGGAAAGTTCGCGTCCAAACAGCCCCCTGGTTTCCAGAAGCGCTTCCTTCGGCCACACGAGGGCGCCCAACCAGACTGAGACCAGCACGAGCCCATACAGCGTCCAGCTCCAATCAAAGAGGGTCTTGTACTTCGTTACCGACCGAACTGTAGCTAGAATCGCAGCTAGCAGGCACACATCGACAAAGTATTCGAACGATTTATAAAGCGTCCAACTTGGGTAGACGGACCACAAGGTCGAAGACGCGGAGATCAGAGCATAGATTGCCAAAATCCCGACGAGTCCTCGACACAAACTGCCGACCCACGGCGTCTGCCTAAGTGTTAATCGCACCGTCAGAATGAGCGCCGCGATGGCTACGAGAGCGATTCGAAACGCTGCCGAGGGGTCCACTAGTGACTGGCCAATCGACTGATCATCCCGGGTTCTAAAACCAAGTTCACTCAGGAAAAGAATCAGCCATAGCCCATGCCACCACTGTAAGGATTTTACGAGTGCAGTGACCTTTTCGAATGACTGGCCCAGCGCGATAGGAATCAGGACAATACCTACAAGTACGATCAGCGCCACTGCGGTACGAGCAGTGCTAAACGAAGTCAGAGCCAGAGTGCCTAGGGCACCCAGGAGGACAAAGAACGACAGCGTCCAAAGCGGTCGAAGTCTAGCTGCGTCAGTTCCCAGGTACATTTACAGACTCTCCAAAGCCAGCAGGAATCCCCAGCCGACTTGTGATCACGTAATCCTCGAGGAATGATTTGTACACCGATGCAGTTACTCCCGCGAGCCACCCATGCCGTTTACTACGCGTGTAAAGACGAGGTAATACGCCACAAAAGATGTGGGAGGAGACAAGAGCGTCAATACAAATCAACATCTTGTTTGAAATCGAACCGTAACCGGCCCAAAAAGACCTTTCTGCGACGACGAGTACGGTTTTAGGAATTAGCGGATATAGAAGCGACGCGCGGAGACTGAAAACAATTGCGGTAAGGTCGTGAAAGACACTCCTATATCCAGAATTTTCAAAGTCAAATACGGCCAACTGCGAGAGCTTCGTGTCCCACATAAGGTTAGGCAAAGAAAAGTCCCCGTGAGTAAACACAATGGGAGCCATCAATTTGCCAGTGCCACCTACACTCACTAGGGCTCTTTCGAGCAACTTGGTCGCTATGCGTACATATCTATATGAGGACTCTCGTTGCACCATATCGGGCACAGCCTCTATCAGACGAGAGATATCAATTACCTCTCTCCCGTTTTGAGGAAAGGCGTCATGGACCTTTCGTATCCAAGCTCCTGCGGAAAACATTGCGGCAGCGGTGGCGGTTCCCTTTGGATCCCTCAGCCGGGACCAGGTCACAAAATGATCCAATCGCGTACCGCGTACTTCCTCCCATACGATGGTTTTCGCGCTAAGAGATTTGGCTATCGGTCTGGGGACATCCGCCGGCCCTGCGAGCGCCCGCAGCCGGTTGGTGGCGTTCCACTCGGTATCAATCTGGTCAGCGACCGACCTAGTCTGGGAGTATTGAAAAATTCCCTCATCTGTCGGGAAGATGGATGGAGAATCAAAACGATAAATCTCCTCAAGGAAAACCTTTGCGAAGAACCGCAGATCCATAGAACTGCCGACGCAGTGTAGGCACGAGCGCAATTTGTCGAGCGTGCAACGCTCTATATTGGTGACTTCCGGAGTGCTATTTAAGCTAAAGGCAACTCGCTCGCGCACTTTTGCGCGTAGTTTTTGGGAGATGTTGTCCGGCACGGCAGAGCCTCTAGGGTTCATATTGCCGACCGCCAAGTTTGGGTTTCGTAGGGCCGGTTCATCGTTATCCTTATCGCGGGATTCCAGATTGCGGGTCAACTTGGCCTACTCCTATCACGTTCAGTCTCTTTCGCTAGCGGGACACTTCACTGAGAATTTAGGGGCATGGTGCACAGTCAGTTCGTAAATTGGTAGTCGCGGCAGATCGTTAAGTGTTTTTCAAGACCTTGCAGTAAATCCCCTGTGCAAGCCAATTAAACGGCGGGACATAAGCGATCTTCTCGATGGTCGCACCGAACCGTGGGAAGTGTTGGAAAATCCGCCACACAGCGGGAAGTGGCGCCCCGTAAATTCGTGCGATGCGGCAATCGTCACCGATAGCGTAACGTATCTCGCCTGGCAGCAATTCGCCGACCTTGCCGCCCCAACGCCTGAACAGACCCAACACCAATCCATTCAGAGCATTGGCGAAGTCGACTAGGAGTAGACCACCAGGCTTTAGGACGCGCTTCATTTCGGCGATCATCGCTCGCTGAGTTTTTACATTAAAGAGGTGGAGAAAATTCAGAGAGGTCACCACATCAAACGTGGCATCCGGGAACGGAAGCTGTTGAGCGACGGCATTGGCGAGAGAGCAGCGTAGGTCGCTCGCAGCTTTACCTTTCGCGCAGGTAAGCATGTCGAAGGATGCATCGACGCCAACAGCGATCTAANNAAGAACGCCCCTACCGGTCCCACATCCCACGTCTAAGATGCGTTTACCTGCAACCGAACCAATTAGCCTCATATACGCGTTTGCCATTACCGTTTGCTGGTATTCCTTCGACGGCCCGATATAGCGGATTGCGTCATAAGAACCTACATCGAGGTGGCCTTTCTTTCCGAAGCCATATTCGACAATCTCGAAATCTTTTGTAGAAGAACTCTGCGACATACAATTATCTCCTGATTCCAAGTAGGCCAAACCGCACCGCGCGGTTGTCGTTTTGAGTTATCGCAATTGAGATTTCCGCTGCGAGCTGCACGAAGTCAGTCAACAATCTGGGCCTGGGGTAGCAAAACATTCCGACGAGTGACCGAGGTTTCCATGACTGCCGCATAGATACCCGCCATTTCGGATCCTTTGCGGTTCCAATTGAAGTGCTCCTCTACCCGCTGGCGACCAGCCTCAGCCAAGCGGGCACGAAGGGCTGGGTCAGAAGCTAGGCGCGAAAGGCCTTCGGCTATATCCTGAACAACCTGTTTAGACGAGATAGCGGGAACTTTTATCCCACACTCATCGTTGACCTGAAGAGCTGGTCCTCCGAGTTCCAAGCAAATGACCGGACGCCCGGCGGCCATCGCTTCCACGCTGGCCCAGCCGCCTGAGTCATGCAGCGTGGGGTGAAGGAATAAATCGCAGTGAACGAGCTTCTCGAGTACGTCAGCGCGGCGCATACGGCCCCAAAAGGTCACACAGTCTACTATGCCGAGCTCCCTCACCAATTTCTCCAGTCTCTTTCGCTCAGGTCCGTCTCCTATCAGCCAGTACTCGCTGCGAGGGAATTGGTCGTGGAATAGTGCAAACGCTTTTAAGCTGAGTTCGTAACCCTTCAGGTGTAACAAATCGCCGACACTCAGCACGCGGAATGAATCGCTCGTATGTGGAGGAAGTTGGTGAAGCCTGCTGATTTCGTCCTCATTAAGCGCGGTCTGCGATAGTACGCAAGTCTGCCGGCAACCCACTGCCCTCAGCCGGCTTTCTGTCTCGGCGGTAGTAGCGAAACCGACCACGGCGCGCCGTGCCGTCAGACGAACAAATGGATCGAGCATAGCCATCTTTCGAGCAATGTCCCGCACTGATTCGTATACTTTTCCGCGAAGACTAAAGGACTTCCAGAAAGCGCGAGGCGCGGACTCCCCACCCCCGACTGGCCCCCACAGGAACGGGACAGGGAGAAGCGCCAGGAAACTTGGCATCCAATAATTCACGAAGGTCACGTGATGCACGAGGTCAAAGCCGACTTTTCGGTGCAGCTTCCTAGCAACAAAATAAGCACCGAGCTGCCACAAATAATAGTAAGCGTGTATTCCTCGAACGCCTCTTTTCCAAAAACAAGACCATCGCGGCAGATCAAAATAAATGAAGTGAACATTTGGAAGAAGTTGGGTGGCCGGTGCATCTTCAATCGCCTGGCGATTATTCGCTCTGGTTATCACCCACACTTCTTCGAATCTGCCAATCTGCTGAACCCAGTTCCAGCCAACACCGGGTTCCGAACCCCGCTCGGGTTCGCACGCATATGCGGACATGAGGACTCTTAGTCGACATGTCCGTTTGGAGCGTGGACCATTCATCTCTACCGACTCCTTCAATTCGAATCGCGGAAAACGATTAGCTAAAGGCTCTGCGTTCGGAGATATGGTGTTCACCGGCTGCGAAACATGCGGAAAGCTATCTCGACTACTTTTGAAGCCAACGTTTAACTTTCGACTTAAGATTGAGCCCATCCAGAAAGTTTCCGGCTGCCTTTGATGTCTCCCTGAAGAAACGAAAGGTGTTCAGCTTAAGTAGAGGAATGGGCCGGCGACGAAATAGCCATACCTGCGCGTCCATGTAAGCTGCGTTCGCAAACATTTCTTTATAATCGGCATAGGTTCCGAAATCACAGATATCAGGCGTGTTTTCTTTGAAAAGATCCTCCAGAGCCAGCAGTTGCTGGATATTCCCGACTCCCAGTTTAATCCACGCCGGATCGTATCCAATTTCTACTCCTGAGAAGGTCCGATTGTACTGATAGGCTATCTGAAAAGCGCAAGGCTCACCGTTGCACTTCAACAGGTAAGATCTCAACCAGCGCTTACGCGCAGCCCAGATTAACAATTTCTTTAAATGATCGGGATCGCGAATGCCGAGGCCCAATGCGCGAAATTGGTAAGTCTTCTTCGAAACTTCCGCAACGGCGTCAACAAAAGTATCGATCTCGGATTCTTCAGTAACTCTAACCAACTCAACTTCTCCCTGGCTACGCAACTGTCGAATGCGGCGAGAGAAGTTATTGCGGATCTTAGACGGGAACTTCCGCATGTACTCTTCAAAAGTCCCGGTCACTCGAATGTAAGGATGAGGCCTGACACCGTGATCGCTATAAAGCACAAAGTGTTTCTTAATCAACGGACTTTGGTGAAGATATTGCCAGAAGAAGGTGTCGGCCTTGACGCATTCCAAATAAATCGCTTCGAATTTAAGACCCAAGAGTTGATGGAAAAGCTGATCGTAGGCCGTCATTTCCTCTGGCAAGTTCGGCATGTAACCGAGCAGGCGACATGCTTTCAGGGGAAGATTTGCTATCCTGGCGTAGCCCAACCGACAAATCAGCCGCTTAATATAAAACTCGAAGGCAACTGCACCTGAGAGGTCGTCCTTTGGTCCCAACACGTACGCACGAATATCCGCATGCTTCTGCTTGACCCGTTCCCATAGCCATTCAGGGTCGCAAAACATTGTTCGCTCAGCGAACCGCTCATTGCACTTCTTCCAACTGGGCAGGATGGCGCTCAAATTCTGGTCGAATTGAACTTGGCGAATGAGAGATCCCTTCTCAACTCTAAATGTGTCCGACGTCGTCACGGAGCGAGACTCGGAAGTCTGAACTGTCGTCATGGAACTTTCGTAGTTCATTGCGGGTCTCGCTTTTGGTCGCAGTTCGAGATAGCCGCCAGGAGCAATGCCAAACGATTTAAGCGAAACAATGTCTCACTCCGAGAAGGGGCTTCATACACGTCAGACCTAATGAAATCTGAGGATCTCTTCATTAGCCGTCGTAATCGTTGTTGCTCAAACCGCCGAGCGAGGGCATGGGCTCGGGTTGAGCCACGGCAAGTGGGCCCTGTATCTGTCCGTCATCCTTAATCAGCAATGAACTTTTCAGCCCTGCCTTTGTGCGACGTCGAAGCAGGATAAATCCGGCAATCACTGCTGCGGCGCTCGATGAAACGACTCCATAGACCGCTCCCCGAAGTCCGAAGGCCCAAATCGCGGGAATCCCGACGATCAAAGCAACCACGCAACACGCACAATAGGCCACAAAAACAGAAGCAGGTGTTTGAATCGCGCGCAGGCTAACTGCTTGCACCATGCCAACACTCGAAAGAACCGATGCCAGGGCAAGCCAGGGAAGCAAGCCTGCGATCCCCGTGTATTTCCCGCCGTAAAAGGAATTGATAATCGGGTTTCTGAACGACACGACTAAAATCCAGTATGCAATTGTTGCTCCTGAGTATGTCCAATAAAGGCGGTGCGTCACGCGACGAATTCCTACCCTGCCTTCCTGGTTATAGACGCGTGACGCGTAAGGAAGGGACAGGAGACCAAATGCAACCATGGTCTGACTGACCGGTACGTAAAAGTTGAGCAGAGCTTTTAGAGATCCTGTGGCAGCCATGCCGGAAAAAATGCTTAGCGCCGCGTATTGAATATTCCAGGGAGACGTAACCAAGACTGAGCTGGCCAAAGCCCATCGGCCATAGACCCAGTGCCGGCGGCTAGTATCACCCAAACTCCCACGCCTCAGTCTAAGTGCAGGCCCCAACTGCCGCAGAAGAACAACGCTTGTGACGAGCGAGGCAATCCCCATAAGAAGAAACGCAGAGAAGGCGGAAAGGCGGCCCCATCGATAAACCGCGAACAGTCCGCCCAACACGATCGCACAATAGACCGCCGCTCCAAAAACCGCGCCTTTCGGTGCGAGCTTTAGGTAGAAGCCTTGACGCGCCAATCGGAGCAATAGAATACAGGGAGCAGCGATTGCCACTCCCCCAAGCGCCTGTGCCAAATGGGAGGACGCTCCAAGCTTGAACGCAACCAAACTCGAGATGCCTAGAACAAGCATGATGGCAAACGTCAATCCAAAATTTCCCCACAACAGCGTTCCCATGTATGCGCGGGTATCATTTCCATTCGCCGACGAGCCAAAAACCGCCATGGGTTCCGTGATCATCGCTTGGTGAGCAAGCGCAAGAGTTAGAAAAACCTCAAAAGCGAGAGCATAGGCGCCGTATTGAGTGGGCAATAGCCAGCGAGCAAGCAAAATTCCAATTAAGAAGTTGGAGCTCGATATTAACCCCTGGTCCAGAATCGCCCAAAAGCCCTTGCCCAGCCAGGAGCGGCGGTTTATTCGTGGCTCCAAAACTGGTTCGTCTATCAAGCGACTGGATATTGCCGTCATCATGTCGTGCTATCTCCCGAACTGGGTCAAAACGTGGCCGCGTATGGCGGAATTCTTCGCACGGTAGTTCTCAAGCTAAGATTGCTTCATTGCCACAGCAAGTAATGTTCCTCCGCGCTCGGCCAACATCCTAAGAATCGGTGCCCCGAGTGCAAACTGAATTTTCTGTTTGGAGGATCTCGGCGGTTGGTCGTAGCACGTGTACAACTCTGTCAAGGAGAAGCCATGCCGGCTAAGTAGGGTCATTAGGTTGAATTTGGAAAACGTTGCAACATGCTGGGCTCCATCCCGAAAACTGCCGAGCGTAAACCTGACGTTTGCCAGAACAGCGAAGGCATTAGGCACCGAAACTATGAGTTCGCTCTTCGGCGTCATGAAGCGTCTTGTCCCCTCTAAGGCGAGGCCAGGACAACTTAAATGCTCTAGAAGGTTGCCACAAAGAACAACGTCAAAGGTGCCTTCCAGAGAAACCTTTTCCAATTTTTCGACGTCAGCCAGGTAAAGATTCTGAACCCCAAGTTTGGATCGGAGGAGATCGATTGCGTCGCCGTCCAAATCGAGTCCCACGACCTCCCGTGCAGCGGCCATCAGATGAGGGTGCAAAACGCGACGCGCGGCAAATGCGCTCAGCTTTTGATCCGTCGAGACGTCAGTCTCACCGATGCAGCCGAGGTGTAGCACCCTTCGTCCGGTACACCGCTTCAGGATAAAATCCCACCTTGAGCAATACTGTGCCACTTTCATACTTTGATTGGAGCAGCGCGGATACTAAGCGGCGTCAACCGATGCTTCAAATTGTTGTTTTTTTGAGAGCCAGCCCGAGCTGAGCCCGGGCCGCTGCTGGCCCGAGACAGGCGACGCCCTGTCGAGTTTCAAACCGTTGCGCCAGATAATCCGTGACCAACTGACCTGCCTGTGCTTTCACCTGGGAAAGTGGAAGGGTGGCATCAATCACTCGCGCACGAGGCAATTCATTTGCTTCTCTAAGATAGCTGCCCCTTTGGCGACTTAACTCTTCCGGTGCTACTTCTCGCTTGCGAGAGAAAACCACTTCTTCAGGAGCGTCCAAAAAAATTACCAGATCCGGCTTGGGTATGAAGCGGCTCAGAACGCGGGCCAACCGGGGAGGACCGGAGTACCGGTAACGTTTTGGGTCAACCAGCAAATCGTAAAAATAGCGATCGAATATGACTAGACCTGATCGCGCGAGTAGTGGTCGAACGATGAACGCGAAGCCTAACCAATAGTCGAGGGCGAAGCCCAAAACATGTGCGGACGAAGCAAAACCGCCGCGCGGCGCCTGATCATGCGGCCGTGTAACGGCGGTAGACGACCCCTCCAAAAGGCCCGGCCGCCAATGGAAAACCCGAGACTTGCGAAAGGCTGGGCTTAAGAGTTCGGTTAGCTCCGATGCCAAAGTGCTTTTTCCCACCCCATCGGGGCCGAACAGAGCAACGAACATTCCAGTAGGCTGGAACCACCGTCGCACGCGGCGCATTCCGTCGGCATGTAAATAGATAAGCAATTTGAAGGGATTGCGTGACAAACTGGTCCGCCAAGGTAGT
>PMAA01000043.1 GCA_003152355.1 Acidobacteriota bacterium | reverse complement strand
CCTTGTCGTAGTCCGAGGTGGTTTCTTCGACCTGCGCGCGAATCTGCTTCACGCGGCCTTCGATCTCGGACGGCTTGCCCGCACCTTCCACAATCGTCGTGTTGTCCTTGTCGATCGTGATCTTCTTGGCGCGGCCAAGATCTTCCATCTTTACGTTCTCGAGCTTGATCCCGAGATCTTCCGTGACGGCCTTGCCGCCGGTCAGCGTGGCGATATCTTCCAGCATGGCCTTGCGGCGATCACCGAAGCCCGGCGCCTTCACGGCAGCGCATTGCAGCGTGCCGCGGAGCTTGTTCACGACGAGTGTCGCAAGGGCTTCGCCCTCAACATCCTCGGCGATGATCAGTAATGGCTTTCCGGTCTTGGCAATCTGCTCGAGCAAAGGAAGCAAATCCTTCATCGAGCTGATCTTCTTCTCGTGAATCAAAATGCGGACATCCTCGAGCGCGCACTCCATGCGCTCCGGATCGGTGACGAAGTAGGGCGAGAGATAGCCGCGGTCAAACTGCATACCTTCGACCACCTCCAGCGTCGTCTCCATCGTTCTCGATTCCTCGACGGTGATGACGCCATCCTTGCCGACCTTCTTCATCGCTTCGGCGATGATGCTGCCGATCTGCTTGTCGTTATTGGCGCTGATCGTGCCGACTTGCGCGATCATGTCGCCCTTAACGTCCTTGTGAAGTTTCCTGATTTCCTCGGCGGCGACTTCCACGGCCTTTTCGATGCCGCGTTTCAGCGCCATCGGGCTTGCTCCGGCCGCAACAGTCTTCACGCCCTCTCGGAAAATGGCCTGAGCGAGAACTGTTGCCGTGGTTGTGCCGTCGCCCGCGACATCGGACGTCTTCGACGCGACCTCGCGCACCATCTGCGCTCCCATGTTTTCGAGTGGATCCTGCAGTTCGATTTCCTTGGCTACCGTCACACCGTCTTTCGTGATGATCGGGGCGCCAAACTTCTTTTCGATCACGGCGTTGCGGCCTTTCGGCCCAAGCGTGATTTTCACGGCATCGGCTAGTACGTTGACGCCGCGAAGGATGGACTGGCGTGAATTTTCACCAGTCACAATTTGCTTTGCCATATTCCCTTACCCTCCTAAGATTTCTTCCGAACATCGAGCCGGTCCGCCAGTGGCGAACGCGGGAGTTACCTCTTAGCGGCCTTTGCTGCACCGCCGATTTTTGCCAGGATTTCGTCTTCCTTGAGAATTAGATACTCTTGGTCGTCGACCCTGATTTCGTTACCGCTGTACTTGCCGAAGAGCACCCGGTCTCCCGCTTTTACATCGAGCGGAATCCGTTCGCCCTTCTCAATTCGTCCTGCACCAACGGCGATGATCTCGCCCTCTTGAGGTTTTTCTTTGGCCGTGTCGGGGATGATGATTCCGCCCTTTACGGTTTCCTTTTCTTCCAGACGCCGCACGAGCACGCGGTCGTGCAGCGGGGTAACGTTGACTGCCATCTTTGCTTATCCTCCGGTGGAGTACTCAGAATTGCTAGATGAGGAGAACTGGACTTTTAGCACTCCTCGACAGCGAGTGCTAATATAGCAAAATTCTTGATGATGTCAAGCGATTAAACAGCTCGCAGGCGGTTCGATTGCGTTCGGAATAATTGTTAACTATCTTATTTTCATATTATTAGATACTGTCAGAAATATCCGACACATCGCTGTTGCCTTGATAGCGGTTAGGGGCGTAGCATCTCGTCCAAGCTACTGGAATCATGACTGTCCTCTTCTACGTCCGCCTTGTCGGCTTTACCGCCGGATCTCTCGTCGAATTATTTTTCCTGGCGTTGATCCTCGGGAATCGCCGGCCGCGAACTTTTGAGCGGGTACTTTTTTTTCTGGTCCTCTCGCTGTTCGCCTTCTATTGCGGCGGGGTGTTGCTCCTGAACGCGGTAATTCACTACCCCGTGCCTCCGGCGGCGACGATCATGTTCGCAAACGGACTGACGGGCTTGGGCCTCGCGTTTCTGCCTGCCTTTTTGTTTCAAGCGCACGTCGAATATTTCTTGATGAACGAGGCCGCCGCCAAGAGCAAGAGTTGGTTGCGTTATCTCGCGTGGCTCAACTACGCGCTTGTTTTAATGGTCGTCGCGCGCGCGTGATACCGCCGCTGCTTGTCGCGAAATCGATGGAGTTTTTCGAACCTGCCAACCGCGCCAGTCCCCCTTATGCCGTTTGGCTCGGAGTGACCTTATTCGGAAGTGCTGCGATCAGTTTCGCAAGCGCGGCGAAGCGCGAGGCGCCTTTTCGCCGGCTCGACCGTTTCCTCGGCATATTCTGCGCGTTGGCCGGGGCGCTTACAATCTACGTCTACGCCCTTGGGGGACCTGCGCGGCCTAATCTGTCGGATAGCTTGTCCCTGGGTATCCTTCTTTCTGCGATTGTGCCGAGCGCCGTCCTTGAATACTGGGTTCTGCGGCACAATTTCCTTGGGATCGGCTCGCAGAAAAATCTTGTCTACGCTGTTTCCGGGGCGTTTCTGGCTCTCCTGTATCTGGGACTCGTGCGACGAATTAGCGGATGGCTCGAACCTGTCCTGCCGCCCGAAGCGACGTCCAGCATTTTGCTATTCACCCTCGTTGTGCTGTTCGAGCCACTGGAGCGGAATATCGGCCGCGCGCTTCAGCGAACTTTCAAGCGCGGCCTCGACAAAATGCAGCGGCTGCTTGGGGAATTGCAGGAGCGCGCGCGGCAAGGCGATCTCGCTCGCTTCATCGAGTTTGTCGAAACGCGCGTGCAAGACGAATTCGGACTCTCCGTAGCACGCCTATCGGTCCCAGAAGATTCAACAATCGAGCCGCTGCGCTCGCCGGGCGGCCTCGGCCACGTGGCGAGAATTCGACTGATTCGCAATGGTGAATTGATCGGCGTTCTTGAAGCCGCGTCAACTGGTTCGGTCCTGACCGGAGAAGTGACTGCCGCGCTTGATTTTCTCGGCGAGCAATTGCCGGGGCTGATTGACCTTTGCCGGCTCATTCAGGAAAAGATCGAACTCGAGCGCACGCTGGCCGAAAGGGAGCGGCTTGCGATGCTCGGGCAGATGGCAGCGAGCGTCTCGCACAATTTGCGGAATCCTTTGAGCTCGATGAAGACCATCCTGCAAGTTCAATTGGAAAATCGCGATCTGAGCGAATCAGCCAGGAAAGACTTGATGCTCGTGCTTAGCGAGCTTGACCGACTGAGCATGAAATTGACCCAACTGCTCCGATATTCGAAACCGCCCGTGCACGTTGCCGGGGTGGACGAAAGCGTTCCGGGAGGTGCGGCCATTGACGGCGTCGTGAATCTTCTGCGGCGCGACGCGGAACAGCGCGGTGTGACGATCGAAGTCAGCCGGCCGGCCGAGGAAACCTCTGTAAAAGGTTCGGAAGAAGCTCTGAGCGATATTTTTATGAACCTCATCGTGAATGCCGTTGAATCTCAGTCAAGAGGCGGCTGTGTTCAGATCGAAGCAGTGCGCAAGAATGGCTGCTTAATTGTGGAGATTTGCGACGCTGGCCCTGGCATCTCGCTAGAAGAGCGCAGCAGAATTTTCCAGCCTTTCTTTACTACGAAGGCCAGCGGGACAGGCCTTGGACTGGCGATTGTCACGCGGCGCCTCAGTGAGATTGGGGGGACGCTCGATTGCGAGAGTCCCTTGCAGGACGGGCGCGGCACGAAGTTCACCGTGACACTTCCGCTCGCCAGATCGTGAGAGCGGTGTACGCACCGAATTTGTTTCGCCAAGGACACCCGGAAGCATGAAAACCGTCCTGATCGTGGATGACGAGCAAGCGGCGCGATACGGTTTGCGCCGCGCGCTCGAGCACAAATACCGGATCGTCGAGGCTGTTTCGACGGCCGCAGCACGGGAGGCGATAGGCGTTGAGCGTCCGGACGTCATACTTCTCGATCTCGTGATGCCCGACGGTGGCGGTATTTCCCTGCTCGGCTGGATGCGTGAATCCGGCTTTGCGCAGCCGGTGCTCGTCGTTTCCGCGCTCGACACCGCAAAGACGGCCGTCGAAGCGATGCGCGTGGGCGCGGCGGATTACATCGTCAAGGGTTTCGACATTGACGAGTTGCGGAAGCGTGTCGAAACGCTTGTGAAACTGGTCGAGTTGGGCGAAGAGAACGAACGCTTGAGGCGAGAACTCGTTTCTCACGGCGAATTCGGACGAATGCTCGGGCGGAGCGCTGCGATGCGACGCGTCTTCGATTTGGCCGATCGCGTCGCGCCAACTGACGCCACGGTTCTGATCCTCGGCGAAAGCGGAACGGGAAAAGATCTCCTCGCGCAGGAGATTCACGCGCGTTCTCCTCGATCGGAGCGGCCGTTTGTGGCCGTTAACTGCGCGGCGCTCCCCGAGAACTTGATCGAATCGGAGCTATTCGGATTTGAAAAAGGCGCTTTCACGGGAGCGGCGCAGCAGCGGAAAGGGAAATTCGAATTGGCGTCGGGCGGAACACTGTTCCTCGATGAAATCGGGGACATGAATCCATTGACGCAAGCGAAGGTTTTGCGCGCCCTCGAAAATCGCACGATCGAGCGCCTCGGAGGATCTCGGCCGGTCGAAGTGGACGTGCGCGTGATAAGCGCAACGCACCGCGATCTACCCGTCGAAATCGCTGCGGACAAGTTTCGCGAAGACCTCTATTATCGGTTGCGCGTCGTCACAATAGAAGTTCCGCCGCTCCGCGCGCATAAAGATGACATTCCTCTCCTGAGCGCGGCGCTTGTCGAGCAGTTGGGCGCAAGACATAAGCGCGCGATTCGTCTTAGCGATGGTGCGATGCAGCTCCTCGAACGCTATGACTGGCCGGGCAATGTGCGCGAGCTGCGCAACGCGCTCGAACGCAGTTTGATTATCGCCAGCGGAGACGAAATTCGCGCTCTGGATCTCCCGGCCGAAATTCAAGACGGCGCGAGTCCCTTACCAGGCCGGCCAGCGAGCGGCGAAAATCACTATCTGAACGAAAAAGATTTTCGCGAGGCGAAGCGCCAATTTGAAATCGCCTATTTGCGGCGCAAGCTCGAAGAACATCATTGGAACGTGTCGAAGACAGCGGCCGAAGTCGGTTTGCACAGGCAAAGTCTCCAGGAAAAGTTGCGCGAACTCGGCATTCAGCGTCCCGGAAAGTAGATAGCGTGCTCAAAAGAGATGGAGTTGCGGCTTATATTCTCGCAGGCGGCAAGAGTTCGCGCATGGGACGTGACAAAGCGCTGCTTGATTTCGGGGGAACGCCGCTCATCCTTCGCATTGCCTCGCTTGCGCAGCCGCTGACGGGCGCGCCCGCAATCGTTGGGCCGCCCGATCGCTACGCAAACTTGAATTTGCGCGTAATCCCAGACGACGCAGCGGGCATAGGCCCGCTCGGCGGCATCGCTACGGCGCTTCGGGATTCGCGCGAGCCATGGAATCTCATTCTTGGCTGCGACCTGCCGTTGCTAACCTCGGAATGGCTTGCATACCTGATTGATCGCGCTCTCGTCTCCGCGGCGGATGCCATCGTTCCGCAAAGCGCGGCGGGAGCAGAACCGCTCTGCGCGATGTATCGCAAGAGCTGCGAGGCGAATGTCGCGAAGTCAATCGCTCGCGGCGTGCGCAAAGTCACCGGCTGCCTTGCGGCGCTCAAGATCGAGCGTATCGAGCCGCACGAATGGAAGGCCTTCGATGCCTGCGGCCTGCTCTTCAGGAACCTGAATTCGTTGAAAGACATCGAAGAAATAGCGGCCGCCCTGGAGCGAAAATATGGCAAGGTAGCTCTGCGATGAGCGAGCACTATTTCGAATTTCGTGACGTTTCGATCGCGTTCGGCGAACAGGACGTTCTCAAGAACGTCAACTTTTTCGTCGATCAGGGCGAAACCGCGGTGATCCTCGGACGCAGCGGTGTGGGCAAATCCGTCAGCCTGAAATTGCTGCTCGGATTTCTGAAGCCCGACGAGGGCCGAATCATCGTAGCGGGAGAAGACGTCACCGATTTTACTGAAGATGAGTTTGCTCAAATACGCCGGCGCGTGACGATGGTGTTTCAGTCAGGCGCGCTCTTCGATTCGCTTACCGTCGCCGAAAATGTCGCGTTTCCGCTTGAAGGACGCGGCCTCGACCCGGAAGCAATTGATTCGCGCGTGAAAGAGCTGCTGCAAACTCTTGAAGTCACGGAATTCGCCGATCGCCTGCCTGCTGATTTGAGCACCGGTACGAAACGCGCAGTCGCGATTGCGCGCGCACTGGCCGAGGACCCAGAAGCCATTCTCTACGACGAGCCGACGACCATGGTTGACCCGCTAATGGCCGCGTATATCGGCGATTTGATTTCGCGGCTCAAGGCCAAGCTCCACAAAACCTCCATCGTCGTCACGCATGATACGCATCTGGCCAAGAAACTCGCCGATCGAGTGATCTTTCTGCAGGAGGGCCGCGTGGCATTCTTCGGTACGTGGCCGGAGTTCGAAAATTCTTCCGATCCATTCCTCAAAAATTTCCGTCTTCAGGATGCGATGATTCCAGCGCTTGACGCAGTAGTCACGTAGCTTCGACCAACGCCAGCACGCTGATGATTCCTCCGCGTAGAGACGCTCAAGCCGCGCTCGCACTTCGGCATAGATGCCTGGCGCTCTTTTTGCTATCGTGCAGGTTCGCCGAAGCTCATTTCGGCGATTCAATAATCCAGTTCAACGGGAAACTAATTGAGCGCTCCTGCCACGACCGATCCGAAGAAACAACTGCGCCGCGAAATGGGCTTTTGGGACGTGCTGCTATTCAATATTGCGGCCGTCCTGGGGCCTCGCTGGGTCGCCGCTGCCGCGCACAACGGCACGTCATCAATTTCACTTTGGATTCTCGCCGCGCTCTTCTTCTTCGTTCCGAGCGCGCTCGTGATTGTCGAGCTTTCAACGCGCTATCCCGTGGAAGGCGGCCTTTACGTCTGGTCGAAGGAAGCGTTCGGCGAATTTCACGGTTTCGTCGCGGGCTGGACATACTGGGTCTACACGTTTTTTTATTTTCCAGGGCTGTTGCTCGCCAGCGCTTCCATGGGCGCATACATCGGCGGCGCGAAGTACGGATATCTCGCGCAGGACAAGCACTTTCTAATTTGGGGCTCGTTTGCGCTTCTTGCGGTCGCAGTCGTGATGAACATTATCGGCCTGAATATCGGCAAATGGCTGCAGAACGCGGGCGGGGTCGGGACCTACATTCCGCTTCTCATGCTGGTCGGCGCGGGATTCTATTTGTGGCACCGGCAAGGTTCCGTGACACATTTCACGATTCCAAACATGCTGCCGCACTGGAATTGGGACACGGTGAATTTTTGGCCGCAAATCGCGTTCGCGTTCGTTGGATTGGAGCTTGTGTCCGCAATGAGCGAAGAGATCCGCGATCCACGAAAGACGATTCCCCGCGCAATCTATGCGTCAGGCGCGCTGATCGCCGTCATTTACATCGCGGCAACAATCGCCGTGCTGAATCTCATGCCTGAGACTTCGGTGGATCCGAAGAGCGGCGTATTTCAGGCTTTGACCGTAGCATCCACGGTTCTCAGAATCGGCGCAATCGGAATGATCGCGGCTCTTCTCGCTGCATTCGGAAATGCTGGCGGCGTCGGCACGACCGTTGCTGGAGTCGCGCGGGTTCCATTTGTCGTGGGCATCGATCACTACATGCCCGCGGCGTTCGGGAAAATTCATCCGAAGTGGCGGACGCCTTACATATCAATTTTAGTGCAGGCGTTGATAACGGCAGCGGTGCTCCTCTTGAGCCAAATCAACGAGACGACCACTGGCGCTTACCAGGTGCTCGTGGATGCCGCAACGATTCTCTATTTCATTCCGTTTCTTTACATGTACGCGGCGGTGATTAAGCTCTCGAACAGGCCGGACCGCAACGCAAACACAAGCGCGGTTCTCATTCCGGGAGGAAAACTTGGAGTATGGATCGCCGGCGGGCTTGGCTTCGTAGTTGTCGCCGGTGGGATTGTGCTCTCGCTGATTCCACCGGGTGAGGCAAAGAACAAGTTTCTCTTCGAGACGAAGCTCGTCGGCGGAACTCTGACCGCAATTTGTCTCGGTCTGATTCTCTACTTCCGAGGCGCGCGCGCGAAGAGACGACAATCGGCTGCCTAGCGCCGGTGATTGAGCTGCAGCGCGTCAGTAAACAGCCCGCGCTTTGACTGTCTGCTTTGTGGCCAGTGAGAATCTCGGCTCGACTGCGCCACCCTGATTGACTCGTTCCGTCACGTACTCTCCGAGCGCTGGGCCGTGCTTGAATCCGTGCCCCGATCCACCGCCGACCAGCCACACATTCTCAAAATCAGGATGCCGGTCAATCAGAAAGTCGCCGCTCGAAGTGTTTTCGTACTGGCAGATTCGCGTTTCAACGATAGGCGCGTTCTTGAGGGCAGGGAATCGCTCGGCGACGTACTTTCGCGCGTGGGCGGTTGCTTCTGCGGTCGGAATGCGTTCCTGCGAATCGGGATTGGCGCGGCCGCCGTGTTCGTCCGACGCAGCTTTCAATCCGCGCCCTTCAAGGCTTGGCATCCCGTAGTACTCGCGGTAGCGATCGAGAAATGTGGGTAGCGCGGGCGGTGAAAATCGCCCGTCGCCAGGCGGAACTCCGAAGAAGAAAACTTCCTGGCGCGTGGGAAAAATTCGATCGCCGAGCAGCGTGGGGAATATCTGAGGAAGCCACGGGCCGCATGCAAAAACAAATGTATCGGCCGAGAAATGCTCATCGTTACGCGCGCAGACTGATTGAAGGCGTCCCTTGCCGGATGGCGCTTCGATGAGCTCGGCGAGGTAGGCCGCGCCTTTGCGAACGGCATCAGCGACAACCAGTTCGACGGCTCTCCGCGCCATGATCGTTCCGCTTGTCATTTCAAGAAACCCAATCGCATCCTCGGGAATTGAAATCTGCGGATAACGGCGGCGAACTTCGTCAGCGTTCATTACTTCGTGCGGCACGCCGGTTTTTTTCAACACCTCGAGAGTCTGATGCGTATAGGCATTGGCATTCGGCGAAAGCCAGAGAACGCCAGTGCGATGAAAGATTCGTGCGCCCGTGATGGCATCGAGTTCCTCCCACGCGGGCAGCGAGCGCATGGACCAGCGCGTGTACAGTTCATCAGCGCCGTAGCCCATGCGAATGATTCGCGATTCGCCGCCGGAACTCGCGCGGCTGTTCGCTGGCCCATAGGCATCGAGAATCAGGACGCGGCGTCCGGAGCGCTGCAGAATATTCGCCGTCCACGAACCGAACACGCCCGCACCGATCACGATGATATCGAATTTAGTTTTTCCATTCACTTGCGGTGCCGCTCTTTCAGGGTTGCTTGCGCTAGAAGCCTTGCTCTATCAGTTCATTCACGGTTACGCGCGGCGCCGGTTGTCCGTGGCGCGCCTCGATGAGCGACTCGACGTATTTCGCAAGGATGTCGCATTCAATGTTCACGGAATCTCCGATTGTCAGCGCGTGAACGGAGGTCTGTTCGTACGTGAACGGAATAATCGCGAAATCGGCGACGCTATCTTGCCACCGCGCGACCGTCAGACTGATTCCATCGATCGCGATTGAGCCCTTCTCGGTCACATAGCGGCGGAAATCTTCTGGTACGCGCACCGAAAGCCACCAACTATCGCCTTCGCGAACGAGCCGCGTGGCACTGCCAACCGTGTCCACGTGGCCTTGAACAAAGTGTCCGCCGAGGCGGGCGCTCGCTATTAACGGCCGCTCGAGATTCACCGGCGCACCGGGCTTCTTCTCGCCAAGCGAAGTGCGGCGAAGCGTTTCGCCGGAGAGATCCGCCGCAAAGTGATCCGCATCGCACTCGACGACGGTGAGGCAGCAGCCATTCACCGCGATACTGTCGCTGACTTTCAGCGGCGCGGTTTCGTCCCATGCGCCCGAAATATTGACGCGTAGGCGGCCGCCGTCATTCGAAAGATCGAGCACTTCAATTTTTCCGACGTGTTCGATGATGCCTGTAAACATCGCTGAAATATCCTTCTAGCAAAACATCAGTGCCAGACTGGCGGCATTTCATATCGCGCAACGGCTGTATCGCGACGCGCGATCCGCGGGGCCACCGAGTCCAAACTACGTCGCTCGCGCCGAAGCTCTTCGGCGCGATGAAGAGCAACATCTTATCAACGATTCCGGCGGACAGCGCAGCCCCGTTCAATTCACTTCCCGCTTCCAGCAGCACGCTGAGAATTTCGCGCTTGCCAAGTTCGATTAACGCTGCGCGAAGATCGGGTTTCTTGCCGCGCCCTGGCAATCGCACAACTTCGACGCCTGCGCGGCTGAGTGCGCGAGCTTTGGCTGAGTTGGGGGAAGCGCGAGTAAAAATCAGAACGTCGCCACGAGCTGATCTTACCAGGGCCGAACGAAGCGGCAATCGAAGTCTCGAATCCATCAAAGCACGTATCAAGGGTCGCCTGCGCGGAAGACCTGTGCGATCGGTCAACAGCGGATCGTCGGTCAACACTGTGCCGATTCCAGTGAGAATCGCGTCAGTAGCGTGGCGAAGTTTCTGAACGGCTTCACGTGAGGCAGAGGAAGTTATCGAGGTGGTCTGTCCACGCGCAGCGGCGATCTTGCCATCCAGCGACATTGCGGATTTGAGGGTAACAAACGGCAAACGCGTGCGAATCCATTTTGCGAAGCTCTCATTGAGCGCGCGGGCCTCGGCGTCGGCGACCCCGGCATCCACTTCAATACCTGCCCCGCGAAGCTCGCGGAACCCGGCGCCTGCGACAAGCGGATTTGGATCGCGAATCGCGGCCACGACGCGTTTGATTCCGGCAGCGATAATGGCACGCGAGCAAGGGGCTGTGCGGCCGGTGTGAGAGCACGGCTCGAGGTTGACGTAAATCGTTGCGCCGCGCGCCGCTGAGCCGGCGCGTTCGAGCGCGACGATTTCCGCGTGCTTCCGGCCATCGTAGGTGTGAAATCCTTCTCCGATAACACGCCCTGCACGGACGATCACCGCGCCGACGATTGGATTTGGCGAAGCGAGCGCAACTCCGCGCCGCGCCAACTCCAGTGCGCGCGACATCCAAAAATCATCACGCGACTTTTTGTCAGTCGAAGAGTGAATTGACGTAGGTTTGCGCGTCAAATGGCACCAAGTCGTCTATCTGCTCGCCCGTCCCGACGAAGCGAATCGGCAAGCCGAGTTCGCGCGAAATCGCGACAACAATGCCACCCTTCGCCGTGCCGTCGAGCTTCGTCAGCACGATGCCCGTCACGCCGGCGTGGCTCGTAAATTCGCGCGCTTGCGTAAGGCCGTTCTGTCCCGTCGTCGCGTCGAGGACGAGGAGCACGTCATGCGGCGCGCCAGGGACCAACTTTGCGGCCGTGCGTTTCATTTTTTCGAGCTCGGCCATCAAATTGGATTTCGTGTGCAGGCGGCCCGCGGTGTCCACGATCACGACGTCGGCCACGCGCGCTTTTGCAGCACTCAACGCATCAAACACCACCGACGCAGGATCGGCGCCGGGCTTCTGCTTGATCATCTCGATTCCGGAGCGCCGCGCCCAGATTTCGAGCTGCTCAATCGCGGCGGCGCGAAATGTGTCGGCCGCGCAGAGAACCACGCTGCGTCCCTCGGCCTTGAGGCGGTGGGCTAGTTTTCCAATCGTCGTCGTCTTTCCCGTGCCGTTGACGCCGACGACGAAGATCACGCGCGGCGCAGCCGCACCCGCTCCATTCTCGCTCGTAACAGGTGCGACTAGAATCTTGACGATTTGCTGCTTCAAAGTCTGCTTGAGTTCAGACGCTCCTACGAGCTTGTGCTCGTTCACTTGCGCTCGCAGCGCAGCAAGCACGTCCTTTGTCGTGCGCACGCCGAGGTCGGCCGAAAGCAGCGCCGATTCAAGCTGCGCTAGAACTTCCGGATCCACCGGCCTGTCGCCAGTGAGAATCTGCTCGACTTGTGCGGCAAGTTCGGTCCGCGTCTTCGTGACCGAAGCTTTCAACCGTTCGAGTAGCGTATGTTCCGGTTTTCCAAACAGGGAAATCATTCAGCCTGCCTTTGTTGTGAAGTAAGGATTCTAGCAGAGGAGCAGCATTCGAAGCGCACGCGCGGGCTGTAAGGCTGGATTTGCTGAGCGGGCGGATGTCGCGGCCGACCCCGAGAAGCTAGACTTCGACGAGCGTGGCGCTGATACGGAGCCTTCCGGCATGAATCGCGGATTCAAGCGCCGCGACCACTGCCGGATCAAATTTTGTTTCCGCGAACGACCGGATGCGCTCGAGAGCGTAGTCAACTTCCATTGCGGATTGGTAAGGACGGTTGGTCGTCATCGCATCGAATGTATCCGCGACGGCGATTATGCGCGCCATCATCGGAATCTGATCGCCCGGTAGGCCGTACGGGTAGCCCTTGCCGTCTATTCGCTCGTGGTGCAGTTCGATGCCCGGCAACACGTCGTTCAATTTGGCGACGGGCCGCATGATGTTCGCGCCCTTAATCGTGTGCTGCTTCATTAGGTCGAATTCTTCTGCGGTCAGTTGGCCCGGCTTCTTCAGCACGCGATCGTCCACGCCAATCTTCCCGACGTCGTGCAGCAGCGCCGCAATCCTCACCCGCTCGAGATCGTCGGGCTCCAGCCCCAAACCCTCCCCGATAATCAGCGAATATTTTGCAACACGCCCGGAGTGGCCGCGTGTATACGGGTCCTTTTCATCGATCGCAGCCGAGAGCATTCGGATCGAGCCGAGGAAGAGATCGTGGTTTTCCTGCGCTGCTTGCTTCAGATGTTCAACGTGGCGTTCAATGTCGTTCGCCATGTTGTTGAAGGTTTCGCCGAGTTCGCTGATCTCGGCCGCGCCGCTTACTTCCACGCGCTCGTGGAATTCCGCGCGGCTCATCGCGCGCGTAGACGCCACGAGGCTCTGAATGGGTTGGGTGATGCCGAGCGCGAAAAGATATCCGAAGAGGAGAGCAACGAACGTCGCGCCGAGCACGAAGCGCAGCGCTTCGCGCGTCAGATCATCTACACCCGCGTCAATTCGCGCTTGTTCCATGCTGCGCTGTGCGACCACAGCCCAGCGCAGCGCCGGGATCGTGCTATACGTCCCGATCATTTCGACCGGTCGCTTCCCGTCCTTTTGCGGCTGGACAAATCGAATTGTCGCCGTCGTACGCAATTCTTGCGGCAATTCCTTGAATTTCTGGATGACCGGCGAAGTTTGCGAAACGTCGAATCCCGGAATCATTTCGTTCGTGTTTGCGTGCGCCACGATGCGACCGTGAATATCGGCCACGAAGAAGATACGGTCGTGCGTGCTCGCATCCTGCAAACGCGCTACAACGCGATCGAGCGACACAACCGCGGCGAGCATCCCCGTAAATTGCCCGGCCGAAAAAAGCGGCACCGACATCACGAGAGCAGGCCGGTTATTCGGTTGCAGAGCAAATGGCTCGCTCACAAAGTTCACTTGCTGAATGCTCGCCGTGAATGCCCGCTTCAGCGTGGCGTCCACGAACGGATCTTTGTCGGCACGAATGCTTCCAGCAGATTCGCCGCGAGCTTGCCGGTTCACGGCAGTCACGTAGAGAATATTTAAATTGCTCTCGACGATGCTCTGAAGCAGCCGGCTGACGGGCGGCGCGTGAGCGGGATCATTCACGTCGTCAATCCATCCCCCAAGAGCCATAAATTGCCTCTGGGTAGCCAACTCTTCGTGCAGATTCGATTGAAACTGAAGAATTTCGCCGGCGATTGCGCGCGCGATCTCCTGCTGCTGGACGCGCTCGGTATCTTGCAGCTTCTCCTCGCTCAGCCGCAGCACCTCGCGGTGATAAAGCCACAATGGCGCAATGCTGACGAGCAGTAGCGCGGCAAGCACGATCCACAGTATCTTGAGCCGGCGCGTTCCGAGAGGCTTGAGGTCGGGTATCTGCACAGAGCTGTACCTGCAGAAAAATGCTAGCGGAGTGCGAGCTCGATAGACAACTGACCTGAAGTACTGGCGTGGCCGATGCGTAACCTGCTGGGCTTTCGAGGTTTGGCACCCCAAGCGACCCACCAAGCCTTCCGGAGGCCAGCAGGGAGGTCAGGAGGACATGACTGGCCCCATGGCCTATTCGCCCTTGAGGCGGCGCTCCATGAGCTCGCGGATGGCATCGCGCGGGGCACGGCCCTCATACAGGACCGCGTGCATCTGTTGTGTGATCGGCATTTCGATACCCATGCGGCTGGCAAGAGTCCGAGCTGCAGCCGTGGTCGGCACGCCCTCAGCGACCATTCGCATCGAGCCGATGATCTCCTCGAGCTTGCGTCCCTTACCGAGTTCCACGCCTACGCTGCGGTTTCGGCTGAGCGATCCAGTGCAGGTGAGGACGAGGTCGCCCATCCCCGCGAGTCCCGACATCGTCTCCATTTTGCCGCCCAGGGCGATACCGAGACGGCTCATTTCCGCCAGGCCACGCGTGATAAGTGCCGCAAGCGTGTTGTGACCAAATCCGAGGCCTTCGGTCACGCCTGCCGCGATGGCAATTACGTTTTTGATCGCGCCGCCCAGTTCAACGCCCACGATGTCTGAGTTCGTGTATAGCCGAAACGTCGGCCCGGAAAATTCCTCCTGCACTTCGGCGGCCAGGGACGCATCCTTTGAGGCAATCACGATGGCAGTCGGATCTCCGCACGCAACTTCTCGCGCGAACGACGGCCCAGACATTGCTGCCACGCGCAGCCGTTGCGTTTCAGAGCCGACTTGCGCCACGACTTCACTGATTCTAAGCAGTGATTCAGGCTCAAGTCCCTTCGTTGCGCTCACAATTGCTGCGCCCGGCGAAACAAGAGGCAGGATACGCGAGTAGAGCTCGCGTGCGTGCTGCGAAGGCATCACGCCGAGGATGATTCCGGCCCCTTGAACCGCCTCCGCAATGTTGTCGGTGGCGGACACCGCTTCGGGTAGTTCGAAGCCGGGTAGAAAGATTTCGTTCACGCGGCGCACGCGCACGGAATCGACAATTTCCGATTCGTGCGCCCAAAGTGAAATCGCGTGCGGCTTACGGCTGCGCGACAGCACGATTGCGAGCGCCGTACCCCAACTCCCGGCACCGATAATCGCGATTTTATTCATCGAGCGAAATCTGTTTCATTCCTTCGGTGTAATGCGGCTTTCGGTGCCGTCCAGGATCCGTAACGCGTTTTCGCGATGCTTCCAGATCACCAAGACGGAGATGAGCATCGTTCCAAACGAGAGAACCGTTGGAGGAGCGTGACCGGGGGCATAGAGCAGATAAACGAGAATCGGCATCGCCGCCGCTGCGGTGATCGAGCCAAGCGACACGTATCTCCAAAAAAAGACCACGATGACCCAAAGCACGACGGCAACGATCACCGCCTTGCCGCAAATCGGAATGAATGCGCCAACGCTGGTCGCCACGCCTTTGCCGCCGTGGAACCCAAGCCATACCGGAAACATGTGGCCTAACACCACGCAGACTGCAGCTGCCGTGAGCCACCGCGCGCTGCCGTGGCTCCAGCGCGCGGCTAGCCAAACGGGGAAATAGCCCTTCGCCGCGTCAAGGATAAACGTGAGAATGCCGGCGACCGCGCCCGCCGTGCGCGTTACGTTCGTTGCGCCGATGTTGCCGCTTCCCGATCTTCGGACATCGCCGCCGCGCGTCGACAGTACGATCAGCAGCCCGAACGGAATCGAGCCGAGCACGTACGCGATGAGCGGGATGAACGGAAGTTTGTTCACGATTCGCTCCCGCCGAACGAAAACGATGCCAGGCGAGTGTACCGGCTGCCGCCCGGCTGCAGCTCGCTTCTGATCAGGTGAAATTCGGTCGCGCGCATCTCGCCGAATTCGAGTGATTCAAGACCGCGAATCGCGTCGCGCAGCTGTGGAAGTCCGTCGTCGCTCTTGAAGCGTGCCAAAGTTACATGCGGCGAATACGCGCGATTCTCGGGTGCCACGCCTAATTTTTGGGTCTTAGCATCGACTGCCGCGGCGAGTTCCGCCAGATTCGGCGATGCTTCCACGCCGATCCAGAACACGCGCGGATGGCGTTGAGTCGGAAAGAATCCACCGCCGCGAATGCGCACATCAACTGCCGCGCTCAAATGCACGTGGGCGAGCTCCCTCTCCAAGTTCGGCACTTTTTCTGATGGCATTTCGCCGATGAATTTCAGCGTGACGTGAAGTCCTTCCGCGCGCACCCAGCGCGAGCCCCGCGCTACGTTTCGGACCCGCTCGATAAACGCCGCCAGCGCGCGCCGGATTTCTTCGGGAATTTCGAGCGCAACGAACAGGCGCACATCCTACCCCTTGCCAAGCGCCGCGTACAGAAAATGGCGGCGCACCATGTCCAGCGCCCCAATCGTCGCAAAGCTGCGAACCCGTTCGCGGTCGCCGGGAAATTGAAATGCTCGCTCTTTGGTTCCTCTTTCGTCAGCGAGCCCAATGTGGACGAGACCCACGGGCTTCTCGGGAGTTCCACCGCCCGGCCCGGCGATGCCCGTGATGCTCAAGCCAACGGTTGCGCGCGTGTTTCTCCGAATTCCTTCGGCCAGCGCCACTGCAACTTCCGCGCTCACCGCCCCTTTGGCCTCGATTACGTCGGGAGACACGCCCGTCCAAGCCGACTTCAGATCGTTGCTGTAGCACACCACTCCGCCGAGGAAATACGTCGAACTGCCAGGCACGTTCGTCAGCCGCGCCGCAACCATTCCACCCGTACAGCTTTCGGCGGTCGCAATCGTCGCTCGATGTTGCTGCAGTTCGCGTCCGACAACTTCTTCGATTGATTCGCCCGACGTCGAAAACAAATTCTCGCCGAGAGCGAGCGCGAAGCCCTTCACCATTTCGTCCAGCGTCTTGTTCGCTGCCGCAGCATCTTCGGACCAGATCCGCGGATGAAGCTGAATTTCACCCGGCGCCGACAGGATTGTGACGTCACACTCAGGATGCTGGCGATAAATCGAAGTCACACGCTGCTCGACTTCGGACTCCGGCAAGCCAGTGACGCGCAAATCGCGGACGTAGAGGCGCCGGCGGTGACCTAGTTTTTCGAGGCGCGGACGCACTTCATTCGCGAACATCGCTTCCAGTTCAACCGGCGGGCCAGGAAGCAGCACAACAACGCGTCCCTTTACCTCGATCCACTGGCCGGGTGCCGTGCCACGCGGATTTCTCAGCGCCTGTGCGCCTTCGAGAATCATTGCTTGCCGGGCGTTGTTCTCGGGCATCGCGCGGCCATATCGCCGGAATCGTTCCTGAATCGTTCGCAGGATCTCATCGTCGCGAACGAGTCGGCGCCCCAGCGTGTCAGCGAGCGCTTCGCGCGTCAGATCGTCTTCGGTCGGTCCCAGGCCGCCCGAGCACACCACAAGGTCGGCGACGTCCATAGCTTGTTGGAGCACTCTTCGCAATTCCTTGCGGTCGTCGCCGACCACCGCTTTGCGAATCACGTCTACACCCAGCTTATTTAGTTCGCGCGTCAAAAAGAGGGAATTTGTGTCAATGCGAAATGGCGTGAGGAGTTCCGAGCCGACGGCGATGATCTCCGCATTCATGCGGAAAGGTTATCCGTAAAGCGGCATTCCTTCAACATCCCAATCGAGGGCGAAGAGCACGCTACTCGTCGCGACGATGGCGCGGCGCGACGGCAGCAGCGCCAAGCCGACTATGCCGCTTCCGCTCATCACCAGCTCTGCATTGGCATGGGGCGTTAGCCGTACCACGCCTCGATGCCCACGCAACGAACCCGCGACGTAGAGGTTTCCGACGCGGTCGAACGCGAGGCCCTGTGGCCGGCCGAGGCCGCGATAGAACACGCTCACCTCGCCGGCGGGCGTAATGCGGAAAACGCGATCGAAGCTTGAAGTGGTCGGCCCCGTCACATAGAGATCGCTGCCGGGGCCGAAGGCGAGATGATACGCGGCCATGGACGGTTCGAGCGTCGCGAAAACAAAGATTTCGCGGTCCCGGCTGATCTTGAAAATTGTGCCGCTGCGATCGCCGACGTAAAGATTTCCGATCTTATCGAAAGCCATGCCGGTCGCGGTTCCCATGCCTTCGATCCACTGCATCGAGCGGCCATCAGGAGAAATTCGATGGATCGTGCCGTCGTTGCGGCAGGAGACGTAGAGCATGCCGTCGCGGTCGAGCACCAGTCCTGTCGGGTTCATCAGTTCGGTCACAAACGGCTTCACGGAGCCGGATGGCGTCACTTTGTAGAGTGAGACGGGAACTTTTTGACCGCGCTGCCCGCTGAATGTCACGTATACATTGCCTGCGGAATCCACGGCAGGATTTGCCACGGAGTGAAGGTTGTCGGCAATTTGCGCGCCCAGCGCTACCGGAAATGGCTGGCTCTCCGCGCTGCCAAGCGTGATTCGAACCGCACCACCATCCGCGCCATCGGGAACGCGCGCGACGATCTGCGACTCGGCGGCCATCACGATACTCGCCTCGGCTTGTCCGAAATGGACCACCGGTCGCGCATGATTGCGCCCGCCGAATCCTGCTCCGACGATGGATACTTCGCCGCCGGGAAGCGCCGCAGCGGGCTTCACGTTGTCTATGCGAGGCGCGCCTGGCACGTTAAAGGTTCGACCTCGACTTTAAGTGAAGTTTCATTTGTGAAAACTGAAGTTTCATTTGCGATGCGGCTTCAGCGTTGTTCGACGCGGCGGGAGAATCGCCGATCGCTGCGCCCTCGCGACGCTCAATCATGACAGACTTCTACAGCCCGAGCCATCGCGCAATCCAAAGTCCCGCCGCGGCGTAGAGCGCAGCCACCCAGTCATCGGCCATGATCCCCCAGCCGCCGGGCAGCGACTCCGCTTGGCGCGCAGGAAACGGCTTCCAAATATCGAACACCCGAAAAAGTATAAAACCCAATAGCAAATATTTCCAGTTGGGCGCGGCCAATCCAAAAAAAACCAGCGGATGATTCACCCAGCTAAGGCCTCGAACCAATGGCGCGGTGTGAGTCGGCCCGAATCCACCGAGCAGTAGCGTCAACTGCTGTCCGGAAACCTCATCAATAACGACGAATTGCGGGTCGTGCCTCCCGGCAAATTTCGCCACGCGCCCCGCCGTCCAAACGCCCGCTCCGCCAATCGCCACGGTAAGCACTATCTGAAACGCGACAAACGGATCGAATTGACCGGATCCTCCCTGAACGCCAAAAACCATGAGGCCCTCGCCGAAATGCCGTTCGAACCAAAAGAGCACGGTTGACACTAAAACTCCCGCGAGTGAACCCCAAGTGCCGGGTCCCGGTTTCAGGCAGCCGAGACCGAATGCTGTAGCGATGAGATAGGAAAATCGCGGCTTGCGCGGGCTTGGCGCCGCGCCCGAGTCAGTTTCGGCGGTCATTGGGATCGGCTGGCGAGGAATCTTCCGGCGCGTCTTCGTCGATCACAGGTTCCGAGATCACGTATTTCTCGCTCGCCCAATTTCCGAGATCGAGTATGCGGCAGCGCTCACTGCAGAATGGGAAATCTGGATTGCTTTCAGAATCGGTGGGCTTTTTGCAGATTGGGCAATTGTGCTTCATGTTGACTCGAAAATATCACGAGCCGAGCGGCCCGATTGAGACAAGATCCGATCGCAACGAGATCGCCGGCAAATGGCTTGCGGCGCGGGGTGGCCCAAACTCTATCGCTCGGCCAACAAGATCGTAATCCTGCGCTTCGGTAATCTCCACAGTCGCGACCGTTCCCGGGGCCGGAAGCTCCGTCGCATCCGCAACGCCGGCGAATTCCGTGATGTAGACCTTGCCATCAATCTCTGGCGCCATGCCTTCGAGCCGCGCTTCCCAGACGAGATCGGTATCCTTCGAAGGCCCCTCGAGCAGCGCTTTCACGCGCTTCCCGATCATCGGACGCAGCTTCCGCCGCGAAATTTTCTTTTGTATCTGCATCAGCGTGTCGCGGCGTTCGGCAATCGTTTCCGCGTCAACTTTGTCGGCGAGCCCGTAGCTCTTCGACGCGTCTTCATCGGAATACGAAAATACGCCCATCCAATCGAATTCAGCATCGCGCACAAAATCGCATAAGGTCTTGAAATCCTGCTTCGTTTCGCCGGGAAAACCCACGATAAACGAAGTTCGCAGCGATACGCTAGGCACCGTGCGACGAATCCGCTCGAGCATCTTCAGGAACGCGCCGCCGTGCGAGCCACGCTGCATCCGTTTCAGCACATCCTTGCTCGCATGTTGCAACGGAATGTCCATGTACTTCGCGAGGCGCGGATGCGCCGCGATTGTTTCGAGCAGCCGCGGCGTGATTCGATTCGGATAACAATAAAGAAAGCGAACCCAGTGCAGCCCTTCAATTTCCGCGAGTCGTTCGAGCAACAGCGGCAACCCATCACGCAAACCAAGATCTTCTCCGTAGAAAGTTGTGTCCTGACCGATTAGCGATATCTCGCGCACGCCGGCGCCCGCCAAATTCTCCGCTTCGCGAACCACGGATTCGAATCGCCGGCTTCGGAATTTGCCGCGCAATTGCGGAATAATGCAGAACGTGCACGGGTGATCGCAGCCCTCGTTGATTTTGATATACGCGGTATGCCGCGGCGTCGCAAGAATTCGCGGTGTGAGATCGTGATAAAGAAACGTCGGCGATTCGGCGGGAAGAACTCTGAGCTCGCCTTCGCAAGCTTCGAGAATTCGCTCCACTTCGCCCGTACCAACGACGGCATCCACTTCCGGAATCTGCTCGAGAATTTGATCGCGAAACCGTTCGACGAGGCATCCCGCAACGATCAGTTTTTTCGCGCGGCCGAATTTCTTGTGCTCGGCCATTTCGATGATGGATTCAACCGATTCCTGCTGAGCCGGCGCGATGAACGAGCAAGTATTCACCACCAGCACGTCCGCTTCATCCGCTCGCGGCGTGATTTCATACCCGCCGCGCGAGAGAATACCCATCATCACCTCGCTATCTACGAGGTTCTTCGGGCATCCCAAGCTCACGAATCCTACTTTGGGCATTTCAGCGCAATTCCTTGGCAGGTCTCAAACTTGAAATTCTATCACACACGGAGAAGCGGGCCAGTTTTACGGGGTTTCGTTCGCCGCGACGAAGCGGTTTCGGCAGGATGCGACTTCACGACTTTCCGTGCCGCGAGGCCGTCCGCAGAATCTCTTTCATCGCGGCAAGGATCGACGTCATCTGCCCGGCATTTGCCGGATGCGCGCCGAAACGGGAGGATTGATACATCTCGGTCAATTGCGCCACTGGCCCGGCGATCTGCAAATCCGGAATCGACGCTGCAAATTCCAGAGCCGTCTGCGCCGGCATCTTGCGCCAGCCTCGCCGTTCGAGCAGTTTAAGCATCTCGCGATACTCGAGCGCCGTCAGTTCAGGCGGCAAATCTCCATCGCGGTGCGCCCTCAAGCTCCATCGCGCGCGCACAAAGCTCCCGATTGTTCGTCCTCGGAGTATGAGCAGTAAGATCAATAGCACGCCTAGCGCGCCCGGCAGCAAATACCGCGATTTCTCGATCCGCCGCTCGAGGGAAATGAGTTCCGCCATCGCCAAGTCGCGCTTGCGTTCGTAATACGACTTGATTCGCGTCGCCCAGCTCTGCGAAGTATGCTGGACGCCGAGCGCGAGCACTTCTTGGTGCGCGAAATCGTAGCTGATGATCCATTCGTTCCAGTTGTATTGGAACCAATCCCAATAAAGCGCCAGCCGCGCGAACATGCCGGATGCCGGCGCATCAGCGGGCGGCGTCGGATCAAATGTAATCCAGCCATAGCCCGGAAAATATGCTTCCACCCAGGCATGGGCATCACTCGCGCGCACGATGTAATCGCCCGCAACATCGTTGTACTCGCCGGGCAGGAATCCCGTAACGAACCGGGCCGGTATGCCTTCTGCACGCAGCATCACGGTCATCGCCGACGCAAAATATTCACAATGTCCGGCTTTTTTGTCGAACAAGAAATATGCCAGCGGATCTTTGCCCGGCGGCGTATCAATGTTCAGAGTGTACGCATAACGCGTGCGCAAATATCGCTCAACGTTCGCAGCTGCGTCATAGGGATTTTTTGACGATGCCGTGATCGTATCCGCCAGTGCCTTCACGCGCGGGTCGAGCGCCGGCAACTGCAAGTAAACTTTCCGCACGAACGGCGGATAATCCGCCGTCGCCGCGCGGAGTTTCGCGGGCGGAACGGTAGGTACGTGCGACATTCCGTCGTACCGGATTCGCATGTCGTTGCGCGACGGATTGATCAGCGTCCCCGTCGCATCCATTTGGATGTAGCTCGCGCGTGGCGGCGCGCCCGGCCGATCGATTCCAGGCCCGAATCGTCCTCGCAGCTCTACCGCGCGCGGCGCGACGAAAATCGCGTCGGTCGCGATCGGTTCGAGCAGCACGGTATAGTTGAGTGTCGCAAAATCGTTTGCGCGCAAGTTTGAATCGCCAATTAAGTAGGCTCCGCCGGTGGAGGGCACCAGGACGATTTGTTCCTGCGCACGTTTCGACCAGCGCCGGCCGTCGAAATCCGTGAGCACGATTCCGCGCCAGTGCATGTTCTGCGCGCGTCCGGGATCGCCCGCGATGTGCACGCGCATCACCACTGCCGTGTTTCTTTTAATCTCTCCAATTTGATTCAACGAGACGTTGTCGCTGAACCCCGTCATCAGCGACGGGCGAATGCTCAACGCGCTTAGATAGCCGGCCGTGAATCGCGGAATCAGAAAGAAAATTCCTGCGCCGATGACGAGTGCGCTGAACGTCACGAAAACTGAAGTCAGCGCGATGGCGCGGTTCAGGCGTTTCGCGGCAGGGCTTCCAGCTTCGAGCGGAGGCGTCACAGCTCCCGCTGCGCTCTTTCGAATCTCCAATCCCACGAACGTCGAAACTGAAATCAATAAAAAGATCGCCAGCGAAATCAGAAACGTCGTGTCCACGGTGAGAATCGCCGAAGCGAGCATGCACGTCACCGCAAGCATCGCCAGAAACATCTGATCCCGTTGCGTGCGCGAGGAGAGCAGGCGCACGAGCGTGGCAAAAATCATCAGGTGGATCGCGGCTAGCAACGCCGCATACAGCGCGGGATTTGGCGCGCCAATCGCGATCGAACGCGAGATGAACCAAAGATCGATCGGGAAGAATAAGAAGTACGCGAGCACCAGGCCCGTCGCCGCGCGAGGCGATAGCTCCGGGCCGTGACGTCCGAAGATTCGAATGCCTTTCCACGCCAGCACAGCCGCCGGCACAAGCATCGAGACTGGATCGAGTTTTCCGGTGGAGATTACAGCGATGATGCCGATCGACACGAGCAGAAAGAGCGAGACTTCGAAATATCGCTCAATTGCCGGCAGAGATACCGGCTCGGTCTGCGCCGCCGTGGTCATCGTGAATCTTTATTCTAGCATTCATGATGCGCGGCCATTTCGAGCCCTGCCCCTATCGGTAACGCCGGAATCAATCGCATCGAGCGCTGCCGCGGCGATTTTGCGAGTCGCACTGGAAACGGGGACGCGGTTGAGTTGCGACAGCAACAACGCACGCGAGTGGGCAATCTTGGGCAGCTCGCTCACACGCGCGAGAAAGGGCGCCAGCGTAATATTTCGAAACGTTACACAATGTTTTGCGAGCGCAAGTTCGGTTAAAGCAATCGGCGCGAAACCGTATTTATCGCGCAAATGCTTCGCTAATTCTGCGCCGTCATTCCCCGCTGTCTGCACGGCAGGGAATTGCCACATGCGCGAAAAAAGCACATCGTCATGGGCGCCCGGATCGCGCACAAGCAGCGTCCGCCCGCGCTTATCGAGCAGCACGGCCGCTTCGATGCGCTGCCTGACTGGAGCACGCTTCTTGCGTGGCGCGGGAATTTCGTCCACCAGGCCGCGCTTCAGCGCCACGCAACAGCCGCTAACAGGGCACGCCTCGCAATTTGGAGATTTCGGCGTGCAGATTGTTTCGCCCAACTCCATCATCGCCTGGTTCCAATCGCCTGCGGATTGAACTGCCAATAGCTCCTGCGATGTCCCCGCGAGTTGCTGCCACTGGCGCGGTGCGCGGAGATCGCCGCGAATCGCGCCAAGCCGCGCAAGTACGCGCGCGACATTTCCGTCGAGCACTGCGTATGGCGCGCCGTACGCGATGCTGAGCACCGCAGCGGCCGTGTAACGCCCGATTCCTGGCAGCTTCAGCACCGCGTCGAAATCGCGTGGAAACTCGCCGCCGTGACGCTCCACGATTTCCTTGGCCGCCCGATGCAGGTTTCTCGCTCGGCTGTAGTAGCCCAGTCCGGCCAAGTGGCGCAGAACATCTTGTTCGGAAGCTTGCGCGAGCGCCCGGACTTCCGGAAAATGCCTGAGAAAATTATCGTAGTAAGGAATCACGGCCGCGATGCGCGTCTGCTGTAGCATTACTTCCGCGAGCCACACGCGATACGGGTCGCGATCGCGCCGCCACGGATGGACGCGCCGGTTCGCGCGAAACCATCGAAGCAGCTGCTTTCGAAATGCCGCAAGCGATTTAGGGCGCCGACTCATTTGCCGCGCCATTTTCGCACAGGTTGCGCGTCACGTTGGATCTACAGCGGCAGCGATGAATAATTACAGCGAATCGAAAAAGATGAAGTATGAGGAAGACCACAATGCTGAGGGCAACGAGCGTTGTGCTCGCCGCGTCACGATGATTTTGAAAACTTCAGTCTCCGCCGCCAACTCGTCGAGAAATTTTCCGCCCGTTTCCGATGTCTTCGGTTCAATAAATGCCAACTCGCGCAGAATGTCGTAGATGATTTCATTTGCCGGCGCCATCGGCGTCGCCATCCGGTCCGTGCGGAACTGCATTACCGCATTCATGCCCTGAAAATGCCAGGCGATGCTCGCAGTCAACTCAACCGCTCGCTCGAATCGCGCCGCATGTTCGTCGCTTGCAAGTTTGCCGAGGTCCGTGCGCGCTGCGCCGATAAATGGATCGATAACGAGCACCAGCCGCCTCTCGTCTTCCCGCGCGTACTCGCGAACTTTCAGCGAGCCAGTTTTCGCCGACAGCTTCCAATCCACGAACCTAGCGCTATCGCTCGTCACGTACTCCCGGATGGCGTGCAAGTCGTTGCCGCGCCCGCGGAAGTGGCTGGCCATCTCTCCGCTGATCAGCGGCAGAATTTCATAAGTTTGTTCAGCCGGTTCAACGTGCGGATAGACGACCACCTCGAGCGGCGAGTCGACGCGCCGCGTTTTCTCAAACAATCCAAATGGAAATTTGGTGCGTATCCCAAATGCATCCTGCTTGTAAATGCCGCGCTTCGGGAAGTTAAGCTGCACTTTCTGCCGCGCCGAATTGCGCCTCGGGACGTATGGAAAATAAACAGGCCGCGCCAGAATTTCCGCCGGATGCTTCGCGCTGCCTTCCCCGACGATGCGAAGCGATAGCGACGGCCACACTTCTTTGTCGTTTCTCACTTCCACTGTGGCAAGGATCGGCTGTTCGGCAAAGATGTGTTCGGGCAGTTCGAGCTTGAATTCAATCCCAGTAAGCACGGCTCGCGAGAGCACGCCCGAAATCAAAACTCCCGCGAGCAGGCAGCCCAGAATCAGAAAAAGCAGATTGTTTCCGGTATTTACGGCCGCGAGAACGACGATCAAAATCACGCCGAGATAGACGATTCCCTCGCGCGTCAGCTTGTAATCCACCTGGTACGCGATCCAGCGCAGGCTGGTGCGTTTCGCGAGCGCAGGCACGAACGTGACCGCTACCCAACCGGCAAGCCCCAGCGCTCCGACGGCCGACGCCGTCGCGAGCCCGATTCGGCCTTCCTGCGCAACCGCCGCCGAAAACAGTGCCAGTATCATCGCCACCGCAAGCGTCGCCATAGAAACGGCGAACAATCGCCATCCGGGGCGATCGCGTTCGCTCCAGAGCCGTGCGACGAAGGATGATGTGGACATTAGAGTGGAACGCGGGTCGTCTCGACGAATTCGTCGAGGATGGCTTCGGCCTGCGCTGATTTTTTGCGAGTGGAAACGTAGCGCGAGCTGACCACCACACGATGCGCAAACACAGGAAGGATGAGCCGCTTGAAATCATCCGGAAGGCAATAATCGCGGCCGTCAAGGAACGCGCGCGCTTGCGCAGCGCGATGCAACATCACCACGCCGCGCGGACTGACGCCCAGATTCAACTGCTCCGAGGTTCTCGTGCGTTCGACAATCTCAAGCGCGTAATCGAGCAGGCTATCATCCACCTTGACGCTCTTCACAGTTTCCTGCATCGCGAGCACGTCCGCGGCATCCATGGCAGCGACCACGGACTCCGCCGGCGAAGCGCTGCTTCCGTTGCGCACAATTTCTTTCTCGCTCGCCTTCGAGGGATATCCCATGCGAATCCGCATCAGAAAACGATCCAGTTGCGATTCGGGCAGCGGATAAGTGCCGTGATGTTCGATTGGATTCTGCGTGGCCACCACCAGAAACGGTTCCGGCAGCCGGTGCGTGTAATTGTCCACGGTGATTTGCGATTCGCTCATCGCCTCAAGCAGCGCCGATTGCGTTTTTGGAGTCGTCCGGTTGATTTCATCGGCCAGAACCACATTTGCAAAAATTGGCCCGGGCTTGAATTCGAATGCTTGCCTCACGGGATCAAACACGCTCACACCGATCACGTCGCTTGGCAGCAAGTCAGAAGTGAATTGGATGCGTTGAAACGAGCAGTGAAACGAGCGCGCGAGCGCCTGCGCAAGCGTTGTCTTGCCCACACCGGGCACGTCTTCGATCAGCAAATGCCCGCGCGCCAGAAGCGTGATCAGCGCGAGCTGAATCACGTCTTCCTTGCCCTTGACGACGCTCGCGATTGCCTGCTGCAATTCAGCGATCTGCGTGTGCGCGGAGCTGGTCTTGGTTTGCAATTGGTCCGGCCTTTTGCTACAAGAATGAAGACGTCTACGGGCGACTAGCTCAGTGGTTAGAGCGCTCCCCTCACACGGGAGAGGTCCAAGGTTCAAGTCCTTGGTCGCCCACCATCAATCTTTGATCGGCCGTCCAGGCTCCCAGTTGCTTCGATGAGAGATTGCTTCACCGAAACGGAGCGCACCACATAATCCGGCCGAAATCCCATTCTAATGGAAGCTCACCATGACCTCTATCCTGCGTTTCGTTGAAGTATTCGCATTAGGTACGTGGGTGGGGAGCATTATCTTCTTGAGCTTCGCGGTCGCGCCGGGTGCATTCACGGTGCTGAGCAATCGCCATGACGCGGGCGCGGTGGTGGGCTATTCGCTTGGGCAGCTGCACTGGGGTGGAATCATCGCGGGGTTTATTTATCTGGCGGCGCTGATTCTCGAGCAGAAGTCGCTAACCGGATGGTTTCGGGCGGCGGCCTTTGCGGTGATCTTGATGATGGCGCTGACGTTTTCATCGCAGTATTTTGTGTCTCGCCGCATGACGGTGTTGCGCGCTGAGATGGGCTCAATTGACTCGACGCCGGTCGAAAGCCCGTTGCGCGTGGAGTTCGACAGCTTGCATCGCGCTTCCGTCCGTATCGAGGTCACGATTCTTCTGCTGGGCCTCGCCGGCCTATTTCTAACGGTCCGCGAAATCTCCAGGTAGCGCCCGCCACCGCAAGAACGCTGCGTCGGCGAACTCCTAACGGAAACTTCAGAGCCGGGAGGCTCCCGCCTCCCGGAATTCCGTTCTACTTACTCGATCGCGCTGAAACGAGACGACCGTTCGTCCGGTCGCAACGTCACCGCGCCTTCGGATTCACCTTCTTCGATCGATGCAAATGAACCGCCTGCCACAAATACCAACTCGCAACACTTCGATACGGTCGCCAGCGCTCGCCGAACGCCAGTAGTTGCTTTGGCTTCGGCAACTTTCGTTTTCCGTATGCAAGCTTGAACCCCTGTTGCACCGCGTAATCAAGCGTAGGCAGCACGTCCGGTCGGCCGAGTCGAAATATCAAAAACATTTGGACAGTCCACACGCCGACGCCGTGGACGGCGGTTAACCGCGAAACGATCTCGTCATCGCTGAGATTTTCGACTTCGCTCATTCCCGGCACAACTCCCTCAATCGTTTTCACGGCCAGATCGCGAATCGCCGCAATTTTTTGCCGCGAGAGGCCAGCGGCGCGAAGCTCAGCGTCCGTTGCCGCCGTTACTTGCGCGGGCGTCGGGAATTCTCCGCCACCGATTTGGTCTTTGACTTTCTTCAAGATTGACGCCGCAGCTTTTCCATTCAATTGCTGGTAGACGATTGCTTCCGTGAGCGCTTCGTACGGGCTTGGGTGCGTGTCCATTTCCATTCGAAATCGCCCGACGCGCCCGACAAGATTCTCAAAATGCGGGTCAACCCCGGCGAGATGGCGCACAGCTTTTAAATGATTGAATGGATATCGCTTTGGTTTTTTGGCTGCAGGCATTCTGAGGAACCTCGAGCACGTGCTAGTATCACAAACTCATGCAAACCGGAATTATAGGACTGCCGCAAGTCGGCAAGACAAGTTTGTTTCGAATCCTCACCCGCGCGCGTGTGGAATCGCGCACGCAGCCGGGACAGGCTCACGTTGGCATCGCCCGTGTTCCCGATGCGCGAGTTACGAAGCTCGCGGAGCTTTTCAAGCCCAAGAAAATTACGTTCGCCACGATTGAATACGTGGATATCGGCGGTCTTCAGAAGGACCGCGAGAAAAATTCGGCGTCGCTCGTGCCTCTTCGCGAGGCCGACGCGCTCGCCCACGTCGTCCGCGTCTTCGATGATCCTGCAATACCGCACCCGTCGGGAAGCATTGATGCGATGCGCGATATTGACAGCATCGAAATCGAACTTATGCTCACCGATCTCGAACAGGCCACCCGCCGCCTCGAGCGCGTCGAGAAAGACCTGAAGAAAAAGAAAGATCCGCAGATTGAGCTCGAGCAAAGCGTGCTTCTTCGCTGCCGCGCGGCCCTCGAAGCTGAAAAACCGCTGCGCGAAATGGAATTTAAGCCCGAAGAAAAAAAGGCTGTCACAGGTTTTACGTTCCTGACGCAGAAGCCGATGCTCTACGTCCTCAATCTCGGCGATGACGAAATTTCCGAAATTGACCACGTCATCGAAAAACATAAGCTCGAAAAATTGGCAACGAAGCCTCAGACCGCCGTCGTGCCATTCTGCGGAAAAATCGAAGCCGAACTTGCTGAACTTCCCGACGCCGAAGTCGCGGAAATGATGAAGGCCTACGGAATCACGGAATCCGGTCGTGATCGGTTGATTCAGGCCACATATCGGCTTCTCGGATTGATTTCATTTCTCACCTGCGGCGAACCCGAGTGCCGCGCCTGGACAATCGAGCGCGGAATGACGGCCCAGAAAGCCGCCGGCGCGATCCACAGCGACATCGAAAAGAACTTCATCAAAGCGGAAGTCGTGCGCTGGGAAGATTTGCTTGCCGCAGGCAGCTTCGCCGTCGCGAAAGAACGCGGCCAATTCCGCCTCGAAGGCAAGGAATACATCGTGCAAGATGGCGATGTGATCCTGTTCCGCCACGGCGGCTGAGATTGACCATGGTTCCTGTCGGCGCATCTCGGTTCGCGCTTGCTTTGCTCTTAGGCGTGATTGCTGCGGCTGCGAACCTCCTCGGTGGGTTGACGATAGTCCGGCGGCAGTGGTCCCGTGCTTACCTGAAATATTTCATCGCGCTCGGTGCCGGATTCATGCTCGCCACAGCATTTCTCGAAATGATTCCCGAGTCGCTCCGTCTGAATAATCGCACGACATTTGTTTTCGTTCTTGTCCTGGCCGGATACATGCTCGTGCATTTCTTCGAGCACACCGTCGCTCCTCATTTCCACTTTGGCGAAGAAACGCATCACGAAGAATTGTCGCCGTCTCACGCGGGCTACGCCGCGCTTCTCGGCCTCGTGATTCACACATTTTTTGATGGCGTCGCGATCGCCTCGGGAGTTCTCGTGTCCGCGTGGCTCGGTGCCGTAATTTTTATTGCCGTATTTCTCCACAAACTTCCAGAGGGCTTCACGGTCGCGTCCCTCATGTTGGCGAGCGGCCAGAGCCGCCGGGTCGCGTTGCTCTCATCCGCGGTCTTGGGTGGTGCCACACTTCTCGGTGTCGGTTTGATGTATGTCCTGCGCGGCGAGGTGGCGCTGGCGCTGCCGTTTTCCGCGGGCGTGACGATTTACGTGGCCGCATCCGATTTGGTCCCGGAGGTAAACCGCGAACCGTCCGCAGGATTGCCCGTCCTCGTTTTCTTGGGCGTCCTTCTCATGTTATTGCTGCGATTGGTGTTACCATCTTAGCGAGACTCAGCAGCCGCTCTGAGAGCTCTGAAACTAGTGTTCGCAGTTTTCTACAGTTCCTGTTCCCCATATCCGCATCCTATTGACGAGCTAATGGGTTAACCGTGCCCATGCGTAGCCGAAACCGCAACTTTATCTCGCCATGAGTGTTCGATATGATGTGGCTATCATGGCCAGGTCCGACGTCCAGTTAATGCTGGAGGCGAAAGCGGGGGATGATGCGTCCTTCGAGCTTCTGCTTCAGCGCTATCGGACGCCGCTTGTCAGTTTTCTCTATCGCATGGTGCGCGATTCGGCCACGGCCGAAGATTTGTCGCAGGAAGTTTTTATCCGCGTCTATCGTGCCCGCGCGAAATATGCGCCGAGCGCGAAGTTCACAACCTGGCTCTTTCGCATAGCGACAAATCTGGCGCTCAATCGCATCCGTGATACGCGTCACCGCCTGCTGGAAATTTCGCTCGACGCTCCAGCCGAAGAGCACGAGCCGTCCATGGAACTGCCGGCACGTGAGATGCGCGTAGATCAATTACTGCTGGAGCGCGACCGCGCCGCAGTGATTCGTAATGCCGTCGAGTCGTTGCCCGAAAAGCAGCGTATCGCTGTCTTGCTCCACAAATACGAAGACATGGATTACGTGGAGATTGCTAAAGTTCTTGAATGCTCGGAAGCTGCGCTAAAATCGTTATTATTCCGGGCCTATGAAACACTCAGAGTTCAATTGGCGCCGCTCGTTGCTGGAGCAGCGTCGCCGGCTCCGGCCGAAACGGCGGGGACCGGGAAGGGAAGGCCATCATGAATTACAAAGCCAATTGCGAACGGATTTCTTCCGAGTTGGTTCCATATCTTGACGGGCGAGCAAACGCCGCGGAGCAAAGTGCCGTGGAATCGCATGCAGCGGTGTGCCCGGCGTGCCGCGAGCGGATTGAAGAATTTCGAAAATTATTCGGCGTGCTGAACGAGATGCCGGCCATTGAGCCGTCAGGAGCCTTCGATGCGCGCGTGCGCGCACGAATTTCCGCCGAGCCGCGTAGAAGTCTGTTCGACTGGCTTGTGCCCGCTCCACGCCTGGCGTTTGCACTTGCGATCTTGCTTGCATTATCCGTATGGATGGGCAAGTTCCCAACGGCAGAGAATGCCGTTGCGACTGCTCAGAGCGAGCAGGATTTTCACGTGATCAAGGATCTCGGCGTTCTCGAAAACTACGACGTGCTAAAGGGCTTCGACGCGCTCTCTGAATTGCCGGTCTCGACCCAGGAGCCGGAGCAGACTCAGCAGGATCAGCAGCCAAAGGACGGCCAGATTTAGTGATCCGCCGGTCGGCCATATTTTGCGTGCTCTGTTTCGCAGCGCTTCTCGCGCTTGCGGCATTTTCTGCGCAGTCTGCCTCTGCGCAGCGTCCGAATCGCCGCATGCAGAATCGTCGAGCGGCTGCGGCTCAGAAAAATCAGACTAAGCCAAAGTCTGCGACTGTGCCGAATCAGGTTCAGAAGCCGGCCCCCAATCAGAAGACCGCCGAGAACGGCGTTGCGCGGCCAAACGCCCCCGCGCCGGCCCAGGGCCAGCCAAACGCTCGTAACATGGCGGGCCCCCCGCCGAAATGGGTGGACCAGCTGCGGGATCTATCTCCTGAAGAGCAACACCGCTTCATGCAGAATAACGCCCGCTTCAAAAGCCTCCCGCCCGAGCGCCAGGCGCAAATTCGCCAGAATCTCGAGAAGTGGAACCAACTTACGCCCGAGCAGAGAAACGATATCCGGATTCGCGGTGAAATTTTCGACCGCATGACGCCCGAACAGAAGCAATACGTTCGCGATAACCTGCTGCCGCGCTGGCAGGCGCTACCGCCGGAGCGGCGCCTGCTGATTCTCGGCAGACAGCGAGTGCTCAATAACATGCCGCCAGCGCAGCGGGAAGCCAGACTTAACGACCCCGAGTTTATGCGCGGCTTGTCTCCCGACGAACAACAAACTCTGCGCGATCTGAATACGTTCCGCAACCCGCCACCCGTGCAATAGCATACTGCTGTTTCAAACCGGCTCGATTTCATTCGCAACTGGTACAAATCCTTTCGTCCCAGCGCCGACATCGCCTATGAATCGAGGCCGATCGTGGCGATGATGCTAAAGAGAAGCTCGCCGTCGCCGCAATAGCGCCCTTTCCAGATTTTTTCAGAGCCGGGAAGCTCCAGCCTGCCGAAATCTGGATTTCACCGGCTGGACCAAGCCAAATTTCGTTTACTCTTACGACACAAAAATTCCGCTCGGCTGCAACCTAACAAGGAATCGTTGGTACGCCACCGTGCCACACCACATGTAGGGGTCGGACTTCTTCGACTCCGAATTTCCGGCACGCGTTGCCAAAAAACTTTTGTTTTCATACGATTTCCGCTTGACTTCTCAGCCGCGCAGACTATTATCGTGGCCAAATGTGGTAGGAAGTGGGCAAAAGTAGGGGCAAGTGGCTAGACACGGACGAACTCTCGGTCAGTCAGGCAGCGTGAGAAATGCTTCGGGGGAATCATCCCGCTACGGTCGATGCAAAAGGCAGGCTGAAAATTCCTGCAGCGTTCCTCGGAGAGCTGCGTGCATTCGGCGAGAAGTTCTACGTGACCAGCGAGAGAGGCGACTGCGCCATGATCTATCCCCTTCACGTCTGGGATGAGATCGAAGCGAAGTTGAAAAATGTTTCGCGCCATAGTCGGGCCAAGAAGAAGTATCTGGATGTTACCAATTACTACGGCCAATTAGTAGAGCTGGATAGCCAGGGTAGGTTGCTGCTTCCAGCCGTTCTCCGCGGTGCGGCGGAACTAACGGGAGAAGTGGCTGTGCTAGGGAATCAGGACCAATTGACGGTCTGGAACAACACACGGTTTCAGGACCGGCTCAACACTAACCCTCTAACGCAAGAAGACGAAAAGGAATTGGGCGACCTGGGCATTTGATTTTGAGCGTTCTCCATACGCCAGTCATGCTCGGAGAAGTCTTGGAGTGGCTACAAGTGCGCCCCGAGGGGTCGTACCTTGACGCAACTGCCGGAACTGGCGGCCACCTGCTGGCGATTGCACGCCAGTTGACGACGGGGCGCGTGGTTGGACTCGATCGCGACCCAAACGCGCTAGCGCTAGCGCGCGAACGGCTTCAGGAATTTGAGAACGAGGAATTTCAGGACAAGGTGACACTGGTGCAGGCGAGCTTTTCGACGATCGACGACGTAGCGCGGGACCTGAGCATTCCGCTGCTTGATGGAGTTCTGGCCGATCTGGGAATTTCCACTCTCGAGCTCGATACACCCGAACGAGGATTTTCGTTCCGCTGGAACGCGCCGCTCGACATGCGCATGGATCCGGAGAGCGACCTCACCGCGGATGACATTGTGAATCACTGGGGCGAGAAACAGTTGGCCGATCTGCTCTTTCAAAAAGCAGATGAAACGGATTCACGCAGAATCGCCAGAGCAGTTGTTCGCGCGCGGCCGATCCGCGACACCGAACATCTGGCAACGGTTGTGGCAGGGGCCCGCAAAGCAAGGGGAAGGCAGAGACTGCATCCCGCGACAAAAACGTTTCTGGCGCTGCGGATAGCGGTGAATCGAGAAGAGGAGGAACTCGAGCAGTTTCTTTCACGGACCCCTGCCACTTTAATTCCGGGAGGCCGCTGGATCATTTTGAGCTATCACTCCCACGAAGATCGAATGGTGAAGCGGGCTTTTCAGCGGCTCGAGCGCGAAGGCCAGGTTCGAATTTTGACCAAGAAAATCATCGAGCCCACCCTCGATGAGATTCAGGCAAACCCGCGCGCGCGAAGCGCGAAGATGCGGGTAGCGGAAAGGATCGACGCGGCAGCAGCCTAAGCCACGCGGACACATCATGACGGAATATTTCACGATCAAGCGCATCGACAATTCCCGGCTCGTGCGTTTTTCAGCGCCCAACCGCTTGCGCGATCTCTGCCGCCGCTTGTTTTTTGGCGGGACGCTCGCTCTTTGCATGTTGTGCTACGCGTGGCAGCACTTCGAGTGCATCCAGCTCCGCTACGCGCTCGAGCAATTGCAATCGCAAAAGACCGATGCGACGGAGCTGAATCAGCAGTTGCGCCTCGAGGTTGCCTCATTGAGTTCGCCGATGAGAATTGATGCAATTGCCCGCCAGCAACTCGGTCTGACTGTGCCTGTGCCTGGCCAGTTTGCACCGGCGCAAGGCAGCGGCGAAGGTGTCGTCGCACAAGTTCCCGCTCAGTCGCAAGTGCCGCGGCCGTAGCTGGATTTCCATGGCCCCATTCGGCCATAACAGCGCGGCGAATAAAGCCCCGCGAAAGTTTAATTTCAAGAAGCCGGAGTCCCCGGAGCCATGGAGCAGCGTTCTCCCCGCGTCCGTTGGTTCGTAGTTTTTCTCCTGGCCGTTCTTTGGATGGGCGCGATTTTCGCCCGCGTAACTTACCTGCAGCTGTTCCGCTACAGCGAGTATCTTTCGAAAGCTCAGCGACAGCAGCAGCGTATTCGCGAAACCCGTCCGAAACGCGGCTCGATCTACGACCGTAACGGACATGAACTCGCCGTAAGCCTGCCGGTGGACTATTGCTTCGCCGACCGTTCCGAAGTTTCGGACGCGCCAATGGTCGCGCAGCTCCTTTCCCGCATTCTCAACGACTCATCGGAAGACATCGAGGCCAAGCTCGCCGATCCTCATCCGTTCCCGGTCATCGCGCGCAAACTGACGCCTGAAATCGCTAACCGCGTCGAAGCCCTGAATCTTCGCGGCATCTACATTCAGAAAGAGCCGGTGCGTGTTTATCCTCAACGATTCCTAGCTTCGCAAGTGATCGGCTACGTGGACGTCGATGAAAACGGCCTCGGCGGAATCGAATACTCACTCGACAAGCAAATTCGTGGCAAGCCGGGCAGCGTACTGATGACCAAGGACGCGAAGCGGCATCGAATTGACCGCGTAGAGGCAGCCGCGCTTCCGGGCGCGGGCGTCACGCTAACGCTGGACGAAAACATTCAATACATCGCCGAGAAAGAATTGGCGGCAGCGATTGCCGACACGCATTCGATCGCCGGTACCGTCGTCGTCGAAGATCCCAATTCCGGCGAGATTCTCGCGATCGCAAACTGGCCGACATTCGATGCCAACGAACCGTCGCGCTATCCCGATGAAGATCGCATGGACCGTGCCGTTGCGTCGGCCTACGAGCCCGGCTCGACGTTCAAAGTCATTACCCTCTCGAGCGCATTCGAAAATGGCGTCGCCACGCCGAACGATGTCGTGGATTGCCAGATGGGTTCGATCCAGCTTGCTGGCCGCTTAATTCATGACTGGCATCCGTTCGGCTTTCTCACAGTCGCCAGAATCCTTGAGATGTCGAGCGACGTTGGCTCGATAAAGATCGCCCTTCGCGTCGGCGCGCAGAATCTCTATCAAACGGCACACCGCTTCGGCATCGGCCAGCTTACCGGCATCGATCTTCCCGGCGAGAATCACGGCCTCTTTCGCCGCGTGGAAGATTGGTCGGCAAATTCAATCGGTTCGATTGCCATTGGGCAGGAAGTGAGCGTCACGCCCATGCAGGTTGCGACGTTCGTCTCAGCCATCGCGAATGGCGGACTGATCTATCGACCGCATGTGATCAAGGAAATCGGCGCAGGCTCAACTGCAGGTTTAGAGCAGGCGGCAATCCGGGACATGGGAGCTCATCGCGCCATTGACGCGAATGTTGCGGCTACCTTGCGGCAACTCATGGAAGGTGTGGTTATTGAGGGCACAGGCAAGCCCGCTCAGTTGGATGGATACACTGATGCCGGCAAATCCGGCACAGCGCAAAAAATCGATCCCGCCACGGGACGCTACTCGCCCGACAAATACGTGACTTCGTTCGTCGGATTCGCGCCCGTGAACGCACCCGCGCTCACAGTTGTTGTGGTTCTCGATTCCCCCGTGGGGGCACATCATGGCGGCGATGTCGCCGGCCCGGTTTTCCGCAGAGTTGCCGAGCAAGTGCTCAACTACATGAACGTGCCGCACGACGGGCCCGAAGTGACGTCAACTCAAATGGCCGCGCGCCGGGGCGATCTCCAATCGTCCGAGCCCGATGCCCGCTCGAAAGGCGGGAAGAAATCTCACACCGGCACATCTGAGCCAGAAGTCGCCGACGTCGCAGGCCACGATCCGGCACCGTCGTCGCCCGACGCCCCGACCGTCCAATTTGGCGGCGAAGCCGGCGTCACAGTGCCGAGCCTTTCAGGGCAAAGCGTGCGCGACGTCACCGAAGCTTGCTCGAAGCTCGGCCTCGCTCCCGTGCTGGTTGGCGACGGCATTGCACTGGAACAAACGCCGGAAGCTGGCGCGCGTGTCGGCCGCGGCAGTCGAATCGTGGTCAGGTTCGGCCGTCCGGGCCGCTTCGTTCCCGCCGCGTCGCGAGGGACGGACGAATGAGGCTTACGGCCCGAGAACATTTGATGAACCACAATTTGGGCGGCTCGAATCCGAAGCCTACAATTGTTCAGGAAGCCTCAGGGATGAACTTGTCGAAAGATTTATCGGCGAAGCTGTTGGCGAACCTAACGGAACTATTGAGCGGCGTCGAAACGCTGCTCGTCAACGGGCCGGCCGACGCTGAAATTTGGGCCGTCACATACGATAGCCGCAAAGCTACGCCGCACTCGCTATTCTTCGCGCTCCAGGGAGCGAAGATCGACGGTAATCGCTTCATCGCAGATGCGCTCTCTCGCGGCGCCGCAGCAATCGCCACGGAATCGCCTCGATCGATTGACGTGCCTGCTGGCATCGCTTGGATCCAGCTCGCGCCCGGCTCCGAGCGGCGCGCCCTCGCTACCGTCAGCGCGAACTTCTTCCATCATCCCGCGAGCGCATTAACGCTCGTTGGCATCACCGGGACGAATGGCAAAACAACGACATCGTTTCTGATCAATTCGATTCTTCGCGCTGCCGGCCAAACCGCCGGCTTGATCGGCACGACGGGATATCGCCTGCCCGGCGGCGAACGAACAGCGAGACACACCACGCCCGAATCACTAGATCTCCAGGAGATGTTCGCCGCCCTGCGCGATGCGGGTGGAACTTCGGCCGTGCTCGAAGCTAGTTCTCACGCGCTCGCCATGGACCGCCTGTGGGGCTGCCATTTTGCCGCCGCCGTTTTTACGAATCTCACCCACGATCACATGAATTTCCATCACACCTTCGAGGCATATTTCGCCGCCAAGCACCGGCTCTTCGAAGGCACGGGCGCGGGCGCTGCGGACTTCTCGATCGTGAACGTGGACGATTCGTGGGGTTCGCGGCTGCACGAGCAGCTCGTTCAAGCCGGCCAGCGCACACTGACATATGGATTACATCCGAGCGCGCAAATCACGGCGCCAAACTTCACGCTCGAATTCTCAGGCCTCAATTTCATGGCCGATTCACCCGCGGGAAATATTGAAGTGCGCTCGCCCCTCGTCGGGCGCGTGAATGTCTTTAACATCCTTGCAGCAATCGGCGCGGCGATCGCCTTGCGCATTCCTATCGCGGCGATCGAAAAGGGAATTCAGGAGCTCGAAAATGTCCCGGGCCGGTTTGAGTTGCTCGACGAAGGACAGCCGTTTCACGTGGCCGTTGATTATGCTCACGCCGATGACGCCATTCGAAATCTGCTGAGATCCGCGAGGGAATTGAATCCATTAGGTCGAGTCCTGCTGCTTTTTGGCGCAGGCGGCGAGCGCGACCGGACGACTCGCCCGCTCATGGGCGAAGCCGCTGGCAGAAACACGCAGCTCGTCGTGCTGACCAGCGACAACCCTCGCTCGGAAGACCCTTCGCAGATCATTGGTGACGTGGTCGTGGGATTGCAAAAAGCGAATGCGAACTATCGGATCGAACCAGATCGGGAAAAGGCACTCGAGCTGATTCTGCGTGAAGCGAAACCGGGCGATCTTGTGCTGCTCGCAGGTAAGGGCCATGAGAATACTCAGATTCTTCACGATCGCACCATTGAGTTCGACGACCGGAAGATGGCGCGTAAGACACTGCGCGCGCTCGGCTACGGGAGGTTGAAGTCATAAGTTCTTAGTTTTCTGGCTATAAACGGACGCTTGTCACAGAAACGAGGCGGCAGACGTTCGGCTCACACAAGTGACGTTCGGCCTATTGGAGACATCGTGCGGTGGACGCTGGAACAGGTGGCTGGCGCGCTGGGTGTCGCGCTTCCCGCCGGGCTCAACCCCCTGGCCCGGGTGGCCGGCGTCTCGATTGATTCTCGCGCGATACGACCCGGGGAACTGTTCCTCGCCATCCGCGGACCGCGTCACGATGGACACGATTTTGTTGCGTCCGTTCTGGCCAGCGGCGTGGTCGCCGCGATCGTGGCGCGCAACCGCTGGCGTACTTATCGCGAGGAAGTCCGCGAGCGGCTCATCGCCGTGGACGACACGCTCCGCGCGCTCCAGCATCTGGGCGCGAGCGTCCTTCGGAAATGGCGCGAAGCAGAGCCGGGACGCTTTGTGGGCGCCGTCGCCGGGTCCGTGGGAAAAACGACCACGAAGGAAGTTTTGGCGGCGCTACTCGCCGCGAAGTTGAGCGTACTGAAATCGAGCGGCAACCTGAACAACGAATACGGGCTGCCGCTGACACTCTTTAATTTGGAAGAAACGCACGACGCGCTCGTCGTCGAATTGGGAATGTCGCGGAGCGGCGAACTCGCGCGCCTGACGCAAATTGCTGCGCCGGATGTCGGCGTGATCACCCGCATCGCGGTCGAGCATCTCGAGTTTTTCGCGTCCGTGGACGAAATCGCGCTGGCGGAGCGCGAATTGATAGAGAACCTGCCGCATCGGGACGGGGGCCCGGCTGCGGTAGCCGTGTTGAACGCGGACGACGAACGTGTCGTTCGCTTCGCCGACGTTGCTCCGGGAAAAATCATTTGGTTTGGGACGGGCGCGAAGGCGGAATTCCGCGCGGAAAATATTGAAGATCGCGGCATCGCGGGCACTGCATTTGATTTCGTCTCGCCCGAAGGCCGCGCGCATCTCGAATTGCCGCTGATCGGCCGCCACAACGTGATGAACGCGCTCGCGGCTCTTGCGGCGGCGAGCGTGTGGGGCATCGGCGCGGCTGAAGCCAAGCAAGTTTTCGCCACGTTGCAGCCTGCGGACAAACGCGGCGAAGTTGTGCATTTTGACGAAGGGTTTGTGGTGATCAACGACTCTTACAATTCGAGTCCAACGGCGCTCGACGCGCTAAGCGACTTGCTCGCGAACTCCACGAGCTATCGGCGCCGAATTCTCGCCGCAGGCGAGATGCTAGAGCTTGGCGTGTCTTCACCGCAATTGCATCGCGAGTGCGGCCGCCACGCCGCGACAATACGAGCAAATGATCGAAGAGGAATCGATTGGATCATCGGCGTCAGAGGCGACGCCGCCGAAATCGTCAACGGCGCCATCGCCGCAGGCCTGCCGAAAGATCGCACGCGCTTTTTCGCGTCGTCCGATGAAGCCGCAAAATTCCTCACGGATTTTATTGCCAAAGACGATCTGTTGCTTCTCAAAGGCTCGCGCGGCGTGAAGATGGAAAAAATTCTCGAAGCAATTCGCGCGCATCATGCCGTGAAAGGCGCGCCGGCCACCAAGCCAGCGGAACCCGCGCGAACGGGACGCGACTGAGATGCTCTACTATCTCTTCTACTACGTCCTGCACCCATACTTCAGCCCGCTGAACGTGTTCCGCTACATCACCGTTCGCACGGCTGTCGCGAGCATCACTGCGCTCGTTATCTCTCTCCTTCTCGAGCCTTGGGTCGTCCGCCGCTTGAGCGAATTGCAAGTAAAGCAATTCATCCGCACAGAAGGGCCCGAACGCCATCAGGCCAAAGCCGGCACGCCAACAATGGGCGGCGTCCTAATCGTCGCAGCCATCGCGATCCCCACGCTTCTCTGGGCCGATCTTCGCAATCCGTACGCGATGCTCGCGCTCGGCGCAACTATCGCATTCGGCGCGATCGGCTTCGTCGATGACTACAACAAAGTCGTTCGCCGCCGCAATCTCGGCCTCACGGCGAAATCCAAGTTCACGTTTCAAGTGCTCACCTGCATCGCTATCGGCGCGATTTTGCTCCATCTGCAGCAGCGCGGCGCCTATTCCACCGAATTGAGCGTGCCGTTCTTTAAGCGCCTGCACCCAGATCTCGTCGTACAATCCGTTCTGACGCACCGTTTCATCTGGCCGCTCGCATTTGTGCCCTTTGTCGGATTTTTGATTCTGGTCATCGTCGGCTGCTCGAACGCCGTGAATCTTACGGACGGTCTCGACGGCCTCGCCATCGGCTGCACGCTCGTCTCAGCGGCCGCGCTGACGGTGCTGACATACATTTCGAGCCACGCACGTTTCTCCGCGTACCTCGAGATCCAGCACATCCCCGATGCCGGCGAATTAACAATCTTCTGCGGCTCGCTCATGGGCGCGTCCCTCGGATTTCTCTGGTACAACACCCATCCCGCCGAACTTTTCATGGGCGACGTCGGCTCTCTCGCGATTGGTGGCGCGCTCGGCACTGTCGCCGTCATCATCAAGCAGGAAATTTTGCTCTTGTCCGTCGGCGGAATTTTCGTTCTCGAAGCGCTCTCCGTAATTCTTCAAGTTGGCTCGTTCAAACTGACTGGCAAACGAATATTCCGAATGGCGCCTCTTCATCATCATTTCGAGTTGATGGGCTGGAGCGAATCGAAAATCATCGTGCGCTTCTGGATTTTGGCGCTCGTTTTTGCGCTGTTTTCGCTCACCACTTTGAAGCTGAGGTAACGCAAGTGCGGCTCGGATTCGAATTGAAAGGAAAGCGCGTGCTCGTTGTCGGGCTCGCCAGAACAGGAATCGCCACGGCCCAGTTTTGCGCCCATCTTGGCGCCATTGTGACGGCGACGGACGAGCTGCCCGAGGAGCGCCTCGGCGCGGCAGCCCAAACGCTTCGCGCGGACGGCATCGCGCTCCAACTCGGCGGCCATCGCCCCGAGATATTTGAGAATCAGGATCTGATCATCCTCAGCCCGGGTGTCCCGGCGAAATTGCCGCCGCTCGAAGCGGTTCGTTTGCGAGGTATTCCAGTCTGGAGCGAAATCGAGCTCGCCTCGCGTTTCCTGCGCGGCCGCCTGATCGCCATCACCGGATCGAACGGCAAGACAACCACAACGGCGCTGGTCGCGCACATTCTCAAGACCGCGAATATCCCGACTCTCGTCGGCGGCAACATCGGCGTTCCTTTAATCTCGCTCGTTGATTCTTCCTCCGATTCCACCGTGAGCGTCGTCGAGGCAAGCAGCTTTCAACTCGAGACAATCGTCGAATTCCGCCCGGAAATTGCCGTCATGCTCAATCTCACGCCCGATCATCTCGACCGTCACACCTCATTCGAGGAGTACGTTCGCGCCAAAATGCGCATCTTCGAAAATCAGCACGAAGACGATGACGCAATTCTCAACGCCGACGATCCCGAAGTCGCAAAACGCTTTCCCGCGCGCCCGCAAGTGCATTGGTTCAGCCGCCAGAAGCGCGTCGCATCGGGCGCCTACGTGCGCGACCGCCTGATCGTCGTTCGCACCGAAGGCGCCGAAGAGCCGATCATGCAGCGCGACGAAATTCCTCTGCGTGGCGACCACAATCTCGAAAACGTTCTCGCGGCTTGCCTCGCGGCGCGTCTGGCTAGCGCGCATCCTTCAGCCATCGCGGAAGGCGTAAAGACATTTCCCGGCGTCGAACATCGCATCGAATTCGTCGCCGAAATCAATGGCGTGAAGTTCTACAACGATTCAAAAGCAACGAACGTGGATGCCACGCTCAAAGCGATAACGGCATTTGCGTCGCCGCTGATCGTAATTCTTGGTGGCAAAGACAAAGGCAGCTCCTATGCGCCCCTAGCCGATCCGCTTCGCAAAAACGCGCGCCTCGTCCTATTAATCGGCACCGCAACCGAAAAAATCTCAGCCGAGCTGTCCGGCGCATTCCCGATAACCAATGCAGGCACGATGGACCGCGCCGTCGACCTCGCCTTCGAGCGCGCGCAACCCGGCGACACGATTCTTCTCGCACCCGCCTGCGCCAGCTTCGATCAATTTGAAAATTTCGAGCACCGCGGTCGCGTCTTCAAAGAACTTGTCGCGCGTCTCGTAGAAAAAAACAAAGCCCAGGCGCCACCCAACGCCGCCAAAAGGTCAGCCTAGGAGAAAAATGCCTCGCTCGATTCAACCGGATCGCAAGCTCTTCGGTGTAACCATCGCGCTTTGCCTTGCCGGCGCGCTCATGGTCTTCAGCGCCTCCGCAGTCACCGTCCGCGAGCAGGGCGGCAGCGGGTACGGTTTCCTGATTCGTCAGCTTCTCTGCCTCGCTCTCGGCATCACGGGAATGTTTGCGCTGATGAATTTCGACTATCGCCGNNGGCCCCGCGAGCTTCCAGCCATCCGAATTCGCAAAGCTAATTGTGATCGTCTATCTTGCGTGGTTCCTCGAACTGCGAAAATCCGCGCGCTCCGTCGGCACCGTACTCGGCGTCAACGATTTCTTGCATTCGCTCGCCCCCGCGCTCGGGCCGGTATTCTTCATAGCCAGTCTGATTTTGTTCGAGCCGGACATGGGCACCGCGGCAATGGTGATGTTCGTTGCCTTGGTGATGCTTTACGTCGCCGGCCTCGACTGGCGTTATCTTGCCGCGGGCGCTCTTGCGGCCTTACCCGCCGTCTACCTATTGATCGTCCGAGTGCCCTATCGCTATCACCGCTTCATGGCTTTTCGCGCTCCAGAAGCCGATCCGCAGGGCTACGGCTTCCAATTATTGCAATCGCTCATCGCCGTAGGTTCGGGCGGCCTTACCGGCGTCGGCCTGATGGAAAGCAAACAAAAACTCTTCTACCTGCCCGAAGCTCACACCGACTTCATTTTTGCAGTCTTAGCCGAAGAGCTCGGCTACATCGGCGCAATCACCGTGATCGCGCTCTTCGCATTCTGGGGCTGGCGCGCATTCCGCGCGGCGATTCAGGCTCCGGATGAATTCGGCCGCCTTCTCGGCCTTGGCGTCACGACGCTCGTCGTCGGCCAGGCGCTCGTAAACCTTAGTGTTGTGCTGGGCCTCGTGCCGACAAAAGGCATTCCGCTGCCTTTCGTCAGCTACGGCGGCTCGAGCCTCCTCGCGATGCTTCTGGCCACCGGCGTGCTCCTCAACATCAGTCAGCACGCTCAACCCGAAGATTGAGGCGCCGATTGAGAATCCATGCTGATCATCGGCGCAAGGCGCGAGCAGCAGCAAACGGAAACCTGCTGAGAGCTGCGGGATGAAGTTGTTGATCGCCGGAGGCGGAACCGGCGGCCACGTTTTCCCGATGCTCGCCGTAGCACAGGAGTGGCTCCGCCGCATTGATCCCGGCGCAACGCCGACATCGGCGGTCGATATTACGAAGAGGGAAGTCGTGATTGTCGGAACCGAACTCGGCCTCGAAGCGCGCCTCGTGCCCCAAGCTGGCTTGCCCTTGCAAACGATACGCGTCGCGGGCCTCAAAGGCATCGGCGGCGTGAAATTCCTGAAAAATGCCGCCATGTTGCCGGCAAGCGCCTGGGATTCCCGAAAAATCCTTCGCCGCGACCGTTTCGTCGCCGCTTTCGGTGTCGGCGGCTACGCGTCGGGGCCAGTGATCGCCCTGGCGGCGTTCCACCGAGTTCCGACCGTAATCTTCGAGCCGAACATCGAGCCCGGATTCACGAATCGCGTTCTCGCGGGAATCGCCACGCGCGTAGCCACTGGCTTCGATGAAACCGCAAAGCGCTTGGGCAAAAAAGCCGTGGTGACGGGCATCCCAGTCCGCCGCGAGTTTTTCACCACCCCCGTCCGCGAGCATGTGCCTCCCCTCAACATCCTCATCACCGGCGGCAGCCGTGGCGCTTTGCCCATCAATCGCGCCGTCGTGGACTCGCTTGATCTCCTCGCAGCTCGAAAAAACCAGCTTTTCATCGTGCATCAAACCGGCGAACGCGACTATAATGCGGTTCGCGTGGCGTATGCGCGTCGCGAATTCAATGCGGAGGTCAGCCCCTTTATCGAGAATATGGCGGAGCGGTTTGCCCAGGCGGACGTAATCGTCTGCCGCGCGGGCGCAATAACCGTGGCGGAAATCGCCGCCGCTGGACGTGCCGCCATCTTCATCCCCTTCGGGGCCGCCACCGACGCACATCAACTTCGCAATGCCCGCGCCATGGAATCGGCCGGTGCAGCCATGGTGCTCCCGCAGGATGAATTAACGCCGGAGCGCCTCACAAACGATATTTTCTCTCTCCTCGACCAGCCCCAGAGGATTTCAGAAATCGAGCAGCATGCCCGCGCTCTCGCACGGCCGCGCGCCGTCGAGGACATCGTGGACTTGCTCGAGGGGGTGGCGCGTCCATGATGGTGACGTTCCGCAACTTTCAACGCATTCATCTCATCGGTATCGGCGGCAGCGGTATGAGCGGCATCGCCGAAGTTCTGCTTTCGAGCGGTTACGCCGTATCCGGCTCCGACACGAAGCCTTCAGCGGTCACGGTGCATCTTGAGGGTCTCGGCGCAAAGATTTTCGAAGGGCACAATGCCGCGAATGTTCGCGGAGCCCACGTCGTCGTGGTTTCCTCCGCCGTCAAGCAGGACAATTCAGAAGTAGCGGAAGCTCACCGCCTGAAAATTCCCGTGATTCCGCGCGCGGAAATGCTCGCGGAATTAATGCGCCTGAAATACGGCATCGCCGTTGCCGGCGCGCATGGCAAGACCACCACGACATCCATGACTGCTTCCGTGCTCGCCGCCGCGGGCCTCGATCCGACTTTTGTTGTCGGCGGGCGCGTCAATCATGCGGGAGCGAATGCGCGCGTCGGTCTGGGCGAATACATCGTCGTCGAAGCGGATGAAAGTGACCGCTCGTTTCTTCTGCTCGCGCCGGTTATCGCCGTCGTTACCACCATCGATCGCGAGCATCTCGACCATTACAGCTCGCTCGAAGAAATTCAGCACACGTTTCTTCAATTCGTGAATCGCGTTCCGTTTTATGGCGCCGTGATTCTTTGCCTCGATGAGCCCAACGTTCAGACGATTCTCCCGGACGTAAAGCGCCCGGTGATTACCTACGGCACATCGAGCCAGGCCGACCTCGTCATCAGCGACGTGAAGCTCGAAGGCATGGCCAGCACATTTCGGCTCACGTATCACGGCGACGATCTCGGCCAATTCCATCTCAATTCGCCGCCGGGAATTCACAACGTCCGCAACGCGGCCGCGGCTGCGGCCGTCGCGCTCGCTTTGAATGTTCCCGCCGATTTGATCCGGCAGGGTCTTGATAAATTTGGCGGCGTCGGCAGGCGATTTGAAATCAAGGGCGTCTTCAATGGCGTCACCCTGATTGACGACTACGGCCATCACCCTGCCGAAATTCGCGCGACCCTCGAGGCAGCGCGTGGCTGCGGATTCAAGCGGCTACTCGTGATGTTCCAGCCGCATCGCTACAGCCGCACGCAGAGTCTGTGGGAGGAATTCCGACAGGCGTTCAATCAGGCGGACATCGTACTCGTCGCCGATATTTACGCTGCGGGCGAAGCGCCCATCGAAGGCGTCACGGGAGAATCCCTCGCGCTTGCGATCTGTTCGGCCGGGCACAAGAACGTGATTTTTACCAGCACGATGCAACCCGCGATCGAATTTCTCCTGCGCGAGGCGCATCCCGGCGACGCCATTTTGACGATTGGTGCGGGTAGCATCGGCCGCGCGAACGAACAGCTCGCCGTCCTGCTGGGTTCGCAAATTCTGGAGCCTCATGCGCATTAGCAACACGCCGATTGCCGCGCGCCTCGCCGCACTTGGCGTCGAGCTGCGCCCCGGCGTCTCGCTCGCGGAACACACTTCGCTTGGCATTGGCGGCACCACGGATGAATTGTTAATTCGCCGCTACGAAACGCTGCCGGAAGTGATTCGCGACTTGAAGAACGAGGGCGTGCCGTACAAATTTCTTGGCGGCGGCACCAACGTCCTCGTCACCGATGGCGAATTGCCGTGGATCGTTCTGCATCTTCCTTCGACGCATCCGGGCGTTCGTGTCGAAGGCAACGCGGCGTTCGTTGATGCCGCCGCGGATCTCGGTGGCACGGTCACGTATTGCGCCAAGCGCGATCTTGGTGGCATGGAAGGATTGATCGGCGTTCCTGGAAGCATTGGCGGCGCTTTGCGCATGAATGCAGGCGCGTATGGCACGCAGATTGGCTCCTATGTTCGCGAAGTTGAGCTCTACCGCGCTGCGAGCGGCGAGAATGAGACTTTGCGCGGCGACGATATTCGCTTCGATTACCGTCACACGTCGTTCGCGCCCGATGACATCATGCTGCGCGTGAAGCTCGAATTGCCGCCGAATCCCTATCAGGAAATTGTTGCGGGCATTCGCGTTTGCAACGAAAAGCGCCGCGCCAGCCAGCCGCTCAATCAGAAAAGCGCCGGATGCATTTTCAAGAATCCGCAGGGCGCCTCGGCCGGGCGCATGATTGACGAGCTTGGCTTGAAAAAGCTGCGCGTTGGCGATGCCATGATCAGCGACCGCCATGCCAATTTTTTCGTGAATGCTGGGAACGCCACTTGCGACGACATGCTTCGCCTCGTTGACGACGTTCGCGAGCGCGTCAAAAAAGCGTTTGGCTTCGATCTCGAGAACGAGGTGATTTTCTGGAAAAACTGAAAGCCATGGACGCAAACGCCTATCCGCAGGAGGTTTTGGCCGAGGAAGAGCCGAAGTATCTTCGCCGCCAAAAGCCAGTCGAGATTCGCCGCCGCAAATTCGGAAAGAAAGCCTGGAAGACTTACGCGCGCGTATCCGTAGTCGTCATCGGCGTAATTACTGTCGCGGGCGCTCTCTACGCGATGGGAGATTTTCTTTTCAGATCTCCTCAGATGTCGCTGCTCCATCCAGATCAAGTCGCCATTCACGGAAATCATTACGTCACGCGAGCGAATGTACTCGAATTATTTTCCGTTGATCGTGGCCGCAGCGTCCTCCGCATCCCGTTGGATGCGCGCCGGAAGCAGCTTGAATCGCTGCCGTGGGTCGAGCACGCCACAGTGCGCCGCGCTTTGCCGAATCGAATTCAAGTGGATTTGTTCGAGCGCACGCCCATCGCTTTTCTTCGTGAGGATGGCGAGTTGGCGCTCGTGGATATGCACGGCGTGATTCTCGACCGCCCGCTGAAAGGTGATTTTCATTTTCCGGTCGTAACGGGACTTCATCCGGGCTTGCCGTCGGACGAACGCGAGCGACGCATGCAGATGTTCAGCGGATTCTTGCAGCAAATTGATGCCGCGCGTTCCGGCGCAAGCGAATTGGTGAGCGAAGTGGATCTCTCGGATGCAAAGAATTTGCAGGCGACGTTTTCGAAACTTCCCGGCAGTGGCGTTCCCGGATGGACCGCGAGCGATGGCCCGCTGATTGTTTATTTCGGCGATCGCGATTTTCAAAATAAGTTCCAGATGCTGCTCGGCAAAATGGGCGAAATTCGCGCGCAGGTCGGCCGAATTGAGCTTGTGGATTTGCGATTCGATGGCGAAGTAGTTGTCAATCCCGACGCGAACGGCAGCCAGGCCAAAACCGTCGCTCAGCGCCAGGATTCCAAAACAAAAAATTCTCCGCCGCTCGTCGCCCAGCAAATTCCGAAGCGCGCGGCGAGACGCGCGAAGTAATCGGGCCCCGTAATCAGAAATGGCGAGGAGTCTGAAGTTGGGAAAGAAGGAACGCTACATCGTTGGACTGGACATTGGCAGCACGAAGACGTGCGCGCTCGTTGGTGAGCATGACGAAGAAACCGGCGCGGTAAAATTCGTCGCCCTCGGCGCGGCGGAATCGCGCGGCTGGCGCAAAGGTCAAATCGTCACGCTCGAGCTTGCTGTAAGTTCGATTCGTAACGCCATCGAACAAGCCGAAAGCATCGTCGGCATTCCGCTTGATACCGCGCTGATTGGCGTTGCTGGCGGCCACGTTCGCGGCGTGAACAGCCGCGGGGGAATTACGCTCGGCCAGCGCCCACGCGACATTCAGAAAGACGATGTTCGCCGCGCGGTCGAAGCTGCACGCAACGTCACGTTGCCCGAGGATCGCGAAGTGCTCCACGTTCTTCCGCAGGAATTTTTCCTCGATCGCCAGGACAACATCCGCGACGCGATCGGCATGGTCGGTCAGCGCCTCGAAGCCAACGTTCACATCGTGACGGCTTCAGCGATGGCCGCGCAGAACATTATTACTGCCGTGAATCGCGCGGGCGTGGTCGTGAGCGATACAGTGCTCGAACCGCTCGCGGCCGCCGAAGCCTGTCTCACTCAGGACGAGCGCGATTTCGGCGCGTGCTTGCTCGACATTGGCGGTGGCACCACGGAGATGATCGTTTTTGGAGGTGGCGTCGTGCGTCACACGGGTGCCGTTGCGATCGGCGGCGATCACTTCACGAATGATCTAGCGGTCGGCTTGCGCACGCCGATTCCGGAAGCCGAAAAAATAAAACGCGATTACGCCGTCGTAATGCCGGAGATGCTCGCACAAGATCGGCCCATCGAAATCGCGAGCGTCGGCGATCGCCCGCCGCGCACTGTGTTCGCGCGAATGCTCGCCGAAATTGTCGAAGCGCGCGCGCAGGAATTGCTCACGTTGGTAAAAGACGAGCTTCGTCGTGCTGGCCTCGACACTCAGATTCCAGCGGGTTTAATTCTCACCGGCGGCGGCGCTCGCTTGCGAGGATTCCCGGAACTCTCGGAAAAAACGTTCAATTTGCCGGTGCGCGTGGCCTCGCCGCGCGGCATCAGTGGAATGAACGAAGAGATGACCCAGCCCGAATACGCAACAGCGGTTGGACTCGTCCTCTACGGCGCGCGCACCCGGCGCCTCGCAAACGCGAAGCCGGCTGGATGGACGGGGAAATTGAAGGCATTGTTCGCAGGAGCATCCTAGCAAGACCATCCTCGAGGGCGGATGGAAAGAATTCAGGGGGAGGAATGATGACAGCGAAAGAAGCGGGACTGCGGGTTTCATTCAGTGAAGAGCCGGTAAACGGCGCGAAGATTAAAGTCATCGGCGTGGGGGGCGGCGGCACGAACGCGGTGAACCGCATGATCCGCGCCAAACTCGAAGGCGTGGAATTTATCGCCGCGAACACGGATTTGCAGGCGCTGAAGTTATCGCAAGCGCCTGTGAAACTTCAGCTCGGTGCAAAGCTCACGAAAGGACTCGGCGCGGGCGCGAATCCTGATGTCGGCCGCAAAGCTGCGCTCGAGGACACGGACAAAATCCTCGAGGCGCTCGACGGCGCGGACATGGTGTTCGTCACGTCGGGACTCGGAGGTGGCACGGGGAGCGGTTCCGCTCCGGTGGTGGCGAATCTCGCGAGCGAGCTTGGCGCGCTCACCGTCGCCGTTGTCACGAAGCCGTTCGCGTTTGAAGGCAAGCGGCGCATGCAGCAGGCCGAGCAATCGCTCGCCGAGCTTGTCAACTGCGTGGATACGGTGATTGTAATTCCCAACGAACGTCTGATGGAATGCGTCGAGCATGGCACGAGCTTCTTCGAGGCGTTTCGCATCGCCGACGATATTCTGCGGCAAGCGGTGCAGGGCATCAGCGACATCATCACCATTCCCGGCATCATCAATCGCGACTTCGCCGATGTGAAGACGATCATGTCGGGGCAAGGCTACGCTGTGATGGGCACGGCGATTGCGTCGGGCGCAAATCGTGCTGTGGACGCCGCGAATCGCGCGATCAATAGTCCGCTGCTCGAAGACAATTGCATCCAGGGTGCGCAGGGGATTTTGATCAACGTGACGGGGTCATCTTCGGTGACGCTGCAAGAGGTGCACGAAGCTTCGTCGATCATCCAGAAAGCGGCGCACGAGAATGCCAACATTATTTTCGGCGCGGTGCAGGACGATGCGATGAAGGAATCCGTCAAGATTACTGTGATCGCCGCGGGATTCCGCGAAGTCGCGCAGCGCAAGACGCACACGAAGACTTCGTATTTGCCGAAGAGTTGGAAATCCGGACGCGAGCAGCATCCGAACATCGTCGCCGAAACTTCACGCAACGTGACCGATGTGATCAACGAAGTTCAGGCCGACGATCTCGACGTGCCGACATTCCTGCGCCGCCAAGCTCAGAAGGGGTAGCGCAATTCCGCATTTACCTTCGCAGGGGCGCTGTTTCCCGCGCCCCTGCAATTTCAACTCGTGTCAAAGACAATTCAAGTTCGTCGCGGCGTTGTTGTAGCGATGCGTTTCGACGCTTCGCGTGATCCGAAGCAGGAATGCTGTGGTCTGATGGCAGGACGCAGCGGCGTGATTTCCGCGAATTATCCGGCGGAGAACGCTGCAGCGAATCCCGCGAGTTCGTACGAGATTGCGCCGCGCGATCTCTTTCGCATCATGCGCGAGATTCGCGCCGCGAAGTTCGAACTGCTGGGCATCTACCATTCGCATCCTGCCGGCGACAATTTTCCTTCGCCGCGCGACATCGAGCGCGCGTTCTACGCAGACGCGGCGTATTTCATTCTTGCGCCGCAGCCCGATGCGCCGAAATCCGTACGCGCGTTTTCAATTTGCGATGGAAAAGTAACGGAACTAGAAATTCAAGCGCTCGACTGAACTGATCAATTCACCGCGCCGGCAATTCAGCCTTATACGACTCCAGCGATTTTCCGCAATGAAATTCAGGCGTCCAACGGAATCTCGCGTTTTACCCCAATGGAGATTTATTCGCTCGACTGACTTGCAAGATTTTCCGCCGACAGGGTTTGTCAGGTAGAGCGCGCCCAACTGGCGGCGGACATGGCGAAGCCTTGGGCGTCCGCGGCTTCGCGCAGGTAGAGATAAAGCGGAAAACGCGATGCCATTACTAAAATTTCACCGCGCACGCGCGTTTCGATTTCGGAGTCGCCGAGATGCGTCAGGACTTCTGCGATCCACGCGGCAATGTTCTCCATTTCCGGTTCGCGCATTCCGCGCGTGGTGACGGCCGGAGTACCGATGCGTATGCCGCCCGCTTTCATTGGCGGCTGCATGTCGAATGGAATCGCGTTTTTGTTCACCGTCATTCCCGCGCGCTCGAGTGCTTGCTCGGCGTCGCGTCCCGTCATGCCTTTGGGCTGAAGATCAACGAGAAATAGGTGATTGTCGGTGCCGCCAGTGACGATTCGGAGTCCGCGGGTAGCGAGCGCGGCTGCGAGCGCCCTGGCGTTGGCCACCACTTGCTTTTGATATTCACGAAATTCCGGCTGCATCGCTTCGCGAAGGCAGACAGCTTTCGCGGCGATAATATGCTCGAGCGGACCGCCCTGATTGCCCGGGAACGTGACGCGATCGAGTTCCTTCGCCCATTTTTCGCGGCAGAGAACGAGGCCGCCGCGTGGCCCGCGCAAAGTTTTGTGCGTCGTGGTCGAGACGAAATCGGCGTGCGGCACGGGGCTGGGATGAACGCCCGCAGCGACGAGTCCTGCGATGTGCGCCATGTCCACGAAAAATACAGCGCCGGCTGACTGCGCGATTTTCGCGAGGCGCTCGAAATCAATAATGCGCGAATAAGCGCTCGCGCCCGCGACAATCATCTTCGGCGAATTCGCCCGCGCGAGGCGTTCCACTTCGTCGTAATCAATCGTCTCCGTTTCTTTCGTCACGCCGTAAGGAACGAACTTGTACATTTTCCCCGAAAAATTCAACGGATGGCCGTGAGTGAGATGACCGCCGTGCGCGAGATTCATGCCGAGGACGACGTCGCCGGGCTGCAGAGCCGTGATGTAGACGGAAATATTGGCCTGCGTGCCCGAATGCGCCTGAACGTTGGCATGCTCGGCGCCGAAAACCTGTTTCGCGCGTTCAATCGCAAGGCGCTCGACTATGTCCACGTTTTCGCAGCCGCCGTAGTAACGCTTGCCCGGATAGCCCTCCGCGTATTTGTTGGTGAAGACAGAACCCATCGCCTCCATTACGGCGCGGGAAACGAAATTTTCCGAGGCGATCAATTCAAGGCCGGTGGCCTGGCGGCGGACTTCATCGTGAAGCGCTTCGGCGATTTCGGGATCGGCCTGATCGAGATGCAGGCTCATGCGCTTCGATTCGGGTGTCTCATTGTTTCTATTCGTCATTTTGAGCCTTTCATGGCGTGGGCGATGGGGCGCATTTTAGCGGAGCGAGGGTAATTGGAAAAGTGAAAAGGGTAAAGGAAAGATGAAAAAGGGAAGCTGGAAAAGGGAAAATTGAAATGAGAAAAGGGCAACGTGGCCTTTTGGCTGATGTGTCGATCCGGACGCGGAAAGTAACGACTCCTCGTCGCGGCACGTGCGTTTGCAGGACGAAGCCCGGTCCGGCGCTACAAGAATTGACTCCAATCGCGTTTTGCAACCCTCTTTTTTGTCCCGGTTAGAAATGACTCGTGATGATTGTTTTCTGTGAGTTGCGGTCATTTCACCTGTTTTGTTGTCTCGATTAGAAACCGCGCCGGGATCGAGTACTGGACTCCGCAAATTTGCGGAGCTTCCCAGCCGCGTCGCCAAACAAGTGCGTTCCGCGCTGGGTACCGGCTCCCGAGAAGGTTCGTATCCGCGGGGCCGCGTTGCGCGCGGTAGCCGCGCAAAATCCTCGGGTGTCTCTCCGCGGTGTCCCGTGAGGGCACGGCTACAGGTCGTGGCGCTGACGGCCCGCCTCTCGTGACCAGCGCGTTTCGAGCTAAAATTAGGCTCAGCTCTTCCCCACTTGGACCCGCAGGCAGGGGCCTCCGGGTTCTGAAGCAAATTGATAAACGCGTTGTCTCGTGCATTATTATGACCACAATTCCACGCTAGCACGGTGCGCGTGAGTCGGCAAATGAGCGCTATGTAAGACCGCGTGTGACAGTGTGCTCAGATCTGGGGTCAGCGAGCGAAAATTTATCAGACGAACGTTCGCGATCGAAAATGAAAATCGATTGAACGCTTACGAAATCTACCTCCCTTTTTTTCGGGCCAGATACATTGTGCGCAAGCCTTCGTGGACCTTTTTTGGGCTCGGTGCGGAATTTATATCGGTGAAATCAGAGACGCGGAGGAGCTGAAATCCCGCGCGCCTCAGATCGCGAACGATCTCGCCATGGGGCCAGTGGATTTCTTCAACACGTTCGCGGCGCCGCTCCCAAAGTCCTCCGGGCCGGCGGGCGAAAATGGTTATCTCGGTCCAACCTTTGCCGCTCGTTCGATCATAGCCGCCGTGTTGGGCGGCGAAGAATTCTGTTCCGGCGCCAGCAATCACGCCGTCGCCCATGAGCGTCTGCGTCCAACCACCTTCGTACAGCTTCCGCTGGTGAAGATCGAAATAGAAGTACCCGCCGGGCCGCAAGGCGCGCGCGACCGCCCGAAACGTCTGCACGAGATCGGCTCTGCGTTGCAGGTGATTGATTACACCCCATTCGGAAGTGACCAGGTCAACCTGACCGGGAATGCGAAATGATCGCATGTCAGCGCGGCCAACCTGAACGTCGAGATCCTCAGCCAGAGCTTTTTCGCGCGTGACCCGGCACATTTCACGCGAATAATCGAGCGCGAAAACTTTGAGGCCGCGACGCGCAAACTCGATCGCAGAGATTCCGGTGCCGCATCCGAGTTCGCAGACTTGACGCACGTGGGAGAGGATCGGCTCGAGCATCTGGCTGCGAGCCGTGGTCCACGCGCGCGGATTTTCAGTCCATAGAGAATCGTAGAATTGGCCGATGGCTTCGTAGGATGGCGAGCGGCGCTTCGTCTTTGATGTTTTCCTCGAGAGGGCCAATGGGTCTCCAGTGGGCTACCTTATACCAAGACTCCAGAGTTTTTTACAGGAACAAGACCGGCGCGGAGTTTTCAGACCGAGATTACGACGAGATTTCTCAAGATTAAATCGCGCTGTGGATAGCGCGGAGACCCGGAGGCAGGAGCCCCTCCGGGCTCTGAAGTGAATTGGCATCGATTCTAAGCTGGAGAAATCCCGTCGGCCTCCGGTCTCTGAAGCAGATTTTATGACTCAGCTTGATGGAGACGCGTGCTTGGGCTGGATGAAATCCCATTTGTTGCCGTACAAATCTTCGAAGACAGCGACCGTACCGTAGGGTTCTTCGCGCGGCTGCTCGAGGAATTTCACGTTGCGTGATTTCATGGCGTGGTAGTCGCGCCAGAAATCGTCGGTATGGAGGAACAGGAAGACGCGGCCGCCGGTCTGATTGCCGATGCGGCTGGATTGCTCAGGCGTTGAGGCTTGCGCGAGAAGCAGAGTTGTTCCGCGAGAGCCGGACGGGGCTACTACGATCCATCGCTTCCCGTTTCCCTGATCCAAATTTTCGAGTACGTCGAATCCGAGAGCGTGGGTGAACCACGCTAGGGCTTCTTCGTAATCTCGGACGACGAGGGTGATAGAGGCTAGGGTTTGGGGCATGGTTAATCCGTTTGATTCTATCTCCGGCTGCAGATTGTACGGGAATCAGGCAGCGATTCGCTGTTTTCATCAGGGCGCTGAGAAGCGGGCTTGGTGTTGTTGCACTCGGACCCGGAGGCAGGGGCCTCTCCGGGCTCTGAATTACTTTCAATGATCCGCGATAGCCGCGCGATGCGAATCGATCGCAACGCCCGCTAGGAGTGAAACCATTTGCGCGGTTCAATCGTATGGCAATTGAGTTTGCGTCAACGTCTTTGAGTTCGGAGGCGCCTGAAATGACAGCAAAGTCGAGATACCTCATCCTGTGCGTTCTCGGGCTGGTCCTCCCTTATTGGCAATTTGTTCCGTGGGTCGCTGCGCATGGGCTTAATATGCGGTTATTCATCCAGCAGCTTTTCGCCAATCGCATTGGCGGATTTTTTGCGATGGACGTCCTTGTGTCTGCTGTGGTGCTGTTTGTATTTATCGGCCGTGAAAGTGCGCGGCTCGGTGGACGGGGCTGGTGGCTGCCGCAGTTGGCGGTGCTTCTTGTGGGCGTCTCGCTCGGATTGCCGCTATTTCTCTATATGCGAGAAGTTAGGCTGGAGCGTGCGCGCGGGCGGGAGGTGGTGACCGCGTAAAGGCAGCCCCTTCACGTTGGCGGCGGGCGTGGCGCCTTGACTTTGGTGGGGCCAGACGGCACACTAACTTCACGATGAACGATTTGTTGCGGCGGATTTTTCTCCTCGACCTGCTGAAGGGCATGTGGGTCACGTTCCGGTATCAAGCTCCCAAATACAATTACACCGAGCAGTATCCCCTTGAGCGGCCAATGGTTGCGGAGCGGTATCGCGGAGCGCCGCGTCTGAATATAAATCCGGAGACGGGCGAATCGCTGTGTATCTCGTGCAATTTGTGCGCCCTGGCGTGCCCGGAGAATTTGATTGTGGTTGGCTGGCAGCGTGACGATGCGACGCGCCGCAAAGTGCTGACGACATTCACCTACGACACTTCGCGCTGCATGTTCTGCGGGCTTTGCGAAGACGCGTGCCCCACCGATTGCCTCGAGCTCACGCAGGACTTCGAAATGGCGTCTTTCACCCGCGAGGGCGCTATTTGGGATCGGCATCGCCTCGAAGTCGGGCCGACCCCGGCGCACTACACACGTTAGAATGAGGAAGTCCGCCTGCCGTCTGGAATCCGCTCAAAACTTTCGACTATCCCTCTCGAATCAAATATCCGAATTTATGGCTCAAACCGGACACGATCGCGCGCATGGAACTCCGTAAAGATCCGATTACAAAGAGCTGGGTGATCGTCGGGCATCCCGATCATGCGGGACTGCCTGAGGAGCCGTGCCCGCTGTGCCCCGGGAGCGAGGCGCAAGGCGAGACGCTGCTTTACTACCCGAACAAAGAGAATTGGAAGTTGCGCGTGGTTCCGCATATGCGGCCGCTCTATCGCGCGGACGGAGAATTCGCGCGGACGGCTGAGGGCATTTACGATCGAATGGGGATGCTGGGCGCGCATGAGGTGGTCATCGAGACGCGCGATCATTCGCGGTCGCTCCAGCAGATGAGCGACGACGAAATCAAGTTGGTGCTCGATGCCTGGGCGGCGCGGCTGGTGGAATTGAAGCGCGATAGGCGATTTAAGTACGTGACCGTCTTCAAGAATCACGGACCGATGGCGGGCGAAGAATGGTCGCACTCGAACTCGCAAGTGTCTGCGTCCACTTTTGTGCCGCGGAGAATTCTTTACGAGTTGCGTGCGGCGCGCGAGTGGTACGCGGAGAAGGAACGCTGCGTCTTCTGCGACATCCTGCGGCAGGACGTGAAGCACAAGAAGAGGATCGTGGAGACGATCGGCGATTACGTGGCGCTGTGTCCTTTTGCTTCTCGCGTTCCTTACGAGACTTGGATCATGCCGCAGACGCACCATTATCTTTTTGAGTCGGCGACGACGCCGGAAAACCGCCGCGACCTCGCGAGATTGCTCGGGCGCACGATTCGGCGGCTTTCGCATATATCCGACAATTACCATCTCGTGCTCCATACGGCGCCGAATACGCAGTTGACCAAAGGCGAGCTGAGTCAATATTGGAAGACGATCGCCGGCGATTATCATTGGCACATCGAGATTTTGCCGATCGTCGAGAAGCGGAGCAAGTCATACAGCATCAAGGAAATTTACTTCAACGCGCAGAAGCCGGAACAGGCGGCCGAGCGCCTTCGGGAATTCAATCCAGAGTTGTAGACGCCGGCTTCAGGCCGGTGACTCGCAAATGAGTACAATGAGAATATTTTCGCGACGGTCTATTTCCTCTTTGCGACGGTCCACGGTTTCTGAGCGCGGCGGAATCATAAGCAAATTCATTTTTTTGATATTTCTAGTGTTTCTTATTCTCGCGCTCTACGTTGCGCGGCATCCGTTGTTGCGGCTGGCGGGACAAATCTGGATTGTGGATGAGACGCCTCAGCGGTCTGACGCGATCGTTGTTCTTGGCGGTGACAACTACGAGGCGGACAGGGCGGCGCGTGCGGCGGAATTGTTCAAGGCGGGCATGGCGCCTACGGTGGTCGCGAGCGGCGAATTTCTTCGCACGTATGCGAGTACGGCCGAGTACACCGAGCGCGACCTGACTGAGCGCGGCGTGCCGACGGAAGATATCCTTAGGCTGACGCATCGCGCGGCGAACACGCTCGACGAATTGATCGTGATCGAACGGCTGGCCGCCGGGAAGAATTGGAAGAAAGTGCTGATCGTCACGTCGAATTATCACAGTCGCCGCACGCACATGCTTTGCGAGAATATTTTTCCGCCGGGAATCGAGGTGCGCGTGGTTGCCGCCCCGGATTCGGACTACAATCCGGATAATTGGTGGCAACATCGGATCGGCGAGAAAATTTTCTTTCATGAAGTCGTGGGATATTTCGTTTCAGAGTGGGAAGTGCATCGGATTGGGAGCACGGCGTCTAGCGCGACATTTTAGATGCGAAGTTGTTCATTCACCACACAGGCTCCCACGCTGGATTCCTCATCAATACACGACAAGCATCACAGTTGCCATCCCGAACGAAGTGAGGGATCTGCGGTTACTCATGTCGGTTATTGGTGAGCTGATTCAAGGCCGAGAAACGGAGCAGGGCGGCGAAGAGGCCGCGGGCATGATGCCCGCGCCACGAATTGAACTGAGATTGCCGAATTTGGAATCATTTAGCTAACCATTTGGAACTTTTTCACTTTCTTAATGGAATATGTAACTGGGGGCGGCTCGGTGCGTCAAACCAACGAGAATTGTGTCGCTGCGACGTGAGGCTTTTCCGCCCCGGGCGGGCGGCGTGACGCAACTTTTTCGGAAATGCGGGGTTTAAAATTGCGGGACTGTTGTTTCTCCGCGGCGGAACGGCGAACCACCATTACTCCCGCGAAACCGGATGCCCGGATCGCGTTATCTCAATACTTCACGTCAAAAAAATAGATCGAACTTGAATCAAATTCAGGGTGGACACAACGGAGGGAATCAATGAGGAAATTATATGGAGGCGTATTTCTATTCGCCTCGATCGCTATATTGGCGATTGCGGTTCCGATGAGAGCGCAAACGGCAGCACAAACGACGGCGCGGCCGACGGCTGTACCGGCCCCGAGGTACGAAGCGAGCAAGGAAATTACGCTGCAGGGCAACGTACTGGATGTGGTTACGAAGCCACCGGCGGGAAAACTGATTGGCACGCATGTGATTGTGGCGACGTCATCGGGCGATGTGGATGCGCATTTGGGGAGTTACGCAATGAAGGGCGCGAACGCGTTCACGCTCACGACCGGCGAGCGCATTCAGTTGGTCGGAGTGATGACCACCAGCGGTGCGAATCGAGTTTTTCTCGTGCGTACGATTCAGTCGGGCAGTCATGTTTATAAGATTCGCAACGAGCACGGCGCCCTGCTGCATCCGGCGAAGTCAACCCAAGGAGGCCGGGCATGAACCGTAAACACATCCTCCTTGCGTTGATGGTGCTTGGCGTTGTCGTGCTGGCTGGCTGCGGCAGTAGCAATCCGGCGATTATCGTGCAAATTGCGAATGTGCCGGGCACGCTTACGGCGAACCAGAGTGTGACGCTCTCGGCGACAGTCACGAACGATCCTTCGACTGGAAACGTTAACTGGACCTGCATGCCCAGCGGGAGTTGCGGTAGCTTCAATCCCACTCAAACAGCGAATGGCGGAACGACAAGTTATACGGCGCCGGCAGCGGCAGGAACCGTGACGATCGTTGCGACCGACGCGGATCACACTGGGTCAACAGCGAGCGCGACCATCGCCATAGTTGCGGTGGGGGCGAACTCGCAGCTATCCGGGCAATACGTTTACTTTGTGCAGGGAACGGACGTTGACGGATTTTACACCGCAGTTGGATCATTTGTCGCCGACGGAAACGGCAACATCACCAGCGGCGAGCAGGATTTTTACGATGCGGGCGACGTTCAAGATCAGGCCGATCCCCTTACGGGCACTTATAGCATTTCGGCCAACGGACAAGGCAGCATGACTGTAACCACGGCCAACGGCGGCTTAACGTTGCCTAACGGCGGTGTCGAGACGTTCAGCTTTGCCCTTACGTCGACAACGCATGGATTGGTGATCGAGTTCGACGCCGAGGACACTTCGAGCGGTACGATCGATTTCCAATCAACGACTGGAACCACGAGCGGGACCAACGCGGCCTCAATCACGGGAGATTATTCGTTCGCTACTAGCGGCGAAGATCTCTCAAACGAAGTCGCCTTGACGTTCGGTGGCGTTGCGAATCTCAGCGCATCATCCGGCTCAGTTACAAGCGGGACCATCTATGTGAACGACGGAGGAACCACACAGAACTCTGGAACGACTGGCAGTGTCACGGGCCCGGATGCATTTGGCCGAGGCACTATAAGCACTTCGTTCGGCGTGAATTTCGTGTTTTACGCCGTGCAGGGTGAAGTGCTGCGCGTCGTAGAGAGCGATGTGCCTACGTTTATCACCGGAGGCACATTCTACGGACAGGGAGCGCCAGGGACAAATTCAACCTTCTCAGTTAGCTCGTTGAGCGGGACCTATGCATTCTTTGAGTCGGGAAGCACCGTCAACGGTCCGCTTGCGATCGCCGGCCAATTCACGGCAGCTAGCGGAAACCTAAGCGCTGGATTTGCCGATACGAATGACGATGGGACTTATGAAAAAGGCTCGATCGCGGCGAGTCCTTACACACTTGCAGGCAACGGATCGGGGACGTTGACTCTTCCGGGAACGCCGAGCACGACCGAAGATGTTTCGGCCCTCCTGATCTTCGCGACAGATCCGACGTTGAACTTGCTCGATCCGAACAACACGACCAGTGGCACCGGTGGCGCGTTGATTATGGACAACGACGCCGGAGCATACGGCACTGGCCTGATCGTTCAGCAGACTACGGGAGCGCTCCAGGGCAACTACGCGGTCAACTTACAGCTCTTTAATTCCAGCGCTGAAATTGACTTCGTGGGACAGTCCACTCAAAGCGGTGGAAGTTTCACCGGAACCGTGGATCTCAATGACAATGGAACGACAGCGACGGCTGTAAATTTCTCGGGAAGCTCCACTGCCGATTCAACCAATGTGGGGAGATACACCGGAAGCTTTACGGTTGGCGCAAACTCATACAACATCACCTACTACCAGGTGAATAGCGGCGAGTTCTTCATTCTCGATACGGATTCCAGCGACGTCGGGAATGGATTCCTGCAGTCGCAATAGGACGACACCCTAAGCGTGGCACGGCCGGATGACCGGCCGTGCCACCGCTTCTAACCTGTTCTATCCTGGGACCTTCGCATTAACTTGCACCTCTCTAAGCTCAGAATAGTAAGTTAAGATTTGGTACGAGCACGCCTTACCGCTCGCGACTGCGAAATCGGCCCAAGGAGGCCAGGATTGAATCGCAAGCCGATCGCGTTTGCGTTGCTGGTTCTTGGAATTCTGGCATTCACTGGCTGCGGTGGCAGCAGCCCCGCACTTACTGAGCCCACCGGTCCCACCAACTCCGGAATTGCCGTGGAACTTACGAATGCACCCGCCACGCTTGGCGTGAACCAAGCCGTGAACCTTAGAGCCACAGTGTCCAACGATACGGCGAATGGAGGCGCAGACTGGACCTGCACCCCGAGCGTCAGTTGCGGAACTTTCAATCCAACGCACACGACCAATGGCGGTACGACGAGCTATACCGCGCCGTCCGCATCAGGAACGGTAACAATCGCCGCGAATGCCAGTGACGACAACAGTTCAACGGCGAGCGCGGCCATTTCGGTGATCTCGGCGGCATCGAACAACGTGCTGATTGGACCGTACGTTTACTTTGTTGAAGGAACGGATAGCACCGGCATTTACGTCGCGGCGGGCACGATCGTCACCGATGGCAACGGCAATATCACCAGCGGCGAGCAAGACTACGCCGACCAAGGCGCAACCAAGAGCAAATTCGATCCGGTTACGGGGATTTACAGCTTAGGATCTGATGGCCGAGGCAGCATTACTCTGATCGTGAATGACGCGACGCTGCCGAACGGCGGCCTCGAGACGTTCAGCATCGCGGTTACGTCGACCACGCACGCATTGATCATCGAGTTCGACGGTTCTGCTACTTCGAGTGGCACGCTAGATTCGCAATCGGCAGATGCGACAAATCCAAGCTCGATCGCCGGCTCTTTCTCTTTTGCTCTAAATGGTTATGACCTCGACAGCGCTGTGTCTGCTGCCTTTGGAGGAGTTGCAAATCTCAGCGCGGCTTCGGGAATTGTGTCGAGTGGTGCGCTCTACGCGAATGACGGAGGGACAACGCAGACTTCTCCGCAGATGAATGGACCTGTCACTGGCCCGGATGCGTTTGGGCGAGGGACGATACGAACGAGCGTTGGATTGAATTTCATCTACTACGCGGTGCAAGGCGAAGTCTTGCGCATCGTGGAAACCGATTTGCCTGACTTTCTCACTGGGGGCACGTTCTACGGCCAAGGCACAATGGGAGCGAACGCATCATTCTCTAACGGTGCGTTGAGCGGCCCCTATGCGCTCTTTGAATCGGGAAGCACGATCAGCGGACGGCTTTCGCTCGCCGGGGAGTTCACAGCGGATGGTAGCGGAAACCTGAGCGCTGGATTTGCCGATACGAACGATGCTGGGACGAATCAAAGTGGTTCCATCGCGGGCCAAGGCGTTTACTCAATTCCCGGCAATGGAACGGGAACGCTGACGCTTCCGGGCGCCACGACGTTAGATGTTTCCGCACTTTTGATCTTTCCCACCGATCCCACCCTAAATTTGCTCGATCCGAACAGCACAACCGGCGGCGGTGGGGCGCTCATCCTGGATTTTGACAATAACGCCATCGGTACGGGCCTGATCGTTTCGCAAGCTTTAGAAACGTTTCAGGGCAACTACGCGGTCAACTTACANNTGGGGCAGTCGGTCGCCAACGGTTCGGGGAGTCTTGCCGGGATGGTAGACCTCAACGACAGTTTTACGACCGTGAGCGCCGTAGCTTTTACCGGCTCGTCCACAGCGGATTCCAACAATTTGGGGCGGTACGCCGGAAGCTTCACGGTCGGCGCAAAGACATACAGCATCACCTACTACCAGGCGAACAGCGGCGATTTTTTTGTTCTCGATACGGATTCTTCCGATGTCGGGAATGGATTTCTGGAGTCACAGGGTTGCCCGTTCGCGCACNNCTCAACGCTGGTGGCGACTTGCAGACCTCGCGGGAACGTAGACGTTTACACGGCCTGGGCCTTGTACTATAGTTTGCACGCGAGCTTGGGTACGCCCCTTGCTAATAGGGCTACCACCCAACCCAACCCTGGTTCGCCGCAAGAGTCGTTTCGCTTTTCTGATGGCAGAATCTGTCTCGGCACGCCTCGCCGCAGCGAGGCGTCTCGCGGAGACGGGTCCGGCGATGCTAGCCGGCCTCGGAAAGACTCGACAGTGGCGGTTTAGTCTATGGCTTGGCAAATGAAAGCGCGCACGATGTCCCCGACGGCGTCCACCGCCGCTGGCCCAAGTGTAAAGGGTGTTGCGGCAACTGCCGCACAGTCCGGCCGCGTTTCAAACGCCCTCAAGGAATTTCTCTGGTTGCTCTCCGATATTCCCAAGGCAAAGATTCTGGATATGGGGCAGGTGTCGCAGGACACGCTCAATTTCTTTATCGAGAAAGGTTTTCGCGTAACGACCGAGGATTTTCTGCGCTCGTGGCGGGAGTTCATGGACGTGGAGGAGGCACGGCTGCGAGCCGGCAAAATCGGCGGAGATGTCGAGCGGCCATCCGCGGTGTCTCTTGCCGACCGGTTCCTGGAAGATTTGCTCAAGTATCCGCCAGCGAGCTTTAACGGAATTCTAGCCTGGGATTTGTTCGATTACATGGAGCCTGAGATGCTTGCTCGGGTGGTCGCGCGGCTCCACGATATACTTCGTCCGGGAGGCGTGGTGCTGGCTATCTTCCATAGCCGGACACCGGATCGCTTCTGCCGGTACCGCGTTTTGCCGGACCAGACATTCGAATTGCTGCCGTTGCCTCCTATCGCTCAGCACGTTCATATCTTTCAGAACCGCGAGATGCTGGACCTTTTCGCGAAGTTCCGGACCTCGAAGACCTTCGTCGGTCGCGACCAACTGCGCGAAGGTTTGTTTCTGAAGTAGCTTTCCTTCGTTTCACTTAGCCACACCTTAGTTTTTCGCTTTTGTTTCCTCTTGCAATCAGCGTCGTTCGGGAGTAAAACGCGAATTAGCAACGAATGAGCTTGGAGGAAAAGTATGACGCCACCGGGCCACGATTGCTGAAAAACATTCACACACCGCTTTCGCGGTGTGACACCGGGTCGCTGTCTTCTAGACGCTTCCCGGCCGTAAAGAATGCGTGAAACGGGGAGCTGCCAGGCTCCCCGTTTTGCATTTTCAGCGGCCGAAATCCCTAAATATTAGGCGTGCTGCTGGCGCGTCGCGCTTTCCAGGCATGAAGCGCAGGGGGAATCAGGGACAGAATGATAACGACCGCGATGACCCAGTGAATCTGCTCGTCAATGTGTGGAACTGCACGGCCGAGAAAGTAACCGGTAAGAATCATTCCCCAGACCCACAGGAACCCGCCGAAAATATCGTAAGTGAGATAGTGCGAGTACGTCATCCGCGCCGCGCCGGCGACGGGCGGACAGAACGTCCGAATGATGGGAACGAAACGCGCCATAATGATGGTCTTGCCACCGTGCTTTTCATAGAAGGCATGCGCGCTTTCGAGATGCCGCTTCTTGAAGAACCGCGAATCCTCGCGCTTGTATAGGCTCTGCCCCATCTGGCGGCCGATAAAGTAGCCAAGTTGATCTCCGATGATTGCGCATAGCGTCACCGGAATCAGCAGCCAAAACAGGCTCAGACGTCCGGCAGCTGCCAATACTCCTGCAGTGACGAGAAGGGAATCACCGGGAAGAAAGAATCCGACGAAGAGTCCTGTCTCGATAAAAACGATGACGCAAACGAGAACGGGCCCGCCCCATTGCACCAAACCTCGAACGTTGTTCAGCATGTGCAGGAGATTTTTTACCAAGTCGCCCATGAGCAGCCGTTCCACCTAGTCCAGTTGAGATTTAGAGAATGCGGCGCACCGCAGCCTTCTAAAGCGGCCTCATTACGATAGCAGAAATTCGCACGATTTCCGGACTGCCAAAAATCGTGCGAATCCGAGTAGTACTTTGCTACCAGAAGGTTTGGTCCCCCGTACCATTGGCCCGACCTTGCCATGACCGCAGACTGAACTCGTTAACAGATAACGAGATACCCAAAGGGGGCGACACCATGGAAGGCGGATACATAAACTGGATGGGGCAGCCGGTGATTCTGAGAGTTCTTGCTGGCAATCTTCGAGTTCCGCTGCGCGGGCGGCTGGTTTCGGAGTCGAATGAGGCCGTGCGGCTCCGCATCTCCGATAGCTGGGACGTAGATATTTTCAAGTCGATGGTGGTTGCGATCGAGCAGGACACACCCGTGCAGGTCGTGCACTAGCCAATCGAGGCATCCGATGACGCCGATACGCAACAGGCAAAGTGACCGAAGCGAAGCCGCAGTGATCGCTCTCCCCGCGCCTTCCGGCTGGGCGCGATTTGAAGATACCGTGCTAAACGCGCGGGTCGGCTTGATGATCATCGGATACGCACTGGCTTTACGAGTTTTGATACTGGCGCGACGCTGGAACNNCTGGAACTACTGAGCGAGCGCCCGAAGAGCTTCCGGCCCAACTCCCTCTCACTCCCCCGACCCCGGGTTTGCACCCCCAAACCCGGGGTTCTTCTTTTCGGAGAGTTAATTTCCGTCCGATACCAGTCTGACGTCCGGATGAGACTTGAGAATATTCGCGCACAATTTTTGTGGCGGGCGCGAAATCCGGATCGTTCGGTGATGTCACTGTGAACTCGCGCGCGGCGAATTGCCTTCGCTGAAGCGTATGGTAAAGTAGGACTTCGCGCCCGTAGCTCAGTTGGATAGAGCGGTTGACTACGAATCAACAGGTCGGAGGTTCGACTCCTCTCGGGCGCGCCATCCTTCGTTGGTCCAACCCGGAGACATGGGTTACCGAATGTACCGGCTACATGGGTAACAACTTTGGCCGAACGGATTCTCGAGCGGTTCGAGCACTCGAGTGTTGAGATGCGGCCGCATCGAGTGACTCCGGTACGATCTGTTTTACCTATATCTCAGGTCGCTCACCTGTGCTTTGTTGGTGATCTTCCACTTCGTCGCTAAATCCATACAAATTGAGGACATGAAGGGGACAAATGTTATAGTGCCGCTCGATTCGTGTACTTGGAGGAAATGAATTGAGAGTTCTGCGGGCGATTTTGAAGTGGGGACTTTGCGGCTTGTTGGTTATTGCCGTGGTGCTTTTGATTTTTTGGACCGTGGTGCGAGTTTCGCGCGCGCATTACCGGGCGCTGGCGTTGAGAACGCCGGCGGCGTTCATTGTGGAAGACGCTCCTGTAATTGCTTTGACGCACGCGCGAGTGATCGATGGCACGGGGACGCCGGCGCTGAACGATCAGACTTTGATTTTGCAGAGTGGCTTGATTGCGGCGTATGGGGCTGCGGACGCGGTGCCGGTGCCAGCGGGGGCGCGCGTGCTGAATCTTTTGGGTAAGACGGTGATGCCTGGGTTGGTGATGATGCACGAGCATCTGTTTACGATCGCGCCGAACTTCAGCAAGACTCCGCTCGGCGTCGAGCAGGAGATTCCGTTTCCGCTGATGTATCTAGCGGCGGGCGTGACGACGATGCGCACGGCAGGCAGCATCGACGGCGAAGCGGATTTAGCGTTGAAGCGCGCGATTGATTCGGGCGCGCGGCCGGGCCCGGACATTTTTCTGACGGCGCCGTATTTAGAGGGCAAGCCGGCAGTTTTTCCGCAGATGGGAGAGCTTGCGGGCCCGGACGATGCGCGGCAGCGCGTCGATAAATGGGCCGCGGCGGGAATGACTTCGTTCAAAGCGTATATGCACATATCGCCTGAGGAATTGAAAGCGGCGATTGACGAGGCTCACGCCAAGGGATTGAAGATTACGGGGCATTTGTGCTCGGTAGGGTTTACAGAAGCGGCGAACCTGGGAATCGATAATCTCGAGCACGGGATTGTGGTAGACGAGGAATTTTTCCCCGGAAAGCAAGAGGGAGTTTGCCCGGAGCAGCTCGCGGCATTTAAGGATTTCGATCAGCATCTGGATATTGGCAGCGCGGAGGTGCAGGCGATGATCCGGCATCTCGTGGATCATCATGTGGCGATGACTTCGACTCTGGCGGTGTTCGCGGATTTCTCCTCGGCGGGGAGACGTTCGCGGCGATGCAGGAGCGCGAACAGAGGGCGCTCGGTTGGCAAAGCTGGCTGAAGTTCAGGTTGATTCGCAGGTTCTTGGCGAAACATCCGTTCGCGAATTCGTTGGCGAAGGAAATGCAATTCGAGCGCGACTATGCTGCGGCGGGAGGATTGTTGATGGCGGGAAGCGATCCTACCGGCGACGGCGGAACGCTGGCGGGTTACGCTGATCAGGAGGAAATCGAGCTACTCGTGCGGGCGGGATTTTCGCCGGTCGAGGCGATTCACATTGCTACGGCTAACGGCGCGGAATTCTTGGGGCAGAGTGCACGCATCGGGACGATCGCGCAGGGGAAGCACGCTGATCTCGTGGTGATTGACGGCGATCCTCGGCGCGAATTGCGGATATTCGCAACGTGGAGATCGTTTTTCGCAAGGGCGTTGGTTACAGCTCGGAGAAATTGTTCGGCGCGGTGCGCGGGCTTGTGGGCGTGCAGTAAAAAGCGTCGGCCTCTTCTCCCAGCAGAACTCTCAGGTACACCAATTATTGCAAGCTCCTAAGTATTTCTGAGTATGGCCTAAATTTCCCAGAAGTTGTTTATAGCCACGGTGGAGAGCCGTCGCATGTGGCGGCCTTTCAGCCTGGATCGCAGGTGGCTGGATGAGCTGTCAGATCCAGTTTCACTCTCTTCAAGGAGGAGTTCGATGTTGATATTGCTGATTATTGTTCTGGTTCTACTGCTTGGCGGGGGCGGCGGTTATTACGGGTATTCCCGTTGGGGGTATGGAGGCGGGCTTGGAATTTTCGGAACGGTACTGCTCATTGTGCTGGTTTTGTACTTACTTGGTATGTTGCGTTGACTGAATTGAAGGAAAGACGTCTACAAGCGGAACGAGAGTTTGACGGCGCTTTGCCGCGCTAGCAGGTCAAATCGTACGAAAGGAGACCATTTATGAAGCAGAGTACGAAGGATCAGGCAAAAGGCAAGCTTCACGAAGTGAAGGGCAAGGTTAAAGAGAAGATCGGACGAGCGATAACAATCCGCGCCTAGCCGCTGAAGGCCAGGATGAGAAGATCGGCGGGAAGGTGCAAAAAAGATCGGGCAAGTAGAGAAAGTTTTCGAAGACTAGATTGGACGCTCTGGCTGGCGAGAGTCGGAGCCAAACCAAATTCGTCCGGTCATCGTCTCGCGTAAGTACGCGCCCGAGAATCCGAGGGTTGCTGGCCTAAGCGACTGGAAGCAGGTTGGCGCGCTGTACCTTGCATACGGACGAAGAGCCGGCGGGACGCCGACGATACAAGAGTGTCAAGTCGACGGGCGGAGCGATTCAAGGAACGGACTTCCCGTGATTTCTAGTCGGCGCTCCAGTTTCTCGGTGCAGTCGCAGTCGCAGCAAGCCCAGGGTTCAGAGCCGTTGAAGTCGCGGCAGCGGCGCCGGTCATGCGCGTCCTGAACCTTCGTCAGTTCGAGGAATTGTTCCCAGTAGGGCTGCTCTTCCTGAAGCGGAGTCGGGCAGTAGCATACTTCGACCCAGCGAACGTCGCCTTCTTTGCAAAGCCGGGCCTCACTCATATTGCGCAGATACTCGCCCTCCGCGACCGAACCTTTCCCCAGTGTTCCGCGCTCGATCGCGTTTAGGAGCGACGCTTCACATCCAGGCTTCACTCGCGCCCTTACTAGATATCGCATTCAGTGATTTTATCATCAATCCCACCTTGTCCCGAAAGCTTGGAAGAGCTGGTAAATCGGCGCAGTAAGGGATGCCGCAGCACAACACATTAAATCAACCATGTCGGCGATAAGTCATTTGCCGTGCTATCATTCGCCTACATGGGATGTGAGCCTGCGAGTTCGTCGGACGCGGTTGGGTCCACGACCCTTTTTGCCAGGTTTTCCGCGTTCGCGCATCTGTGACCATTTAAGATCGGCGACGGCAGCCCCACGAACAAGCTCTGACTCGGAGACGAAATGAATTCTCCATCGGACCCTGAATTATCGATCACGCGAACACTTGCTCCGAGACGACGCCGGTTGCAAAATTACGTTCGAATTTGTGGGGCCCTCTTACCGATCATATCAATTTTGCTTATGGCTTGCGTCGCGCATGGGCAAAGCGCCCCAGCTGATAAGCCGGACAGTACGGATGCAACTCAACAAAATCAGCCGGCGAAGAGCGGCAGTACACCGGCTCCGCAAACGGATTCGAAGAGCGATTCAAAACAGCAAGCGCCCGCCGACCTACCAGATTCGGCAGAAAGCAAAAAGAATGGTGCGGCCCAGGGCGAGCAAACCAACCGCATTTTGGGAGTTATGCCGAATTACCGAGCGGTGAGCGCCGATACCATCTTGCCGCCACTGTCGCCGCGAGGAAAATTTGTGCTGGCCACCCACGACAGTCTCGATTACACCTCCGGGCTTTTTGCAGGCTTGCTCGCGGGATGGAAATATAGCGAGCGCTCGTACCCGGAATTTCATTCGGAGTGGGCAGGATATTCGCGTTACCTGTGGCGCGCATTTGCCGATCAAGCGATCGGCAATTATTTCACCGAGGCGATTGTTCCGTCGGTTCTTCACGAAGACCCACGCTATTACACGCTCGGGCATGGAAGCGTTCTTCATCGCACGGAATATGCGATTACGCGACTGGTCGTCACCAAGACTGACTCGGGCAAGACGCGATTTAATTATTCCGAGATTCTCGGCAACGGAATGGCAGCGGGTGTTTCGGATCTTTATTATCCGTCGCAGGAACGCACGTTTACCAAGACCACGGAGAACTGGGGTACGGAAGTCGCGGCCGACGGAATCGCGAATGTCGTGAAAGAATTCTGGCCCGATGTGCGCCGCCGCTTCTTCAAACAGAAGAAATCAGATTGATTTGACGGGCGCCGCGCGCGTGTAAGTGATCGCGCGCTACTTCTCCTTATCCCCTGCGGAGTAGACCTTCAACTCCTCCCAGCCGCTGCCTTCTTTATCGAGTTCACGCGTGAAGCGAGCGCCCGGCAACTCTCCGAGCACAATTTCGCCGGTCGTATATATTTTGCAACCAGGCACGAGATGGCCGCCGATCATCGTCCCGTTTTCCGCCGCGAGCGAGAGATGCAAGTGCTCGCCGCCCTCCTCTACAGTCCCCACGAGAGACACAATCTCAAAATGGCCTGAGCTTTGCGATGTGTCAGGCTGATTGGCGTAACGAATCGAGGCGTGCGTGAGGCTGCCCACTGCGGTGAGGACGACAGCCGCCTGGAGATGATGCGCGCTGGTGTACGCGCGGATGGACTCGAGGAGATCGTCGCCTGGGCGCAGGCGAAAAATATGAATGCGCATGTGATCGGTTTCGAGTGCTTCGTCGCGCGCGGCCATTTGCTGCGTCCAATCGGCCGGCTTCGCCGCGGCTTTTTCGGGCGCCCGGGGAGCCGGTTGTTGCGCGCCAACGCCGAGACCCAGCGCCAGGATGGCTGCGTTCATAACGATCAATTTTGCTTTTTTGGCGGTCAAATTCATTTCTCTCTCCGAGGATATTGTTCGAATGCGTCAGCAGAATATCAGTGAGCGATGGCGGACGTATAGGCTTCTCGCCGTTCACGATAAGAGTGCGAAATGACTGGGAGCGAATGAGACATTCGAGCAATTCGAGAATTCTCAAGTGGCAGACGCTGTCTGTTCCGAATCGGACCGCCAGAGGCATGTAGGCGAGTAACGTCAAGTTGATATGACATATATTGTCATATTCCATTATTCGATAATGTGTCTTATCGACGAAAAATTTTGTGAAACCAGAAAATCAATCCCTAATGTATTGAAATATAGACTGTTACGATTTTTTTTGTACCGTGCTATGTTGCGTCACTCCGTTGGACCCCCGCTTGCAAGTCACAGTGCCGCTCTTCCAGCACGTTGGGGGACGCTCTTTCGCGCACGTATTTCCATTCAAGGCGGGGCCATGACCAGGGATCAGAGAGGGTTTTCACTTATCGAGCTTTTGATCGTCGTTGCGATCATTCTGATTGTCGCAGCTATCGCTATTCCCAACCTCTTACGTGCGCGCATCGCGGCCAACGAGGCATCGGCGGTGGGATCGATTCGCACAATAAACACTTCCTCGGTTGAATACGCGGCGACGTACGAGAATGGCTTTCCGGCAGGTCTTTCGAAGATGGGCACTGCAGCGGCCGGCGACACCACTGCAAGCTGCGGCGAAGGGCTGTTGATTGACAACCTACTGACTGCTGGCGTTAAGAGCGGCTACAGCTTCACGTACAAGGACGGCACCGGCGATACCCCAAATGCGGCGCCGACGGGTGGCTGTATCGGTTGGAATCTGTACACGGTCACCGCTCAACCGGTAACGCCGGGCACGACCGGACAACGCTACTTCTATTCCGACCAGACGGGCGTAATTCGGTTCAACGCCACGACCACGGCTTCGGCTACCTCTCCACCACTGCAATAACCAGGAGTTCGCGCGGCAAACGTGGACGCCACGCACTCTCTTTGCGATTCCGCCTTCAGACGATGGCCGCGACGCCGGGCAACAATGGCCGACGTGGATTTCAGCGGTCCGACCGCAGGTTGCGTGCGCCGAGAGAATTCCTTTTGAAAAAGCGGCGGTCGCAGTTTTCACACCGGTAGGGAAGGAAACCCAGAGCTGAGGAGAGTCGCTCGAGTAATCCCCGGCGCTTCGAGCGGCGAGTCTCCGAGCTCCCGCAATGCGGGCAATGCAACGATTCTTGATCGCTTGACGCCACGGTGCCTGATTTCCAGCCATGCCGCTCCTGGTTATTTCCAACATTCCGGCACGGAGATCATGGCTTCAACACGTTCGAGAAAAGTCTAACACTCGGGATATATAGAAAAACAGGCTGGCAGAATTAATTTTCAGTGAACGATGGCTCTCAGAATTCAGAAATACGTAAATGTTGCGGCAATACACCTGAGGATACGTGCCAAATACTTTATTCGCGAGTACGGAAAATAATCGCGCGGCGCATGTTTCAGCGCCACGCGGCTGTCCGCGGTCTATCAAGCAGCGCTAAACAGCGCGAGCTTGGTAGCGAGTCTTTTCGCACCATTTCATCGAGGTGGCGTGTGATTGCTGCCTCGCCCCGAATACCAGGGGTCCCAATTACTTGCTGGCGATCGCCTTCACCGATTCCTTAATGCTGTCGCACAGTGCCTTCAGGCGAATCTGTTGCCAGATCGCGTAGACGTTGAAGATCAGCACCATGCCAACGAGGCCGCGCACCGCAAGGTCAATGTTCAGTTCGGCGAGGGGCTCGGTGCTCTGCACGAGAGAGGGCAGCGTGAGACAAATGATGGTGGCGGTCAGTAGCAGAACGACGCTGATCGTGTTGAAAAGTGACCACCAATTGCGGTTCTGGATGCTGCGAATTCCGTTCTGAATTTCGGTGGTACGGGATTCGATGGACACCGCAACGGGCGTCGAGTGCTGGGTTGCTTCGCTTGATTCTGGAAAGGCCGCGATAGTCGCCATAAATTCTCTTCTCCTAGTCACTTCGTTATTCCATTCGAGCTTTGAGGCCCGGTTTCAATCTATCGTACACATTTTGAGAGTGATAGGACGCCCGGTGTGGACAGAATATGCGTAAGGCATAGCTGTACGTTCGTACAGGCCGGCCCTGGTCTCGAGATGCGGTTGAAACCAATCGCGCGGATTGCTATGCTGAAATTGCGGTTCCCCAAATGAGTTTTCGGGATCCAACCCGAGCCCTTCAATCCAATCAGGGTATTCCGATGAAAACATCATTCAGTCACATTCGCGCCGATCTGCGTCAGGCCATCGAGCATGTGGTCGCGCGTCACCTTGAGAAACTCGACAAACTCCTCAAACGTTACGCGCCTGATTTGGTGCAATTGCATGGCGGTCTGCAAGAACGGCCGCGCAAAGCGGAATTCAGCTTTTCACTGAACTTGGCGCTTCCAACTGGCACACTTCACGCCACCGGAATCGCGCCGGATGCAACTTCAAGCGTGCGCGTGGCATTCGTAGAGTTGGAGGCCCAGCTCAAGAAACATAAAGAGAAGCTGCGCAAGGACTACGAATGGAAGCGGAAGAGGCCTCGCGCAGTACTTGAGTTTTATCGTCGTTTAGCAGGGCCGCCCCGGCACAGCCGCCGTTTCGCCCCCGAATCAGCTACTTAGAGGCGATACGGCTAGCCGAGTACCGGTGCCGCCACTCTCATTTGTTGAGAGATTCAGTACTCCCATAGATGCTAGAGGGAAAGTAACAATCTAAGTCCCGCCAGAATTTATACATTGCCCGCCGCCTCGACCTGCGATATGACTTATAATATCGAATTCCTGTGGGCTGCCGTCCCCTCGGCCACTCGCAACCATTCGAATGCGACGAGCCCATCGCAGCCGACGAGGTCATTTGCCCCGGAGCGGAGAGGTCTTTTCAGCTCACCCCGAGGCGGAAGCTGAGTATTTGTCGATGGTCACTGAACGCCGCCAATCGCCGCGCTGCAAGCCGTTTGGGTTGATTTACCTGAACCTCGCTTCGGACAACGGCGGCATCGTTCTTGACGCTTCGGAGGACGGGCTGCAATTTCAGGCTGTCGCACCCGTCGAGCATGACGATGGGCCCATGCCGCTATGGTTCACCCTGAATCCGGGAAATCGAATCGAAACCGTCGGGGAAATCGTCTGGACCGACGAAACCAAAAAAACTGGCGGCCTGCGATTTACAAATCTTGCGGTAGAAGTCCGGCTGCAGATTCGCGAATGGCTCGAGCAGTACGGAAGTCCTCTGCCGGCTCGCGTATATGCCTCACCGATTGATCTTGCTTCGAGTGAATCCGCAATCATTGAAGAGCCCGAACAGCAACAAAAGACGACGACGATTCGAGAGCCACAGGCTGCTGAAATTGAAGAAGTGCTGAATCGCGTTGAGTCCGAGAGTGCTTCGGCTGCCAGGCTAGCCCCGGCGAGTGTTCCGCGCTACATCGAGCGCATTCCCCTCTACTCCGAGCCCAGGCCGGAAATCAAGGAAAGCGAACCACCGGCGATAACCGTGCGTGAGGCCGTTCATACGGTGGAATCCGCTCCTGTGATTCCGCAGCGGATTCCTCCGCCGCCGATTGTAAAGATCAAGGAGGAGCCAGTCGTATTTCCATTGCTATCCTTTGACGCTACTCCTCCGGCTCCGACCTACTCGGGATATGAATCGGAGGCAGTGTTGCGCGAGGTTGCCTCGGCGGCGCAGCACCGGCTTGGCGACGATCCGCATGTTCAATTCTATAGTCAGTCTTTCGCGAACTTTCCCGGGCCGAAGTCGTCGCCGGTTGTGCCCGAGCCCACCCAACAGCAGTTGCAGGCCGGAATTTCAGTTCGACCGTCGGACTATGCTACGCCGTGGCGGTCTACGTTTGCATCCGGTCCGTCTGCAATCAGGCGCGAGAGGGCCAGTTTGCTGGCAGGACTGCTGTACCGCGTGGGCGTTCCCAGCGATATCGTGCGCGACGTTGAAATTATGGTGGTCGTGATTGGTCTGGTCGTAGCGACCGGTGTCGCACTGATCATTTTCCACCGGCAGGTGGGCGAGGGTGTCCAGTGGATCGGGCAAAACGTATCGAGTAAAAACACTCAGGAAGTTGTTGAGAAGCCCGTCTCGGCCGAGGCAGTGCCGCCGCCAGACGCGAAGCTGAGCCCCTTGCTGCAGGCTCCGCCCGATACTCAGTCATCGGCGCCGGCGGTTGTGAAGCGCAAGCCGAAGCCCGTCGTTGAAGTCGGAGGGATGCAGCCGCCGACCATCTACGCCGCCGATCCCAATGCACCATCTCATGTACCCGCGCTACCGGATGACACAGGTGAAGCGGAACTGGCGAGCGCCTTGCAATATCTTCGCGGCGACAGCGGCTCGTCAGAAACAAACGTCGGGGTGAAATGGCTCTGGGCTTCCGTCGAGAAGGGAAATACGAAGGCTGCGATTATTCTCGCTGATCTCTACATTTGGGGGCGCGGAGTGCCGCAAAATTGCGATCAAGCACGCGTGCTGCTAACTGCGGCCGCGAAGCGAGCGAGCGCCGAGGCGGCGCAGCGGCTCCAGGATATGGATGCGGACGGCTGTGTCAGCGGCGCGAAAGCTCCCTCGCATTAATTCTTCGAAGTCTTTCACTCGTCACGATCCGGCTCATCCAGTATTGTGCAGCCCCGCGGCGATCCCGTTGATGGTTGCGCCCAACGCGTCGTCCGGAGCATCGGCCTGACCGCCGAAACGTTTGCGACGCAACAGCTCTACCTGAATCAAGCTCATCGGGTCCACATACGGATTTCGCAATCGGATTGATTGCGAAAGAACCGAGTTGCCTTCAAGCAGATCGTTCTGCCCGGTCACCGCCAGCAGTATCCGCCGCGTTCGGCTGAACTCTTCGGCGAGAATGCCGAACACCGTATTGCCCAGAGCGCTATCCGAGACCAGTGTTGTTGCGTAGAGACGCGCAATCTGCATGTCCGCTTTTGCCATCGCGGTCTCCACGTTGCGCACCAAATCCGAAAACAGGGTAAACGATTGCATCATTTCTCTTAATTGGGATTGGTGCGTCGGGCTTTTCGCTGCGAATCGTTCGAGCGCGTAACCCACCCCAAACCAAGCCGGGACTGCGTGGCGGCTTTGCATCCAGCCAAATACCCAGGGGATCGCCCGCAAGCGCGAGAACTCGCGGCTTGGCGACCGCCGGGCTGGCCGCGACCCGATTCGCGCGTGCACCAGCTCATTCACCGGGGTCGCTCGCTCAAAATAATCCAGCGCGTCAGAACTTTCCGCGATGCACTGACGGTAAAATGTAAACGCGTCGCGGGAAATCTCGTTCATCGCGTTATCCCATTTTCGATCGTCTTGCGGGGTGCGTCCGCTCGGCCGCGTCAGCGCCTCGAGCGACGCCGCAACCATTAGCTCCAGATTCCATTCCGCAAGCACCGGATCCGAATACTTCCAGTTCAGGACTTCACCTTGCTCGGTGATTCGGATTTCTCCGGAGAAATCTCCGACGGGTTGCGCCAGAATCGCGCGATGCGTCGGACCACCTCCGCGGCCGACTGTGCCGCCGCGTCCGTGAAACAGTCGCAGTTTGACGCCGCATTCTCTGGCTGCCTGATGAAGCTCGCGATGCGCTTTCTGCAATTCCCACGTGCTGGTGATCATTCCGCCGTCTTTGTTCGAATCGGAATAGCCGAGCATCACTTCCTGCTCGCGATCCCACGAATCGAGCAGAGGCAGATATTCCTGCGAAGTCCATACGCGGCGCATGATTTTCGCGGCATCGCGCAATGACTCTATTGATTCGAATAGCGGCACCGGCATCAATCCGGGATCGTCCGCGGATGCAGACGGTTGAACGCCGCAGATGGTTGCCAGTTTCAGCCAGTCGAAGACGTCGTTTTCCGATTCCGTTCCGCTGATCACGAAATAGCGAATCGCTTCGGGCGGGTAGAGTTTCTTGAGCGTCGCGATCATCTGGAACGTCTCGATCGCGTCGTTGACACGCTCGGATTTCGCGGAGAGGCCGGTTCCAATGTTTGCGCCTCCCGCAATCGCAATTTCCGCGAGTGCTTCCGAAATCTCCTTCGTGTGCTGCCGGATGTCGAGGCTGTGAAGGTGAAATCCGAATGTTCGCACGGTGCGCGTGAACGGGTCGACCAGCAACTCGGCCAGCCGCTCGCCGCCATTTGCCGCGAGACTCGCGCGGACCAATTCGAGATCGTGCACAAGCTCGCCCGGCGACTGGTACGCCCGCGCATTTCGCGCGTCATCTTGGCTGGACTGCGCGCGGCTGTACTGCAAGCGAATTCGCGCGAAATCCAAAAACCGGCGGGTCAGTTCCGATTCGGAGATCCACTTTCCCACCGACGCGTCGTCGCCCATCGTCGCTTCGTAGGCGGACAGCGCGCTCCGTAATTCTTCCGAGCACCCCGTTTGCCGGAGCGAAGAGCTCAACTGGTCGACTAGGCGAGTAATCTCCTGCAGATAAAAATCGAGGACCACGTGGCGCGCCAACTCCAGGGCATCCGCGGTGGACTGTGGGGTGATCGAAGGGTTTCCGTCGCGGTCTCCGCCAATCCACGAACCGAAGTGGATCACCTCGCCGAGTTCGTTATGCCGCAGCTTCTTTCCGTATACGGCTTGAAACGATTCCGCGAACTCCACGTAGACCTTCGGCAACGTATGGAACAGAGTCATCGGGAAGTAATCGAGGCCCATCCGCACTTCATCAATCACGCCCGGCTTTTTCAGGCGGACTTCGTCGGTTTGCCACAGGGAGGCGATTTCCGCCAAAATCAACGCTTCAAGCTCGTCCGCATCCGCTTCTGGCAAGGGCAGCTGGTCCAGATTTTCCAGGTGTTGCGCAATACGGCGGCGCGTCATCAGCACGGTCCGCCGTGCCACTTCAGTCGGATGCGCAGTGAATACCGGCATGATCTTCACGCGTTGAAGCGCGGCCAGTGCGTCGGCCGCCGAAATACCGGCGTCGCGCATGCGAATTAACGTGCCGCGGAACGATCCCGCGAGCGGTGGTTGCTCCGCGTGAAGCTTTGCCGCGCGGCGCCGGCGCTTGCGGTGATTTGTTTCAGCGAGATTCGTCAATTCAAAATAGATCGCGAACGCCTTCGTCACCCGGTGCGCGTTTTTCAGGTCCATTTTCCCGATGATGTCGCGCGCCTGAGTCATCAGCTCGTCTTGCGCCGCGGACCCAGGCGGCTCTTCACGCCGTTGGATTAGCAAATGCCTGAGCTGCTCCACGACTTCCAGCAACTCTTCGCCACTTTGCTCGACAAGGACTCTGCCAAGCAGCACGCCGAGCGAGCGAACGTCGCGGCGCAACGGCGTCTCCTTTTCGGGATCGGCCGTGCCCGCAGTCAGCTCAGCCAGGCGCTTCGCTTGATCGCTCGCAATCCACAACGGTTCCATGCCATTCATAATGAATGCAGAGCCGCGAATCTCGCAAGCGGGAGCTGAAGCAATCGCTCACCTTCGATACTTGCGGGCGAAGCTTCTGCAGCGTTGCTGATTATGATTTAGCCTCTCGTTTAGGCTTTCAGGTTTGTACGAGGGCACGAATTCGCCAGGATGCGGCCAACGCGACAGGGAATCACGCGATGAGGAAACAGCGCGATCGCTTCACATATAGCATTTGTTTACGCAGCCGAGGTGCGTCAAATCATTTTCGGGTATCATGGTGCACACCATTTTAGGGGCGTAGCTCAGTGGTAGAGCAGCGGCCTTTTAAGCCGTTGGTCGTGGGTTCGATCCCCACC
>PMAA01000022.1 GCA_003152355.1 Acidobacteriota bacterium | reverse complement strand
AACCGCGTCATGATGGAAAATGCGAAGACAACGATCATCGTGTGCGATTCGAGCAAGTTCGGGCGACGCAGCCTTTCCTTCATTGCGCCCACTTCGGCTGTGCATCACACGATCACGGACCGAAAGATTTCGGCTAAGCACCTAAAGGGGCTAAGAGCGGCACACATCAAAGTTATGGTCGTTTGAATGTTCACATTCATGCCGGTTTGGAGGCGAAGTTGGCGGAACTGAAATCAGTAGCTGGAGCTGACACGATCTCCGAAATTCTTTCGGAGCCTGCGACATGGAAAACATGCCTAGAGAACGTGGAGACGGCTGTCGAGCTGCGATCTCTCAATGAAAACCTGCCGAGGAATATCGAATGGGTATTTGCCGGCTGCGGATCGAGTTTCTATCTGGCTCAAACGGCAGCGGCGAGTTGGTCCATTTTGACGGGCGAGAAGTCGCGCGCGATTCCCGCCTCTGAAATTATGCTTTTCCCGCAACTGCTTCCAATCCCCTGCCAACCTGTGGTGATTACTCGCTCGGGGCATACATCGGAAGCTCTGCAGGCTGCTCGATACCTCGAAGACAAACGAAACCTTCGAAGTCTCGCGATTACATGCGGCACGGATACTCCGATCGAGAAAATTGCGTCGCACATCATCAGGCTGCCCGCAGCGGATGAAAAAAGTACTGTAATGACGAGATCGTTCACCTCGATGCTCCTTGTGCTGCAATCGCTTGCGGCGCTTCGGGGAAATCGCGGAGATTTCCTGGATGCGCTTCGCAGGCTTCCGGACCAAGTCACCGAGCGTCTCAGCGAAATTCACACCACGATAAAGTCACTGGTAAACTCGCGGACATTTGCCGACTATGTATTTCTCGGCCAGGGTCCGTTCTTCGGAATCGCGCAGGAATCGATGCTGAAGGTGAAAGAGATGTCCTGTTCATACGCACAATGTTTTCATACGCTCGAGTTCAGACACGGGCCGAAAGCAATCGTCAGCCCAGAGACGCTGATCACTTTCATCATCAGCGAAAGTGGTTTTGATGCAGAGGTGGCAGTTCTCGAGGACATCAAAAAACTAGGCGGAACGACGCTCGCCGTTACCAATGTTTGCAATCTCGCAATTCGCCGCGCCGCAGACCATCTCGTCGAGTTGTCACTCAATGTGCCTGAAGTAGCGCGCGCGTCTGCGAGCGTCATTCCGGGTCAATTCCTTGGCTTCTACACAGGAATCAAGAAGGGACTGAATCCAGATGAACCCAAGAATTTGTCGCGCGTTGTGATGCTGGAAGGCACGAAATAGTCGAGGCTGCAAGAATGCCGCTTGATGTCTGCGTGGTTGGCGAGATCAATCCGGATTTGATTCTTTACGGTTTGCCGGAACAGTTGAAGCCAGAGGAAGAATCTCTGATTAATGGATTCCGCCTGACACTCGGAAGCTCGTCCGCGATTTTTGCGCACAATCTTTCAGTGCTTGGCACTCGAGTTGGCATGGTTTCAAGAATCGGCGCTGATTCTCTGGGAACAATGTGTTCCGACTGGCTTGGGAATGCCGGCGTTGATTTGACTCACGTTTCTACTTCTTCGAGTGGAGCTTCGACTGGCTTGACCGTAATCCTGGCGCATCCGGAACATCGATTCATCCTGACCTATCCCGGCACGATGTCCGAATTGAGCTGCGCCGACCTAAATCTCGATTACATTTTCTCTGCGCGGCACCTTCACCTCTCTTCGTACTTCCTGCACAAATCTCTTCGTCCGCATATCGCTGACTTATTCCGCGAAGCCAAGGAAAAGGGTCTTTCGACGTCGCTTGACACCAACGATGATCCCGAAGGCAAGTGGGGAAACGGCTTGAAGAACGTGCTGCCATTTGTAGATATTTTTTTTCCGAACGAGCGCGAGGCGACAAAGATCGCTGGGACCGATGACCTAGAGGAGGCAATCGACAAGCTTTCGCAAGTCTGCCGCCTAGTAGTCGTGAAACTTGGCTTAAAAGGGGCAATCGCGCGAAACGCCTCCGGCGAATGGCGGCGCAATGGCATTCGAGTGAAATCGGTGGATTCAGTCGGCGCCGGGGATAGTTTCGACGCGGGCTTCATTCATCGCTTTTTACAGGGAGCAACTCCGCAGGAATGCCTCGAATATGGTGATATAGCCGGAGCGTACTCGACGATTCGTGAAGGCGGGACGGAAGCGTTTAGAGACCGCGCTGGGCTCGAACGGTTTTTCCGCGAACACTTGAAGACGCATTGAGACAAATCAGTTTCTGCCGTGTATTAAGAGCTCATCCATCACCCTTACATATTAATGGCACCTAGCCGGGATGCAGCTGTTTCTGCTTCCGCTGGCTCACCGCATCGCCGTCCCCTTTTTTCAATTGGTAGAAAACGATCGTGGAGAGGAGGGTCATCCCGCCAAGCACAAAGAAGCCCCGTTGGATGCCGTGAATGAATTGTGGGGCGCTGGAAGTATGGCGATCGGGAATGAAGAACGCGGTCACCAGCGACGCCGAAGCCACGCCGAAACTGATGGCCATCTGCTGCATGGTGCTGGCG
>PMAA01000007.1 GCA_003152355.1 Acidobacteriota bacterium | reverse complement strand
ATGCCCAATGAGCGCATTGAGCAGTGTCGATTTGCCGCGTTTGAATTGACCGATGCACGCCACATAGAATCGTCCTTCTGACACCCTGTCGGCTACACTGCGGGCCGCGGAAGCGATACGCTGTGCTCCGAACTCCGCCGCTAACTCTGACAATCGGTAAAGTGCGGCGTGAGCTGACGTGTTCTGCAGTGCGGCTTGCCGATTTTGCGAGGCTCCAGTCATTGAAGGAAGTTTGAAGAGTGTGCCATCGCNNCAGACCTAGTTGACCGCATTAGGTAATCCACGTGCACGAGCTTGATTTTGATCCGATCTCCGTAGTGATACCTTGAGTTTGCCGCCAATTCGCACATCTTCACAATTGAGCCAGGTAAATGCCCACTCAAACGAAGCATGTCCTCGCGGAAATCCTCTAGGTCGAGCAGATCCAAACCCCAGTCTCGGATGCAAATTTCCAATAGTTCCCGCGAATCTCGCCCATTCAAAGGACCCGTGTGGATTCGCAGGCCGTCGTGCCAGTACAGACTCCACGAGTTCCCGATTTCACTTTGCGAAAATCCGCGTGCGGTCAGATAAATCGGCGTTTTGCACCCGTACATCACGTCTTTCATCAGCCGAGCCATGTTATGTGTTGGCGGAGGGAAATGATCCACGAAGAATCGGTAGTCGCCTTGCGTTGAAGCGGTAAATAGAATCCCACGAAGACGCAGACTCGTTTGTTCGTGAAGCCATCGGTTCAATGAGTTCTCGTTTGCGCCGTCCGCTCGTATCTTTTTTTGCACAAACGGATCGCCTAGCTTGTAAAGCTGACCAATGAAGTGCGAAAGCAACTCCCTCCTACTCGCAGCTCCTGTCCAATAAACGCATTTCCTTCGTTCCGCGTCGGGGAGTTCAGAAATCGCTTTCTTGATCAGAGCTGTCTTTCCGGCGTCCATAGGGCCCCAAACCAAACGGCTCTCGCCCTTTTGAATTGCTGCACGAAGCTCTTGCAATTCGTTCTTGCGGCCCACCAAATAATCGAATTGGGCCCTTTCTGTCATTTCTGCTCGTTGCCGTAATCTCACGGCCAGTCGCTACGACCGCTTGCCATCTTGATGCACGTATTTGATAACTTCGACTTCAGACGTTGCAATCAACCCTTCGCCCACCATCTCGTCCAGATATGGAATCAGCTTTTGTACTTTGTCATCAGAATCGATCACGCTGACCATAATCGGGGCATCCGAGGAGAAAGAAAGAAGATGAGACCGATGAATTAGAGTGCTGGCACCGTATCCTTCGATGCCCCGGAACACAGTAGCGCCGGCGATATCCAGCTCCCGGCATTTCTCGACGATGGCACGGTAGAGCGGTTTGTCCTTCCACTTGTCGTCCTCACCGAAATGTATGCGAAGCATTTTGGCCTTGCCTTCGAGCTTCATTGCCGAGCCACCTTTCTTCTCTCCTCGCCCTGGTAGTTATGGCTGTACTTGATGACGCCAACATCGGAGAGAACTACGAGCCCTTGCTGAACCATACCGTCAAGAATGGGAAAGTACGATCGAAGCTTCTCTTCAGTATCCACCACCGAAAGCATCATTGGCCGGTCGTGGGAAAGATTTAGCGTCGTCTCTTTGTGAATACGCCTGTTGGCACCGTAGCCAAGAATCCCCTGGTAGACCGTGACACCCGCAATATCGTTAGCGCGCATGCTTTCGACCAGTGCCTTGTGCAACGGTTTGTCGCGCCACTTATCGTTCTCACCAATGAAAATTCGCATCAGCTTGGCTTTGCCTTCACTCCTAAGCGAAGGAATTGAGGTCTGTGGACCTTTCTTTTTGGACTCTTCCGACGGCTTAACGACGGTCGTATCTTGGATTTCAATCAGTCCGGTACCCGCCATTTCATACAGCTTCGGCAAAAGTTCTTCGACCTTTTCTGGCGATTCGATGAATTCAATCTTGATGGGAAGGTTTTCAGTCAGCCGCTCGATGCGCATGGTGTGCAGATGATGGTCAGCGCCGAATCCAGCGATGCCTCGCACAACGTTTGCTCCGGATATCCCGCGATAGAATAGAAAGTCAAGGATCACAGAGTAGAGCGACTGTCCGTGGTATTGATGGTCTTCTCCAACGTATATGCTGACCTTTTTAGCAGGCCCAGCTTTAAGCATGATCCCTCCTCCTAGTCCAAGATTCCTCTTTGAGCTACGAGAAACTCTGCGGCGCGTCCTAGCACACCGCCTCCCGTGCGATCACCGTGTCTTGATTGTCGAAGGAACTCTTCGAGCTCCGCCCCTAGTTTCGCCTTATTCTCTATTCGCAGTTTCTCGATGATCTCTTGCAAGGGCGCCGGCACTCTCTTCTTTAATAGGTGAATGTGACGCAGGCAGAATACGGCATGCTGCTCTAACCACTCCGCAATCGGCGGGCGTTCCAGCTCTGTCGTGACTTCTTCAAGCCTTGTGATCTCTTCCTCGTGTACTTTTTTGCAAGCCGCGCAGGAGGACGGTGACGTCGGGCTCGTGTCCCACTCTTTGGATCTAAGCGCGCCGAGGAATATCGAGGCAGCCACTTCCGCCGGGGCGGACTTTGCAAGTGACCACGCATGGAAATTGCATAGCGGCGTCGGTTCTTCAGCTCGCAATTGTTTTGGTAATGATTCCTGGAAGTGCTTCACTGCAGCGCAGACTGGGCATCCTCTTTTAACCGCCAGCCTCGTGATCGGATACCTCTCGGAATCACCTTCGGTTTTCATGAGATGGTCCTCCCAGTGATAACACCTAACCACACCGAGACGAATCCAATTACAACACTCAACGCTACATTCAAACCCGCGATCAAAACCTCACCATCCTGAAAGTTGCGAAATGTCTCCAACTCGAATGTTGAAAACGTTGTGTAACCCCCAATGAAACCAATTGGAATCAGATATCGCCAATTGGGACTCCAGTGAGTCCTCTCTGCAAGAAGAGTCACCACGAGACCGATGAGAAAAGATCCTGTACAGTTGATGAAGAAAGTTCCGTAGGGAAAGCGAACGCCTAATCGATTGCTGACGTAGCCGCCCACCGAAAAGCGCAATATGGAACCTAGCGCTCCTCCAATGCCGACCATCAAGTATTTTGTCATGTGAACTAGTTTGATTCCCCCTTTCGGGCATGTTGCATGGTTTCTCCGGGGAACAGTGGCGTTTCTTCGCTCTCGAACTGCTTCTGAACTTCGGCGTCAACACTGTTGGATTTTGGGGCCTCCAAGAGTCTTATGTCTTCGCGAAGACCATTTGCATATTCAGGTACAAGGTCCCTGCCACCGGCTATTCGCTCCGCTTGTGCTCGGTATCCCCCCGCATAGATTTCAAATCGTCGGGTAAGCTGGTTGATGACAAGTCTCGTCCATTCTCTCAATACTTCCGAATACGTGCCGAGCGTCTTATTGAGAGCCCCGCCCAATTCTTGTTGAAGTCGCCTTGCCAGACGTTTTTCGGCGGATCGCCTGCCAAACAGTGCGCTAAATCTCGGCCGGACAGTCGATGCGTTCAACGATCCCGGATCGAAGATCGGTGTGCCGCGAACGAGAGATTGAAACTCGTCCTCTCCGGGCATAACAGCGATCCCAAGACACGTCGCGCTGATCTTCAGATCGTCCCGAAGGCGAACTGCAAGCGTCTCGAGCGAATCGTGAAGGTTCTTTACCCGTTGCTGGATGGTCTGCAGTATGGATTCGCGGATAATTTTCTCTGTCGACACGACTGCACTAGGATGTCGCCCCCATTCATCCATCAGTCTCGCGGATGCCGCCAAATAACCGTTCTGCACGTCGAAACTGTTCCTCTCAAGCTCTCTTTCCCAGTCGGCTCCTGTTTCTTCGATTAACCCTGTCGCTTGACGCAAACGCGCCTCCGCAGCGCGAATTTCGTCGTGCGTTCCACCATCCGATGTCCCGTTGTGTTCGAGCTGCGCTCGCAGCGCCGAAAACACGGATTCGCGTAATGCACCAATCTTTCTTTGGACAGACGATGTCCTGAGTTCCTGCGAGTAACCGTACAACGGAAGGATTTGCCCCTCAAACCATCGATTCAGTAAGTCCTTATGCGAGGGTAGAACGCTTACCGGGTGGACGCGCACTTCGAGATTGCATTCCGAAGCGATGTGCTGCCTTACGTATTCGCTGATCTTCTCGCGATCGTCCGCGCTCAGGAGATCAGCTTTGCTAAGAAGTACATTTGCAGGAACGGCCGCCCGCTGCAGCGTCGAAAGGACTTGCAAGTCCTCGCGACTCAGTGTTGAACCCCCATCGATCAGGACGACTCCGAGATCACACTTGGGCAGGTAGGCGAGAGTTTCCTTCGCCCCGCTCGTCGCCAGCGAGCCGAGACCGGGTGTGTCAACTAAAGTGACGCCTTCGCGAAGGCGTGCAGCGGGAAGCACCACAATAATCCGAGTCACGCGCTTTGCATTCTCGGGATTCTGCTGTTCGGTCGCAAACTCAGCAAGCCTGGTAACCTCCATCGTTTTCGTAGGAGCTTCAGCAGAGGAGACTCTCATGGAAGACTTTTCGCCGTACTCGATTCGCGTGGGGACTGCGGTAATCGGTGTGACTCCTACCGGGAGTACATCCGTCTCCAGAATCGCGTTAAGAAGAGATGACTTTCCGGAACTCACGCGTCCGAAAACTGCAATCTCGAAAGTCTTGTCTTCTGCGCGGTCCAAAATCGACTCGATAGTCGCGCGAAACTCAACTAGACCACGATCATCCACGATTTTTTCAATCTTAGAAAGAATCTCTAGATCATTGCTCTTCTGTTCCAGTCGCTGCAGGCGCGACTTGAGCTCTTGCCCGATTCCCTCGACGAGATAACGGTCGAGGTTTGACACCAAACTGCGCAACTCACCAGCAATTCCATTCAACTCGGTCGCTGCGGATTCTGGCAGGTCACCGTATCCGCGCATGTATTGCGGTTTCAGTTCCTCCACCGCGATGTCAATTGCGCCGAGTGCAACATGGATTGCGCGTGAGGCCGGGATCGACGGTTTTTCTCTTGGAATGCCTTGGCCATCTAACACGCGAACGAGTTGCGCCCGGATGCGTGAGATGTAGTCTTCAATTGTTCGGCGCTGCGCCGGAGCAACATCCTGTGCCAAACGAGGGAACGCTGCTTTAGAGGCGCTAACGTGCAGATTCTGCTCAATATCTCCCAGTAGCTTGTCGATGTACTGGCAGGTTATGCGCAATCGTCGCGATTGAAATTCGTTCAATGAAGCTGCATTCGGTGTCGATTGAGAATCCATTTCCTCTAAAGTCCTCTATCGAACGACCATGACCGGACAGTGAGCATACCGGAGCACCTTTTCAGCCGTGGACCCAACAAGCATCTTTTCGAATCTCGATTTTCCGCGCAGCCCAAGTACGATCAAATCGACGTGGTCTGTTTCAGCACGATGGACGATCTGCTCAACCGGGTGGCCCACAGCAATATCGGTTGTCAGTTCGACGCCTATATCGCGAGCTCGTTGGATGATTTTCTTGAACTGTTCTCCAAAATGCTCGCGCGCATTATCGATCATGGCATCGACTTCAACCATCGTCGCAGGCTCCGGCGGACGAGCGACAGCGAAAAGCAGCACTTTCGCATCCAGCGATTGAGCCAGGGCGAGACCAGATTCCGTCGCCTTGTCCGATGGGGCAGACCCATCGTATCCAATAAGCATCTTTTTGAACTGGGAGTGTCTTCGGCCCATCATATTTCCTCCTTAGCCGGTACCAACGGCCGTGACTTCCTTCGGTTCTGACTCTCGTTCTGCCTTCGGGAGCAGATGTCTCGGCATGAACCACGCGTTTGCGAACATCGTCGGAATAACGGCACTACCGATAACTGTCGCGACGATGTACGAATACTGCGATTGGTCAATAATTCCGTGACTAAGGCCAAACAGCGCCGAAATCGTGCCAAACGTCAGGCCTGTTGACATCATCAATGTGTAATACAAACCTTCCTCACGCTGGTATTTGAAAGCTTTCACGGTTGGATAAAGCCCTGCTACCTTCGAGACCATCTTTGCGCCGAACAAAACCAGAAATACAATTGGCGCCGCTATGAGCGCAGGAACAGACACGAACGATCCGGCCCGTATGAAATAGAACGGCGTTAGAAGGCCGAACGTCAGCGTCCGAAGGCGGCGCACTAATATGTGATCTTTTCCAACGGTTCCAGCCAGTACCATCCCAATGATGTATGCGGGAAGAACAGCTTCGCTCCCGGACCATACAGCCAATCCGCCCATTCCGAATAACAAGAAGAGAAGATATTTTGCTTCCAGTTCGGACACTCGGCCGCCATAGAGCTTGAAGAACCGGGGAGTCAGGAAAGGCAGGATAAAGAACACGACGGCGCTCACTACGACGAAGATGACAGTCCGTATCGTGAAAGGCGAAAAAATGAGGCCCAGCGCGATGACAGTCCCCAGGTCATTTACGAAGCACGCTGCCAGGATCGCCTTTCCAAAGTCGGTCTTGTTGAGGCCAAGTTCCAGCATCACCGCATAGACGACCGCAACAGATGTGGTGGAGAGGGCAACGCCTGCGAGCCAGCTTGACATAATGGACCAATGCAAGATCAAGCGTGCTACGGCCGTGCAACCGAGGAACGGCCCGAAAAACCCGACCAGGCCAACAACCATCGCTTCCTTCCACTTCGTCCTAAAAATGACAGGATCAAGTTCTGCACCCGCGAGAAATGTCAGGACGATCGCACCGGTACCTGCGAGGAAAGTAATCCACTCGGACTTTGCAGCAAGTCCCATCGGACCGACGATGGCCCCGATGATCAATTGCGCGACGGTTCCCACGACGATTTCTGACAGCGCCGTGGAGATCTTGAACCAAATCGCGAGGAGTGTCGCGATGAGCGCCAATCCGACCCACAAGGAAGCTAGTGCCCAGACATTTTGCATGTCAGTTCTCGCTTCTGTCTTAGTTATGGGATCGCTGCCGGGGACATGACTCCGCGACAAGATCCTTGTCAGGAGTCATCATCTGTCCCGGCAAAAGAGGGACAGCGGTTAGAGGGCGAACTCCTTCGCCACTTCGCTTATCATACTTCGGCACAAACAAAAGTCAACCTGCGCACATTAACCGTCAGACCCCTTCCCATACAATTCGGCTCAGGACTGGTCTCCTAGGTTTTATTAGACGGTTAAAAGTAGCGACGATCAAAAACATGTGTTTCTAGGCAAACTGAATTAAAAATCTAACGCGCTTCCAGATCTGGGCCAGCGCGTGGTATCCGCCGGCCGGCCTTGCTGTCGCGTTCCTGACGGCATTCGGACTGTCCTACGTGCCGTGGATGTTGCTTGCGGGCGTGATCGTTGGGATCGTTGATTACCACTTCCATCTGTCCGCGTTCGTAATCGCGTACGTCGCGCTCGACCGTACCGCTTTTTCGGTTTAGAAGAATCCCGACGTCTGCAGCCTGTTTCGGAATTCCTCATCACTGTTGCATTTAGGCCTTTATGAAGATTGGATGGGGGCCAGGACACATCGAAAGCTCATTTAGGAGCAAACAATATCTACTTCACCTTCGCGTATTCCTCTGACTAGAGACGCCGATGTTAATCGACACACAAAGACTGCCGAACCTGCCTAACCCCTTGGATGGCCGCCGCTAGAAAACGCAGCAAATGCAGCCGGTATCATCTCCGATAGGTAACGACGATTCCTTAAGGTCAATAGTTCATGCCCCGA
>PMAA01000082.1 GCA_003152355.1 Acidobacteriota bacterium | reverse complement strand
CACATCGCCACCACTGCCGCTCCGAGTGGCTCCCGCGATGCGGTCATCCTGAGAGTGCAGCCAGGTCAAGACGGATCCAATGAACCATTCGCGGGCCACGTTCTTCGATTCATAGGGCCGGTACGACAACCAGAAACGCGATTCGAAATCACTGCCCAGGCGAGTCGCTTGCGATCCTTGTGTGCGCAAAAGCGAATGAAAATCCTCATCGGCAACCAGACGCTTGAGGTTGAAAAGGCCCGTATAGGTCCAGTTCGCGGCTAGGAAGAAATCAGTAGACCCCGATCCAGGCTGCAAGCTCGGGGGCAACAAATTTCCATTTCCGTTGGCAACGTTGGTCAAGTCTGTTCGGCCCGTCGGAAACTTCGGGCCGAATGCAGCGGATGCCTGCGTTGTCCCTCGCTCTGAATCTCTTCGATAGAACCGGTACTTGATGAGCACCATCGCATCACCCAGGCCCGTTCCCCCAACGGCCGGTCCATTCGTGCTCTCGAAGTGATTCGTGATGATCGGAACGAGGACCGTCAAATCAAAATTGCGACGGATACCCCACGTGAAATTGAAGTCGCCTTCGTGCGAAAAAGTGGGCCGGGCTGTTGGAGAAATGTTCCTCGCTGATTCCGGCAACAATCCGCGCGTCGTGAAGATGGAGTTGTAAGAAATGAGTGCGCCACCCGCGAACAGTGGCGGCGCGGTTTCGGGTGCAGGCCCTTGCCCTCGGACTATATGAGCGCAGGAGAATAGGACGAGCGCCAGGCACACTCGCATAGCCCATGCAAGGCAAGTTGCAGTTCGAAATCTCACGAACTCCTCCTCCAGTAGAAATAGCGATTCCCAGGCACACCAATGCATCAAGCCGGGAGCCGACCGGAGGACAGACTAGATTCGAAGAGGCAGAGAAGCGGGTGAGTAGCCGACGGGTGGAGCGTGGGAATGCTCTGCGATTGTGCGGGCAGACGAATCCACACCTTGATTCTCGGCAAACGACGTTAGTACCGCAACCACGACAGGTGAGTACGGCACGCCGTGTGCCGACGAGGGCTGTACGAAAGGAGCGTGCATCGTTGGCATCGTCTTGCAGCAATCCTTGCCGTGATGACCGTGCGAAGAGCAGGGCATGGAGTTACAGCACTGCATCGCTTGCTCACTCGTCATCGGGGCGCCGCAGTCGTACGCATACGCCGTCAGAGCGACGGCAATCACCGCCAACAAAAGTGACCTTGCAATACGCATCGCAACCAAGATAAGCGCCTCCGCTGCACAGGTCAAGGCCGAAGGTCGCGCGACGCTATTCCTACCGCCATTTGCTCGCAAGGATCGCGCGATTTCCACCAAATCAAAAGCACAATTTCGTACTTTTCCCGCGCTTGAATCCCATTGATTCCCCGGCACTTCCGCCGACCCTTACACGCTGTGGATTTGCTGGTACCCACGGGGCACGTGATATAATTACTCGAAAAGTGTAGTAATGCAGGAGATAACAAGGTCATCATGTTAGGATACGCGCCCGAGCGATTTCCTTCAGAGCCCGGAGGCCCCCGCCTCCGGGAGCACATTATCGGTATACCCGCCGCGCGCGCTCGGAGGAGTACGCAAATCTGCGGAGTCCAGTACTCGATTCCCAATCGATTCCCAATCGATTTCTAATCGATAGACCAAAACGATTAGAAATCGCCGCAACTCAAACAAAACAATCATCACGAGTCATTTCTAATCGCTACAAAAAGAGGGGGTCAATGCGACGCGCGATTCGTAGTGGTTCCTGTGGCACCGGACCCTTCGCTCCCGCTCCCTTCGAAAACTCAGGGCAGGCAGGGCAAACACGACAGGCCGATTTTCGTCCGGCACTCGATTGCAAGTCCCACGCGGACGGCGAATTTCGCGGCACACGAAATTATTAGAAATGCCGCAACGGATTGAAAACATGGCGCCGAAAAATTATTTCGCGGCACAAAACAGCGCACTCCAAAAAGCGGAATTGCCCGCCAACCCACTTTTCCATCTTCGCTTTTCCGTTTTCCGTCTTTCCTATTTCTTCTTCCGCCGAGCGCTCATTTTCTTGGGCTTCTTCGCAGGTACCGGAGGCTTCGCCGCGCTAATCGGATCGCCCTTCGCGGCTTTCGCAACGTCGCCGCCTCCCGCGCTCGCGATGTCGGCAAGCAGCCGCCCGCTCGAAACCGACTTAGGTTCATCAACCGTAATGTCGTTCGGGCTTGCGAATTCGTCGCGATGCTTGATGAGAAGCCACGATTCTTTGGTGGAGCTTCCGAATCCGCGCGTGCGCACCAGCACCCAGGAACCGTGGAGCTTTTTTCCATGCAATATAAATTTGAAATCGCCCTTTTCGAGAGCCGCATTAACGTCGGGAACGTGCGGCTCCCACGTGCCGTTGTCCCACACCATCACGGTCCCGCCGCCATATTCGCCCGCCGGAATAATCCCTTCGAAACTGGCGTAATCAATCGGGTGATCTTCCACATGCATCGCGAGACGTTTCACGGAAGGATCGGTCGAAGGGCCTTTCGGAACCGCCCACGAAAGCAGCACGCCATTCCACTCCAGTCGAAAATCGTAATGCAGCTGCGTCGCCGAATGTTTCTGCACCACGAAAATCCGCGACGGGCCCTCCGGCTTCTGCGAGCTCTTCTTGCCCTCCGGCTCGGGCGTAACTTTAAAACGCCGCTTGCTGCGATATTCCTTGAGGGTCACAAGTTCTCCAGTATGCGAGCGCGATTTTCATCGCAAATAAGCAGAGCGAAAAATTTTGGTAGCGATACGGGGATTCGAACCCCGATTCCGGCCTTGAGAGGGCCGTGTCCTAACCCTTAGACGATATCGCCAGCGATCGTTCGCGCACGACGCGGAAGCGATGAAATTTCGAAGGAGGCGCCGCGGGCGTGGTTAAAGAATTTTGCCACGTTCACACGCACCGCGCAAGCCGGGTGCGCCGGCCAGACTGAGCCCGCTGCCGCGTGCGCAGTGATGCGCAAATGCGAAATGTTGCGGCTGAATCAGAGAGCCGTGGTCCAGCATCAAACTCGCATGGACCTTAAACTTGAAGGCAAGCGAGCATTCGTATCGGGAAGCACAGCTGGCATTGGCTTCGCCATCGCAGAAACTTTAGCGCGCGAGGGCGCTTCGGTAATCGTCAACGGACGCACCGAAGCGAGGGTCGCCGAAGCCATAAAAAAACTATCAACTGCCGGCGCGCGCGGCAAAGTGGAAGGCATCGCCGCCGATCTTGGGACTGCTGACGGCGTAAAAATCGCGATCAACAAGTTCCACGACGTGGACATCCTGGTAAATAACGTCGGGATTTTTGGAATCATACCGTTCGAGGAGATCAGCGACGCCGATTGGCTGCGGATCTTCGAAGTGAACGTCATGAGCGGCGTACGGCTCAGCCGCCATTACCTGCCCGGGATGCTGAAGCGGGATTGGGGGCGAATCGTTTTTATTTCGAGCGAGAGCGCCGTGCAAATCCCGGTTGAGATGATTCATTACGGCATGACCAAGACGGCACAGCTCGCTGTCGCAAGAGGACTGGCGGAGACAACGAAGGGCAGCAAGGTAACCGTCAATTCGATTTTGGCTGGACCGACGGCATCGGAAGGTGCAGGCGCGTTCGTGCGTGAAATCGCCACGGAAAAGAATACCGATGTGGCAACTGTCGAGCGGGAATTCTTCCGTGACGCGCGCCCGAGTTCTCTGCTGCAACGCTTTGCGACGACGGATGAAGTCGCGGCGATGGTGGCGTTCGTGTGCAGTCCCGTGTCGTCGGCAACGAATGGAGCCGCGTTGCGCGCGGACGGCGGCGTCATCCGATCAATACTGTAAGGGGCTAGAGCGATTTCCGTCCGGTGGCAGACTTGTACGCTGCGATCGCGTGCGCTACATCCTCGACAAACGTGGTGAACTGAGCCTGTGTGACACTTCCGGGCATTTTGACCATGCCGCTCGAAATGAGATTTTTTACGGCAGTCGTGAGGCTGGCATCCACGGTCGTCCAGTTGATTGTGCCGCTCGAGCTCGTTGCGGTGATGATGTATGAATCAATCAACCGCAGAACGGCGCCCGGCGAGAGCGATACGCCGGTGAATCCCGTGATGTTGGAGACGGTTTGCTGCGCGAACATCTCCAACTGCGCCAGTGTTATTTGCGACGGAATCACGATGATGCCGGTGAGCGATTCGGAGTTGACGATCGAATTGATGGCGTCGGTCTGCGCAATCGAGTTGGCAGTGCCGTCGGCGTTCTTCGCGGGCATCGCATCCGCTATTGCGGACGTAGTGCCAAGCATCATCATCCAGAGGTCCGTGTCCTGGGTGATTCGGAACACGGCAACAGCGTAGTTGTCGTAGACCGTTATGTTCATCCCCGTTGGCACCGTCAAGATTTTCGTGGCGATGGCGTTCCTCACAAAACATCTCACCGCAAACGATTGGCTGGTGTTGCAAGGATTGGCCACCTGCGCATTGGCCGGCGCTGCGATTGAAAATATGAGGATGATCGCGGCGAGAAGAACTGCGGGAAGATGACGTTGCACACTGCCTCCAGCGCGGAGAGCGTTCGCCCGTGGCAGTTCCCAAGGAGGGGTCGAAAACGTGGTTCTTGGCCGCGCGACAGGTAAAGAATCTCGCGGAGGCCCGGACTCTCGCCACTGTCCGACCGTACAAACGTAGTACGGTCGGCAGTTGTCCCTGGTACAGGGTAATAGGTCTCATAGTCCTTTGAAGTCCGCCTGTTTCATGCATGAACCCGCCGTTGTTACGGGATTCAAGTTCGTTGACGGGACAAGCTGGGGCGTGAGTCGCGGCGAACAGGGCCGAGGAGTTTCCGCGTAGGAACAGCGGCGGACATTCGAAGGGCGTGTTCTGGGCGATGTGCTAGGCTCGACTGCGTTAGGAGTTGGAGGGACGAGTGCCTGCAACAGGGATTAGGCGGAGCGACCGCGTTTGTTTGACGCTTCTGCTGGAAGTAACGGGCACGGACCGGGATGGGAAACCGTTTGTCGAGCCCGCGCACACGCTGCTGATCAACCGGCATGGGGCCGTGATCGTGGCGAATCACGTGTTCAGGGCCGATCAGGTGCTGCACGTGCGTCGCACTGCGAAGAACGAATCGCATCGCACGGGCATGGCGCGCGTGATCGGTCAATTCGGCCGGCGGGGCGAGCATTTTCTCTACGGAATTGAATGCGTTGACGATGCCGTGGATTTGTGGGGTGTGGAGTTTCCGCCGTTCGAAAAATCCGAGGAAGCGATTGCGCGGATGCTTCTTGAATGCACTTATTGCCACGACCGCGAAGTGCTGTATCTCGACCCGATGCAACTCGAGAGCTTTGAGACGAATCACGGACTGGCGCGGCACTGTAAGACTTGCGACACGCCGAGCATGTGGGGGCCAGCATCGCACGAGGATCCGAACAGCGCAGCGCACGCGGCTGCCGTGCGCGGATTTGGGGACCGAACGGTGTCGGGTTTCGCGGGCGCGAATGAACAACGCGCTGCAGTTCGGCTGAAGACGCTGCTTACCGCGTGCGTCCGCCAGCCTGACACGGACGACGAGTTGGCCGTGTGCGAAGAATTATCCTCAGAAGGATTGAGTTTCCGCAGCAAGCGCCGCTACGTGGAATCCTCGCAGATTGCGATCGCGGTGCCTTATGCCGATGCGACGGCGAACATATTTATTCCAGCGCGCGTGGTGAGAGTGGAAGCGATTCCGTCGGCGGGATTGTTCCGCCACGGAACGGAATATATTAAGACGGCAAACCGCGAGGATGAAGAGAAGTCCTGATTTTTCCTGCCTGAAGTTACGGCAATTCGACCTTTAATTCATTTGAAGAAGTGAGATTAGCGTCTGAGTCCGCATTAATTTGGTCGTTTGCCATGTTCCACGAAAGGCCTCACGTCTCGTCCCGGCGGGGCCGGGCCGGGGACCCGTTCGAGGCTCAGGGCAGGCGTGAGCTACAAGGGCGCCGGCCGCGGGAAATGTATTCTTCAGGAGACGGCGACGACGTTGCGCTCGCGCTGGCGGCGACGGAAATAGCGCATGGCGATATTCATGTAGACGTTGCCGTGCTGCGTTTCGAAAGAAAGGACGGTGGCTTCGGTGTCCGCGCCCTCCTTGGCAAGCTGTTCGTCGGTGATCAACTCGGGCGGATACACTTTGTAAGTTGATCCCCGATCGTTGAGAAGCGTGACCGCGTTGCCGATGACCATGTTGGCAAGCTCGGAGACGGTTTCGCGCATGGCCTGGGCGTCGAGAGTGATGTCTTCACCGGCCAGATAGTTTGCGACTCGAGCAGCAGCGCGTGGCTCGACATCGAGAATCACGCGGCCTTCAATGGCGCCCTTGATCGCGATCATCGCGGCGACACCTTTTTTCCGATAGCCGTCGTCTTCCATTTTGAGGCCGCCGATCGTTACTGGGGTCTCCATCGTTTCCGCGAGGACAGTGTCCACGGCGCTGATGAACGGCTGAATCAAGTCTATCTTCATGGTGAAGCTCCCTGCGCCTAAACGGGCGCGGTTACGCCTTCGTCGCTGAGAACGTAGCGAATAATTTCATAGAGCGCATCGGGCTTCACGGGCTTTTGGACGAAGTGGCGCGCGCCCTTCTGGAGTGCGGCAAGAATATTGTCCTGATAGCCGACCGAGGAGACCATGACGATGCGCGCCTCGGGATGATCGCGGACAATGCGCTCGACCGCCTCGATTCCCTCCATCTGCGGCATGGTAATGTCCATGAGCACGATATCGGGACTGGTGCGGCTGTACTCCGTGATGGCGGTGAGGCCGTCGCCGGCTTCGCCGGCAATGGTGCCGCCGAAAGCCTCGATCATTTTCGCGAGGCTTTTGCGGGCGAAGACGGAGTCGTCCACGATCAGGTAGCGGACGGGCTGACTATCTTTCTTGCGGGTCAAAGCTTCGAACTGTTTCATTACAATCTCCTTCTCGAGCCCCGTTCCGCGCCTGCCGGTTCGGCAGTCGAAGAAGCTGAAGCGAAATCCTGTTGAAGTTTTTCCGCGACGCACATCGACTGTATGTGGCTGGCGAGAGCTGAAAGCTGAACCACCCGGTCGACAAATCCACGCTCGATGGCGGACCGCGGCATACTGTTCACGACGCACGATTCCGAATCCTGCGCGAAAGTCATTCCACCCGCGGCGTGAATGGCACCCATGCCGGCCGCACCGTCGTCGCCCATGCCCGTCATTTGCACGGCCAGTGAAGCACTTCCGAATTCCTTCGCGACGGAATAGAAAAGGACATCAACTGAGGGACGGTGGCCGTTGACCGGCGGATTATCATCGAGCACGACGATATCGCCTTGCGCGAGGCGCCGGACTTTCATGTGGCGATTGCCCGGACAGATGAGCGCACGTCCGGCAAGAAGCAAGTCACCCGAGCGCGCTTCTTTGACTTCGATGGCACAGGACTCGTCGAGGCGGCGCGCAAACATGTCGGTGAAGCCCTCCGGCATGTGCTGGACGACGAGCAGGCAGCCGGGAAAATCGTCGGGAAGCTGGGAGAAAACATATTGGAGCGCAGCGGGGCCCCCAGTGGAAACGCCGATGGCCACGACGCGAGAAGGCGCACGCCGATCCTCGAGCGGACTCGTTCCTTTTTGCTTCTTGGTGGGCACCGTCAAAATCATCTTCGGGGCGCCGGAAGAGGCAGCCACTTTAATTTTCAGCGTCAGCTCAGCTGCAATGCCTTGAAGATTTCCCACGGCGGCATCGTGGGGCTTCGACACGAAATCGAATGCGCCAAGAGCGAGAGCCTTCAGCGTCGAACTCGCGCCACGCTCGGTGTGGGAGCTGAAAATGATCACGGGTACGTGATGCTTGCGGGTGATAGCGCGCAGCATTTCGATTCCATCCATGCGCGGCATTTCGAGATCGAGCGTCACGACGTGAGGCCGGAGCTCTTCAATCTTTTTCAAGCCGAACGTACCATCCATGGCGGTGCCGACCACTTCGATCGAAGGATCCTCCGCGAGAATTTGCGGAATCAGCTTCCGCATCAGCGCGGAATCGTCCACGACGAGCACTCGGATCTGGCCGCTCATGCAATCGCTCCGAGCGGCGCGGCCTTCGTGAGACGCGAAACGACCGCCGCGACATTTAGAATCAAGACAACGGTGCCATCGCCAAGGATTGAGGCGCCGCTGACGAGATCGGAGGAAACGAACCGGTCATCGAGCGCCTTCATCACGAGCTCTTCTTCGCCGATCAGGTTGTCCACAACCAGACCGAACTTGCGAGTGCCCGCGGAGATGACGATGACGAAGAGGCGCTTCGATTTCGGAGCGCTCGCGCCNNCCGAGGCGCTCCAAACGCACGAGCGCGAGAAGTTGATCGCGCAGACGAAGCACTTCGCGATCATCCACGAAGTGGACCTCGGAATCCTGAATGCGCGCGATCTCGACAACCGAAGAAAGCGGCACGGCATAGAGCCGGCCAGAAACGCGGAACATCAATGCCTGAATGCTCGCGAGGGTGAGCGGCATCAACAAGTGAAAGGTGGTGCCGCGGCCGCGCTCCGTGGCGATATTGACCGTACCCTTCAAACGATGAATGACGCTTTGCACGATATCCATCCCGACGCCGCNNCGATTTTTTCGACGTTGGTGCGCACCACGTCCATGCCGACGCCGCGGCCGGATACGCTGGTGACGGTATCGGCGGTGCTGAGGCCGGGCTTGAAAATTAGCTGGAGGGCCTCCGCCTCGTTCATCCGCTCGGCTTCAGACTGCGAGATTATTCCGCGCTCGATGGCGCGCTCGACGATTTTGTCGCGATTGAGGCCGCGGCCGTCGTCGGCAATTTCGATCACGACCTGATTGCCTTGATGAAATGCGTTCAGACGAATTGTTCCACGAGCGGGCTTTCCGGCGGCGACGCGTTCGGTAGCAGGCTCGATGCCGTGGTCGGCGGCGTTGCGAACGAGATGCACGAGAGGTTCGGCGAGGGCATCGAGAATGCCCTTGTCCAGATCAGTGGTCTGGCCGGCCAGTTCGAGAACGATGTCCTTGTTCCGTTCCTTCGCGACGTCACGCACGACGCGCGGAAAGCGGCGGAAAAGCTGCTCGACGGGCACCATGCGAATTTTCATCACGGACTTTTGAAGTTCGTTCAGGACGCGCGCCTGAAATGCGAGCGCGTCGGCAAACTTTCCGCGCAATGGGTCTTTCGCGTGCGCTTTTTCGAATTCGAGAATCGTCCGGGAGAGCATGGACTTGCCGATGATTAGCTCGCCGACAAGGTTCATGACGTTGTCAATGCGGGCGGCATCCACGCGCAGAATATTTTCCGCCGCGGATTCTTTGTTCGGATTCGCGGGCGCAGCTCGACGTTCAAACGCGACTTCCGGCGCCTTCACAGGTTCCGCGTGCGGCGACACGGCCGCGAGAGAAATTCCCGAGGCGACAGCAGCCGCCTCCGATTCGAGAAGGATATCCAGCAGGTCGCGATTTGCCGTCGGCGCAGCTTCGATGCGCTCGACGCGAACTTCCGCGATCACGGGTGGAATCTTGCAGCGCCGCTGAATTATTTCGGGCCGTTGCGAGCTCGAAAGAGCCGCTTCCACTTGGCGAGTCTTCGAAATATCTTCGGCTTCGTCGGGGCGGAACGCCAGTATGGTCCCGATGCTTTGGAGCGCGGTGCGGACAAGCTGAACGACGGGAGCGGGCATGTCGACATCCGGAGAAAGGCGGGCGGCAACGTTGTAAATTACGTCGCCTTTCCTCGCGGCCTCCGAAATCATCAGGCGTTCATATTCCGTCCACGCGAAGCGGCCAGCCAGAGGCTCGTTGGGTACTTTTTCCGCAACAGGTGGCTTGTGAAGGACGCGCTGGATGTGCTCGCGCAACGCGCCGCCGGGAGGAGGCTGCTTGTCCTCGCGATATGCGGCAAGCATGGTGTGAAACGTGTCGGCGGCGGCGAGAACGACTTCCGCGAGGGCGCTGCCGATCGAGGTAACGTTGTCGGAGGTCATCACATCTTCAAGCTCGTGGGCGAGCTCGCTAAGCTGCTTAAAACCGCAGGAGGCCGAATCACCCTTTAGCGTATGAACGGCGCGGCGCACCTTGCGAATCGTCTCCGTATCGCCGGGACGCTCCTCGAGCTCAAGGCCGCCTTCATTCATGGCCTGGAGAAGCTCCGCCGCGCTCTCGAAGAAAATCTCGCGAAGCTCGACGCCGCGTTCGTCGTCGAAAATCACTGCGCTCCCTCGATTCGCTGGTACACGGTCGCGCTGTTCCGATGAATCATGTGAAACTTCGTTGACACCCCAAAAAGGCTCTCGGCGTGGCCGACGAAGAGATAGCCTTCCTGATTGAGACAGCGATAGAACTTTTCGACCAAGCGCTTCTGCTCCGCCTCATCGAAATAAATCATTACGTTGCGGCAGAAAATTATGTCGTTCCGTTGCGGAAGAAATTCCGTCTTCAGATTGTGGAAATCAAATTGGATAAGATTCTTAAGCGATTGCTTGACGACGTATTTATCGGCGGACTTTTCGAAGTAGCGCAAACGAGTGGTGTAATCCACCGGCTCCATCTGCGCGTCGGTGTAAACACCTTGCCCCGCGGTAAGCAATGCCGAGAAGCTAATATCGGATGCGAGAATTTCGACTTTCCAGGGCGGCGGGATCAACGGCTTGGGTACGGGCATGTCGAAGGGGAGCGGATTGCGGAGGTAGTAGTACGCGAGCGCATCGCACACCATGATCGCAAGCGTGTAAGGCTCCTGGCCTGTCGAACATCCGGCGCTCCAGATGCGAAGAGTCCAATCGCGGCGTTCCTGCTTTCGATGCAGAACCTCTTCGAGAATGCTTTTTTGAAACATCTCGAGCTGGGGCTTGACGCGAAAAAAGCTGGTTTCATTGACCGTCAGATTCTCGAGCAGGGCGCTCAGTTCGGGCTTACCCTCGCGGCTGGTCAATAGTTTGTAGTAGGCATAAAAAGACTCGAGCCCACAGGCCTTCAGGCGGCGCTGGAGGCGGTCGCGAAGGAAATGCGTGCGGCGCTCGTCGANNTTAGAGCAGATTGATCGCGATCACTTGAGCGCAGGCTCCGTTGTTTCCCACTCAGCGCTCGACACCGCGAGATCGTCCAAACGACGGAGTTCGGAGCGGCGGATTACTTTGTTGAGATCCAGCAAAATGACCAGACGGCCCTTCAACTTGGCCACGCCTGTCACATAGTCAACTTCTCCGTCCTGGAATAAATCGTGAGGCGCTTCGATTTCCGAAGGCGGAATTTTCAAAACCTCTGAAGCAGAATTCACCAGCAAACCGACGGAGCGCTCGTTCAGTTCGACGANNTTGATGACGCCCTCGATGTAATCCGGGGCGTTCGGAACGGCCGTGATGGCGGGGACGCGAACAATCTCGCGCACAATCGAAATCGGCACTCCAAAAGTCTCAGCGCCGATGCGAAAGCCGACGACCTGTATATTCTTGTCCATGGCGGCTCCGAAAGGCTAGGAGTTCACCAATTCAGCATAGCGGCTGGCCGACAACCGCGGCGCCGGTTCGCTGCCGGGCCTGCGCTGAGGCGAGGAGCGTCCATTGCCGTTGCCGCCGAGCACGAAACGATCCATTGAGGTGATCAGGCCGCGGGAAAGTTGCGACATTTGTTCNNCAGCTGCGTGGAGCCTGTCGTAGACTGCTGGACAAGCTCGCGCATCTTCTCCATCGCGCGAACGACCGCCTGCGCGCCCGATGCCTGCTCCTCCACGGACGAATTGATTTCCTGAGTGATTTCGGTGAGACGGTTTGTGGCCTTGGCGATCTGCGACGAACCATTCGATTGCTCGGTGGTCGCCGCGCCGATTTCCTG
>PMAA01000173.1 GCA_003152355.1 Acidobacteriota bacterium | reverse complement strand
AATTCAAACAGATATCGGGTAGGTGGAGCAATGGAGCAGCAAAATTGATATTCCGTACCAGTTGGTTATGGGCAATCGCGATTGTCGCACTGATTGGAATATTTGTTGCGTTGCGCGGGAACGCAACGCACTACGCCCGAATCGGCGGAGCGGTGGTGCAGTCGCAGAGCGCGTCGGTATATTCACTGATGAAGACGATCAAACTTGGCGNNGTTGAACGTGGACACGGAGCAAGTTGTCGCCGAAATCCCGAACACGCTGGGCGTTCACGGAATTGCACTAGCGATTTCACTTGGGCGCGGATTTATTTCCGACGGTCGCAGCAACGAGGTCACGATCTTTGACATGAAAACGTTCAAGACTATTGGAACAGCGGCGACAGGAATGAATCCGGACGCGATCGNNCGACGCGCCGTGTTTTCGCGATGAACGCGGGTAGTAACAGTGCGACCGTAATTGATGCCAGATCGGGCAAGGTTTTGGCAACAATCGAATTGCCAGGCAGGCCGGAATTCGCCGTGACGGGCGGCCGAGAACATATTTTTGTGAACATCCAGGATAAGAGCGAGATCGTGAAGATCGACGCCGATAGACTGGAAGTGACGGCCACGTGGCCACTCGCGCCATGTGAATCACCATCAGGCCTGGCGATGGACCGCGTGAACGGCCGGCTGTTCGTAGGCTGCGACAACAAAATGATGGCCGTCGTGGATGGGGATACCGGAAAGGTGATCGCGACCCCCGCGATCGGGGAAGGGGTGGACGCGTGCGCCTTCGATCAAGGTGCGGGCTACGCGTTCGCATCGAACGGGCAGAGCGGCACGCTAACCGTCGTGCACGAAGATTCGCCGGACAAATTCAGCGAGGTCGAGAACATCCAGACGAAACGCGGAGCCAGAACGATGGCTATCGACCGCGAAAAGCATCATGTATTTCTCGTTACAGCCGATTTCGGACCGCCGTCTGCCGCAACGGAGGAGAATCCGCACCCCAAAGCGCAAGCGGTGCCGGGATCGTTTGTCGTTTTAGTGTACGGGAAAAAATAGCGAAGAGTACAGAACTACGGAGATCGCCTATCGCGGCAAAGTGAAATACTCGCGCTAAGGAGAAAGCGCTTGCCGCTTCGTTTAACTCTGATATAGCCTTCGCCGCATGACCTTTAACCTCAGTTCGACCATCAACAATATTCGGAAAGAAGAAGCAAGACTAACAGGCGTTCGAAAAGACATCGAGAAAAAGCTAAAGGGCTATGCGAAGATCCTTCGCGCACTTGGCGGGTCGTCAACAGCTCCGAAGATGCGTCGCAAAAGGATGTCGGCGAAAGGACGCCGCGCGATCGGAGCCGCTCAACGGGCAAGATGGGCGAAGGTAAGGGCGGCAAAGAAGGGTTAAGTTCAGACGAAGTTCTCTTCATTCGAGGACATACAGCCTATGACAGACTGGTTCGCACGTCCCGTCCTGCACGTGACCGACGTTGAGACTTCGCTCAACTTTTACATTAACCGGCTCGGCTTCACGAGCCCCTGGCGCTACGAGGAGGATGGCAGAGCGCACGTTGCGCAGGTAGACCGACAGGGCTGCGCGCTCATCCTTGCCGACACGTGGCCGGAGAAGATTGGCAAGGGTCTGATGTTCATTTCCCTGAACGCCGAGGCGGAGACGCAGATTGCCGCTTTGGACGCGCTGCGCGCGGAACTCGAGGCCAAGGGCGTTTCGGTCAAGGAAGGTTCGTGGGGCTACCGTCTCCTGGTGGTCGATGATCCCGACGGCAATCAGCTCTTCTTCAACTACCCGGCCGAGACCGCATCCGGCAAGAGTGTTTAGCTACGGCCCGCTTTTCGCCTAACGGTTTTACAGGCTCGCCAGCAACGATCTCGAGAGAACAGGGGCGGGTGTACAGAATTCTTGAAAGGTGTACGACCGGGTGTACAAAAAGTGCCGATATAGCCCGAATGATGCCGATCCAGGTCCGATTGTGTCGGATAAGTGCCTGTGTTGTCTGTGGTTACAGTACGCTCGCAAGGTTTTCAAGACCGCCGGTTTCAACCACTNNACCCCTCCGAAATGCGGATTTCTTATTGTAGCTTACGACCACGCCGCATTACAGCGATGCCTTGGGTGACTGAATCGCGGTAAGCACTCGATTGCACGCGGTGAACGTGGTGAACGTACGCTAGTAGAGCGTGTTGTTCCGTCCGTGCCGAGATGATTCCACCGAATCCGCCTTCGCAGTCCATTGTTGTGTTGTAGACTCGGCCGTTCGCACCGGGCAATGGTCAAAAAGCTCGCCCCGATCCTTTCGTCAGAGCGGGCGTTTGATTCTCGCTTGATCGGGAATTTGGACCCTACCAAATGGAGCCAGCCTAATCGTGAGGAAATTCATGAAGCGAATGAAGAGCTTATCGCGGATGTGGATCCAAGGATTTCTCGCGATTTTCGTGCTGTGCGTCACGGCTAGATCGCTTCCTGCACAGACCGTCATAACAAACGATCCGCCTCAATATGGGCCGTATAACGGCGTGTTTCTTCGAGGGGGCGACGGCCTGAAGAAATCTATACTTGAGCACGATAGCGTACTGCGCGCCGAATCGGCGTGGTCTCTATATTGCTGGATTCGCTTCGACGAACCGCGGAAGGCACCAACGCTCATCGCGGGGATCGGAGATCCGACTGAGGAATTTCCGCGATATTTAGCGCTCGACGAAGGCAAACTTTCCTTGTGGATGGGCGAAGAAAATACACTCAGCGGAGCAGCGGCAATAACCCCTGGGAAATGGCACCTACTGGCTGCGACATTTGATGGAGGAACTTTTCGCCTCTACAGCGACGGTGAGCAAGTCGCGAACGGCACTCTGGTGCTAGGCAGCGTGAGCCCTGTGATTGAGATTGCACCGCCCGTCGTTCCGGGGACCAATGGGCAGCATTTCGGCGGCAAGATAGCGTCCCTCGTGCTATTGCGGCAAGCGCTGGGGGCAGACGCAATTAAGCATCTCTCTCAAAAGCCTGAAGATTTTTCTTTAGTCGAATTCGAAGATGGATCAAAGAGTTGGCCAGTGCAGACGAAAGGCCAAGCAGGCTACCGGGCTCCGCAGGATCCTTCCGAAATGCCGCGGAGCAAAGCGCCGTTCTCCGCTCCGGTTGTGCACAATGAGCCCCCACAAAAACCAGCGATGCGAGCGAGTGGCCCGAATACGTGGACGCTCAACGACGGCTGGCGCCTCATAGCCGCCCCATCAGTCAAGGCCGATGGCGCAGCAATCGCACAACTCGGATTCGACGCGACGAGCTGGTATCCGGCCACGGTCCCAGGAACGGTTCTCACGACGTTAATTAATAGAGGCGTATATCCAGATCCCGAATACGGCCTAAATAATCTCGCGATTCCAGAGACGCTCAACAAGCAGGATTATTGGTATCGCATCGAAATCAAATCACCCGAAGCCATTCACGGAGACGGAGAGCATCTGACTCTTACCTTCGCCGGCATCAACTACAAAGCAGTGATCTGGCTGAACGGCCGCCGCCTCGGAAGCATAAAAGGCGCTTTCATCCGCGGCGTCTTTGACGTGACTGGAATTTGGAAAATGGCCTCCGGTGAGGAAAATGTTATCGCCGTCGAAGTTTCACCCCCGCCGCATCCAGGCATTCCGCAGGAACAATCCATTAAAGGCGGCCCCGGAGAAAATGGCGGGATCATGTGTCTCGATGGACCGACGTTTGTTGCTTCAGAAGGATGGGATTGGATTCCCGGCATTCGCGATCGCGAGACCGGAATCTGGCAGGGCGTCGAGTTGAGAGCTTCGGGCCCAGTGAAAATCGGCGATCCGCAAGTCGTCACCAAATTGCCGCTTCCAGATACTAGCCACGCGGATATCGAGATCACCGCGCCGCTCGAGAATTCCTCTGACAAGCCCGTTCACGGCACGCTGAAGGCATCGTTCGAGTCTGTCGATGTATCGAAGGACATCACCCTCCCACCGGGCGAAACGACTCAGCAGTTGACGCCTTCGGAATTCAAGCAGCTCACAGTGCAGCAACCGCGTCTGTGGTGGCCGAATGGCTACGGCAAGCAAGAGCTGTACCACCTGAAACTCACATTCACCGCAGACAACCACGACTCGGACACCAAGGAATTGAGATTCGGAATTCGCGAGATCACTTACGAACTAAGCCTGCTCGATAGCGCTGGCCATTTGCGTCGCGTCGAGGACGATCCGACTCTCGGCAAAAATGGAAACGAAGGCGTCGTTGATGTGACGCACGAAGGTATGCGGGAAATTCCGGCCGCCGATCCCATGCCGCCCAATTTGCCCGAAGCGTGGAAAGCATTTTGGCATTCGTGGGTGAGTTCATTGAGCCCGGGCGCGGAATCATCTCCCGCCGTACGCATGGTTGATGACAGCAAGATCGCTCCCTATCTCGCCATCAAGGTCAACGGCGTGAAAATCGCGTGCCGAGGCGGCAATTGGGGGATGGACGATTTGCTGAAGCGAGTTTCTCGCGAGCGCCTTGAGCCTTACTTCCGGCTGCATCACGATGCCAACCTCAACATCATCCGAAATTGGGTGGGCCAAAACACCGAGGAAGTATTCTTCGATCTCGCCGATGAATACGGACTTCTCGTGTGGAACGATTTTTGGGCGACCACGCAGAACTACAATATCGAACCTGAGGACCCGGCGCTGTTCCTCGCCAATGCGCGCGACGTAATCCTGCGCGACCGCAATCACCCCTCCATCGCAGTTTGGTGCGGCCGCAACGAAGGAGTTCCTCAGCCGATCATAAACCGAGGATTAAACAATCTGGTGAATTCGCTTGACGGGACGCGCTACTATTCGCCCAGTTCAAACCAGATCAACCTGCAGCAGAGCGGACCCTACAAATACATGGACCCGAAGTTGTATTTTACAGTGTTGAATCACGGTTTCTCGGTCGAAACCGGGACGCCGTCAATGTCCACGCTCGAATCATTCCAGAATTCGACAGCAAAAGCGGATCAATGGCCTGTGGACGACGTCTGGGCCTACCACGACTGGCATCACAGCGGGAACGGAGACGTCGCACCATTCATGGCGGAGATGCAAGCCGAGTTCGGCGCGCCGACGAGTCTCGAAGATTTCGAGCGCAAAGCGCAAATGTTGAATTATGTGGATCATCGTGCAATCTTTGAGGGAATGAATGCGCATCTCTGGGCACCAAACAGCGGCCGCATGCTGTGGATGACGCAACCCGCGTGGCCGAGCACGATGTGGCAGATTTTCAGTCACGATTACGATACACAGGCGTCCTACTATGGCGTGAAAAAAGCGTGTGAGCCCGTGCATATTCAACTTGATCCGACGAGCTACGAAGTTGCGGTGGTGAATACTACGACCGCCGCCATAGCCGGATTGTCGCTCGACGCCACCGTATTCTCACTCGGCAACAAATCGCTGCTCCATCGCGAGGAGCGCAAAGATGTTGAAGCCGACTCATTAGCCGAAGGCTTCAAACTGGATATCGCTCCGTTGTTGTCGTCCGGGGTTGTCCTGGTTAAGTTGGAATTGCGCAGTGCAACTGGGGAACTTTTGTCGCAGAACTTGTACTGGCTGGGCGCGAAAAGTTTGTCGTACCGCGAGCTCGGCCGGCTACCGCCTGCCGATGTTTCCGCGAGTGCGTATTCCACGCGAAGCGGAGACACGATTTACGTTCGCGTGCAACTTCAGAATCGCGGGAACGCCGTGGCGCTTGAAAATAAGCTGACGCTTCTCGATGCCGACGACGGCACGCGTCGCATTCTTCCCGCGTATTTGAGCGACAACTACGTATCGTTGTTGCCGGGCGAGTCGCGCGAAATCGAAATTGAATATCCTTCATCAGCCGGAAAAGGCCCAGCGCAAGTGGCGATCCGGGGCTGGAATCTGGCATCTCGGACAATAACGGTAACATCGGGAAAGTAATCGAAGACTAATTCGACAGGCTCAATTCACATATCCGAAATTGCCTCTCTACTCATATGCGTCGTGCATCGACGCGCCCAAACAATTTCCGCCAGAGCCCGAGGCTCTCGCCTCCTGGAACACAACATCAATTCATCGGCGATGGGCGTATCGAGGCGATTCTAGTAAATTAAAAAACTTCGATCACATCAGCCCCTGGAGATTTTGATAGCTGATTCTGAGGCTTTCGGTCGGCGGCGGCTCTCCTGAATCCTGCTCGACATACATGTGCCGAATGACGTTTTCTTCCGCGGCGCGCAGAATGGTTTTCCAATCGAGAGCGCCGGTGCCGACCGGAGCGAAGTGCTCAGCTTTTCGGTCCTTAACCTGCGATGTCGGGAATCCCGGCTTGCGATCCTTCAAATGCAATAACTGGATGCGGCTTCCCAGCTTCTTCAGCATTTGCACCGGATCCTGACCAGCCTGCGCGATCCAATAGCAATCCATCTCAAAGCAGACGAGACTTGGATCTGTCCGCGAGAGCAGCGTGTCGTACCCGGTCGTGTCTCCGAATCGGCGAAATTCGTAGTTGTGATTGTGAAATCCGAAACGCATGCCCGCGCTCTTTACCTTCTCTCCCCACTGGTTGAATTGGTCGGCGGCTTGCTTGAATCCATCGAGCGAATTCCACATCGCCTTGGGCAGCATCGGACAGATCATCCATTCGACGCCCAGGGCGACCGCGTAATCGATCTTGGCCTCTAGTCCTTTGTAGTCGAAATGACCGCTGGGTACGCGCAAGCCATGATCCTGGATGATTCGCTTCAATTCAGGTGCTGGATGCGAATAAATATCCCAATATGTTTCGACCTCCTCATAGCCAATCAGGCGTATCGCGGTGAGAACAAGGGGGAGGTGATTCACGGCCAGATTCCGCAACGTGTAGAGCTGCACTCCAAGAGGCGGGCGCGTCCACTGAAGATTGCCAGCGGCGGCCGAGCCCAGTGCCGCGATCGTTGAAACCATGAATTTGCGTCTTCCGATCAACACTTGCATCCTCCGTCGCGAGTGCATTTCAGAAAGCTGAGACAATCCATCGGATTGCTCGACTCAACGACATCCGCCGGCTACGGCAGGACCTCGTAACTCACAAAAGCGAACCTCTTCGAATCGGGAGACCAAGAATTCACGTTGATGGTCCCTTGTCCGCCAAAGAACGAAGCTAGAACTTGGATCGATTTATTTTTCGCCGGTTTCGCGTCTCGCGCTGCCTCCGGACGCAAGCGAATCATCCGAAGCTTGACGTTTGTTTTGACGTCGTGCCCAGGTGTGCCCTTCGGAAATGACAAGAGCACCAGCCATTTTCCATCCGGCGACGGATGCGGAAACCAATCTTCCATCGGGTCGCTCGTCACGCGTTCCGCTCTGGCATCGCTTGGGCCGGCACCCTCCGCCGGCATCCGCCAGATGTCCCAACTGCCGGAACGGTTCGAATTGAAATAAATCCATTGTCCATCTGGAGAATAGTCGGGACCGTCGTCATAAGCAGAAGCGGATGTCAGCCGTTCCTCTGGTCCGCCGGTCGCTCGGACGCGGAAGAGACTGAAATTGCCGTTGCGCTGGCCCACAAACGCCAGCCAATTTCCATCCGGCGACCAGGAATGGAAATAGCTCGGGACATTTTCGGTGAGCAGTCGCGGGTTCGCGCCGCTCGAAGCCGCCACGAACACTTGCGATCCTTTCGCGTCACCGTACGTCGCCGAAAATGCCAGCAGCTTGCCGCTGGGTGAAATGCCGTGATCGTTATTGCATTGGTAGGCGTCGTCGAGCGCCAACGTTTCAGGTTGCACTTCCGCGCCACCATCGAGCGCGAAGCTGTAAAGCCTTCCTCCGGAGTTCGCCAACAAATATTTGCCGTCAGGCGACCAGTTCGGCGCTTCCCACAGCCTATTCGCCGAATACAGCACCGTAGTCTTCTTGGTCGCAAGTTCAAAAATTGAAATTCTGCTGCGAACGTTCTTAGGATTCTGATCGAGCGCAACCGCGTGCGGAATCGCGGCGACGCAAGCAGCGAAAATCGCCGCTCCAATGCCGGCTCTAATCAAAATGGTTTTTTGAAGATTCGTATGTGGCTCCAATCGAGCACGCGCCTTCTTACGGCAACAGCATAATCGCGACCAGCGCCGCCGTCTACTGCGCTTACTTACTCAGAAATTATGGACGGTGTAGGAACTTCGAAACACCCTCATCGCTGACTAGTATTTTATTGCTATTGCGTTTCTTCAACGAGCCATTCAAATTGCTGCACACTCTCGGTGTACTGGGTGTGTGCGGCGCCGAAAGAGATTCTGAAAATTTTCATTTCACAGTTCCTTGGGAGGGGTGTGCGCATGCGATTTCCGCGGTGTTCCGGCCATGTACGAATGATACTGCTTGTTCTTGGGATGATTTGTTTCCTGGCTGTTTCTGCGCGCGCGCAGGAATTGGGAACCGCAGTTCTGAACGGCGACGTCACCGATCCGCAAGGCGCCATCGTCAACGGCGCTGAAGTGGTTGCGCTGCGGAAGGCCACCGGCGTTGAGCGCACGACCGTGACAAACGGCTCGGGGCTTTTTGTGTTTAACGATCTCGTCCCGGGTGAGTACGAAGTCCGCGTCACCACCAAGGGGTTCGGCGTATTTACGGCGCAAGTCCGGCTGGAAGTCGGGCAACAGGCCGATCTCAAAGTCCAACTAAGCTTGGCGTCGGCAAAAACTACGATTCAAATAACTGACTCGGACTTGGGATCGCAGGTGAACACCGTGTCATCGGTCGTGGACGGAGTCGTGAACGCGCGGCAGATCGACAATCTGCCGGTCAATGGCCGTAATTTTCTGGAATTGTCACTCCTGATGCCCGGCAATACGATTGCCCCGAATTTCGATCCCACTAAAGCGGAGACGATCGTGATTTCTTCCGCGGGGCAACTGGGCCGCGGCGGGAACGTTAGCGTGGATGGGATGGACAACAACGACGACGTCGTGGGCGGCATGCTGGTGAACGTGCCGGAAGACGCGGTGCAGGAATTTCAAATCGCCACGAATCGATTCTCTGCAGAGACGGGCCGCTCTGGTTCTTCGGTCGT
>PMAA01000138.1 GCA_003152355.1 Acidobacteriota bacterium | reverse complement strand
TCCGCAGCAACCGACTGATTGGGATTTCACAATTCTCGATGCCGTCGTGCAGCCGGTCCTGAGCGCCGGGGATCACAGCCCGGAATTCCAAATCGCGGTAGCTCCGGCATTCATGGACAACGCGAACGGGCAGTTCGACATGGCGAATCTGAATGAATTCGTGGCGTACAGCGCGAATCTCGTCAGGTATTACAACACCGGCGGCTTCACCTGGGGCGGCCAGCTATTCGTGTCGCCAAGCGCCAATAAGATCACCTGGTGGGGCATTTTCAATGAGTACAACATCAACGGGCTGACGCCGGCCGACTACGTTCAACTTTATAACGCCGTCGTGCCGGCAATGTTGGCGATCGATCCGACGATCAAATTTTCCGCGCTGGAACTTTCCGATTTTGATTCTGGGGACGGCGATCCGCGAAATAATTTGCCGACGTTCGTCGCCGCTCCGGCTGCGGGCGGAGTGAATGCGCAAGTGAACATCGTCTCCACACATTTCTATTCGTCCTGCGATCAGACGGATCCTGACACGCAACTCTTCGGCACGATTCCTGGATTTGTGAGCGACGTCAGCTATTTCTATCAGGAGCTGCAGACACGCGCTGATCTTGCTGCCGTGCCTGTATGGGTGACGGAAAATAATGTGAACGCGGATTACGACGCCGGAAATGGGATGAGCGCCTGCAATCCGGGGCAGACATTCGTCACGGACGACCGCGGGACCAGCGCTTTCTTTGCCGCTTGGCGGCCTTATGTTTTTTCGCAGCTGGGGAAGGCCGGCAATCAGGCTCTTTATCACTGGGATTACGACGCCGATCAGCAATTCGGAGAAGTGGACTATAACTCCGGAAACATTTACTTAAGCTACTGGGTGGACCAGGCATTGGGACAAACGTTCCCGTCCACGGCGCCGCCCAGCATCCTCGCTCTTACCGCGACGGACACGTCAACCGTCGAAGTTCTCGCGACGAAGAATAGCGATGGCTCGGTTGTGGTCATGGTTGCGGACCGCGCCGTTCATGCCGCGAGCGACAACAATGGCACTGGCGATCCTCGCACCGTCGTTGTGGATGTTTCGGCTCTCGGAACATTTTTGAGCGCAACGACACTTACTCTCGACGCGAATACCAACATCGTGACCGGACCAACTCCTGTCGCAATTTCATTTACGCCACAGATGACCGTCGCGCTTGGAGGCTACGGCGTGACTTTTCTTACACTCAAGCCCTAACTCGCGAAATTCGAACCCCGGCCGCAGGTTATCTTCCGCGGGAAAGCGCTCGGGTTGTGTTTCTGAGTCGCCGGAGTTGCGTTTCGAGTTTAGAAGCCGTATTTAGCGATCACGAACTTTGATTGTTTGTCGATGAGCGCGACGGCGGCGTGCTGGCTTTTCAGGGTGAGGGTGAGGCGTGCGCCGGTCAAATTATCTCGGAGATCTACGCTCGCGTCATCGGCGCTGTCGGAGACGAGGACGTACAAGACTGAATCGTCGAGAACGGTCGGATAGATGAGCACTCCTGGCGAAAGCGGCGATTGGAGAGCGAATGACGCCTTCAAGCCGGCGCGATCGGCAACATATTTGTAAAGTTCCGTCGCGGGGCCGAGTCCATCGGCCAATTCGACTGGATATGCGGCCCAGAATACCCGTCCTTTCCCGTAGGGGATTTCTTTCAGCGTTGAGCCATCCTTGAAGCGAAGCGATTCGAGCGCGGATTGTGCCGTCAGATTGAATCCGAGCGGAATATCGCGATCGTTTACGTGAATATTCGCGGTGTGATAGGTGAGCGGTTCCGCGTAGCCGTCCACATTTAAATCCGATTCTCGCGTGATGATGTTCCAATGCTCGTCGCGGTCGAGCGGGCCGGTGATCAGCAGGTTGCCGCCGTCATTCACATATTTCAGCAACGTGCGCCATGTGGATTCCGCAAGTGACTGAGGCGACGGAAGAATCGCGAGCGCGGGAGAGCCGAGTTCGCCGATTCGATTTTCGGCGATAACGTAAGGCGCGTAGCGGGCTCCGTACGCGAGGGCTCTGACGGCGTTTCGCTGCGCCTCGATTTGAAGATCTTGCATTGCCGAGAATTGCGCGGCCTGCGACGTGACGATCGCGACCGATGGATGTTGTGGATTTCGGAGATGCGCGCCCAGCGATTTCGCGAATGCCGCATATGCGCGCATGACGCTGGCTTCAGGTTTTTCGGTGCCGTCGCTTTCGAGTGCGCCGATGGGAGTTTCATTCGATTCGGTCATGTCGGCGTTTGAGTTCCAGAGCCATTCGATCGCGCCCGATCCTTCGACAAACGACGTGGCGATTTTTCGCTCGATGAGTGCGGCTTCATTTTCCGGCGTGCGGCGCGCGATTCCGTCGAGAGTTAGCTCGCGCTGAATTCCGGTTTCTTGAATGAGCATAGGCTGGCCCGGCTGTTTGGCGACGAGCGAATCCCAGAGAAGTGCGTCGTTCTGCCACCAGGAATGATTCGTGGTGAAGTCAACCGACGCGCCGAAGAATGCCGGCGAAAGACGATCCACGTAGCCGCCTTCATCCTGGCCGACGGTGATGAGTTGCTGTGAGCCCGCTTTGCGAATCGTTTCGCGCATTTCTTTCACCCAACCGGCGAAACTCGACTGCGCAAAAAGATAGAAGTCGTAGAGTTTTAGCGAATTGTGTCCCACGTACATCCCGCGCGGAGTGAATTCGATTTCCTGCGGCAAGGGAATCGTGCCTTCGACGGAACTTGCCGGAACATTCCATGCAGCGGCGAGCGCCGCGCGATCTGGATATCGCTCGGCAAGCCATTTATTCCAAGCCATCAATTCGACCGGATCGCCATTGGGCCGCATGGTCCATAGATGCTTCGAATTGCTTGGCTCGTTGATCAGATCCCACGCCAGATAGGGAACGTCATGAAACCGCGCGACGACGGCCGAGATTAGAGTTTCCTGCCTGCGCAGGGCTTCGGGATCGAGATATGAATTTTCTCCTGCGAGGATGTCGGGCAGAAACGCGAAGAAATTGAATTGGACGGGGAAGCCGTATTTTCGGGCGGTCATCAAGTACGCTTCCATGGTGCGCAGAGTTTTCTCGTATGGCTGGCCGTTCTCGTCGCACAGTTTGTCCCAACCGGTCCACCAGCCCGTGCGAAGCATGTTGAGCCCGGCGGAGTGAATTTGCCCGAGATCGCGATTCCAAATGTAAACATTCGGGTGCTCGAAATAGAGGCGCTGGACGTCGCTCGACATATACGTGGTGCCGACAACAGCGAGCGGCTTGCCGTCTAATTCGAAATAATCTCGATTCACGGAGAGATGTGGCCCGGAACGAAGATAGGCGTCGTCGCGAATCCAGAATCCAGACCGATAAATGGCGCGCGTTTTGTTTCCGTCCACCAGCTCCGCTTCGATGACGTGTAGGCCCTTTATGGCCGGCGCAGGTAGAAGGAACGGCTGAGATGTTGGCAAATCAATAGTGCTAGTCGTCCGGCTCGATGATTGGTCCTCAGAGAAAGTTGAAATTTTCGCGGTGACCGGCGCGTCGGGCCGCGCAAAAGAATGCCAAAGGATTTCGAGTTCGACAGGCTCGCCGGGCAGATAGAGTGGGAGGGCGGGACGCACCGTGAATTCCTCGGCGCCCTGCGCGGCCCGGTCGGCGAGACTTCGAAGTAGAGTTGACGATTCCGTGGCGCCGTAGAAATCCGCAGCGAGTTCCGCGTTCACAAATATCCATCGCCCGCCGTCAAAATTAACTCGATAGTGATCAATCTGAATTGCGGGAGCGGCAAGCCGGCGGCCGTCCTTCGTGCCCCACGCCAGCGCGTCCACGCGCGCGTCAATCGCGCCCGCCGATCCGCCGCGATTGTAAAGGTCAACGACGCTGAGTCGAATGACCGGGCTGAACGCGTGCTTCCACTGAAATTGATGCGGCTCGATCGTCACATCCGGATTCGTTTCGAAACTCAAACCGTCCGAGCCGGGCATCGTCTGGTATTGGTCAATCGAGAGCTGGCGCGTGAACCGAACGCTGTATTCGCGGAGATGCCATCCGTTTTGGTCGCGGTATGCGGAGCGCGTGAAAGGACGGCCGCCGATCACCAGGAGACTGCCGCCGCGATGTAGAAATCCGAGAATGCTCGCCCAATTTTGCTCGGGAAAGGCCGAGCCATACGGCAGCACGAGCAAATGATTCGAAGCGTCATCGAGCTGGGCGTCGAGCTGGCCGGAAGAAGCAAAGTGCGCGCCAGGCAAAGCGTTTTCCAATTGCGCTCGCGATGCGCCGGCTGAATCTGCGGCGGGGAATCCGGCGTCGTAGAAGACGATTGCCGTCGAGAAATCTTGTGCCGCCAGCGGCGCAGGGTGAAGCGCGAAAACTGCAAAGCAACAGACCGCTGCGGCGAGCAATGAGGATCTCGATCTCGTCATAATCTATGGCGCCTTTCTCACGAACTCGTCAGGAGCTCGTCTGAGGAACTCGAAATTATTAGGAAGCCAACCTATATACACCCGGCATGAAAACTCATGAAAGAAAATCGTTATTGTCGCGAGACTCTTCTATGGCATTATCTGGGCGGAATCGCCGCTTCCGGGCGTGGATATCTACAATCCAGGCGGCGATAAAAATCCTTATTGACGATCGTCAGCACAGGTAGTCAGCCGCCGGCATCTGGATATCAGCCCGCGCACACCGATCGAGGCGCGCTGATCGTCGTGACGATGCTCTTCTTTTTTTGGGGCTTCATCACCGTTCTCAACGACATTCTGGTCCCGCACCTTAAGGCTATCTTTGACCTGAATTACGCCGAGGTGATGCTGATTCAGTTTGCCTTCTTCTCGGCGTACTTCCTGTTTTCCATTCCGTCGGCAAAAGTGATTGACGCGATTGGCTACAAGAAGACGATGGTTGCCGGATTGTTGACCATGAGCGTGGGCGCGCTGCTGTTCATTCCTGCGGCGAGCGTTCCGTCCTATCCGCTATTCCTTGGCGCGTTGCTGGTTCTCGCCGCCGGAATCACTTCGCTGCAGGTGGCCGCGAATCCCTACGTTGCGGTTCTCGGGCCGCCTGAAACGGCATCGAGCCGGCTGAATCTCACGCAAGCCTTCAATTCTCTGGGGACGACGATTGGGCCCTACCTCGGCGGCGTGATGATTCTGACTGCGAACCCCAAGACGATGGATGAAATTCGTCAGATGCCGGCCGCCGCTTTGCAGGCTTATCGCGTGCACGAAGCTTCTTCGGTGAAGCTTCCTTACCTGATCATCGCTGTGGTTCTTATCGCCGTGGCGATCGTAATCGGACGCTACAACCTGCCCTCAATTCCTGAAGCCGAACGTCACGATGGCAATGCGCCCAAGGCGAGCCTTTGGAAGTACCGGCAACTCGTCTTCGGTGTGATTGGGATTTTCGTGTACGTCGGCGCGGAAGTATCCATCGGAAGCCTGCTCATCAATTATCTCGGCCAGCCGGAAATTGGAAATTTGACGGAGATTACGGCCGCGCGCTATGTGATGTACTACTGGGGCGGCGCGATGGTCGGAAGATTCATCGGTTCGGCCATTTTGCAAAAGGTTCGAACAGGCACGGTTTTAGCCATCGCCGCGATCGCTGCGTGTTTGCTCGTTTGCGTGTCAATGCTGACGCTCGGCAACGTCGCTATGTGGAGTATTATTGCGGTCGGGCTGTTTAATTCCGTGATGTTCCCAAGCATTTTCACTTTGGGGATCGCGAAACTCGGGCCGCTGACCGGCGATGGTTCGGGCCTCCTGGTCATGGGCATCGTTGGCGGCGCAATCCTTCCGGTGCTGCAAGGCGTGCTGGCGGATCGCATCGGAATTCATCACGCGTTCATTTTACCGGCGATTTGCTACCTATATATTTTGTTCTACGCGCTTCGAGGCTCTCGACCTGTGGCAGTCGAAGAGGATTGAAGAGCACGCTTCTCGCTGTAGTTTCCGCGCCGAGTCTCCCTCGTTCTAAACTTGCTATTCGGGATATGCCTCGCCTTCGTGGGCGATCCGAATCCGATGGTCGGTGAATTTGTAGTGCATATCCGGGTCGTAGACTTTCGGCATGTGGCACGTCACGCAATCCTTCGTGCGCGCGGGGTGTGCTGACGGGTGAGTCGCCGCCGTCTTCGGGGTGCCGGATGCGGGATGGCAGGAGAGGCACGCGCGGTCATATGAGGATGGATCGGTTCGCACTTCCACGTGCGGATCGTGGCAGGCGATGCAGGTTAGCCGAGCATCGCCTTTGCCCCAGCATTTACTCTCTTCAAGGCGAAAGGGCGCCGATCGAGCGGTGGCGACGCCTTTACCGCCGGAAAATTTCACGTCCCACCACGTTCCGTGGCATGCGCCGCAGAAATCAACCATGTCCACAGGATTCAGGCGCGCCGGATTGACGATTGTTCCCGCCGAATTTTCGGTCGCTCCGGCCAGCGCTGCAGCTTGCATGGCTGCGACGTGCTTCACGCCGGGCCCGTGGCACGCTTCACAACTGACGCCCAGAATGAGATTTTTTTCATCGAACTGGCCGCCGATTGTGGAGGCCGTCGTATGGCACGCGAAGCAGCGGACGATCTCAGCTGAGCCAAGCGGCCGGTACATTGCTTCGGCAACGTCTTTCGGTGAGGCCAGTGCGCGCGCGGGCGTGAAATTGAGATTTTGCAAGTTCGTGAAAAATGTTACGCGCGACTCGTAGAAATTCCCGTCGTCTTTTTTGAATAAATAGGACTGTGCCACCCGGCCGATGCCGAATGCCCAAAGCAGTGTGGCGTTGGTTGAGTTCGATGCTCCGGTTCCATCGGTGACGCTGTACGAACTTTCTTTCGCGCCTGTCTTGATTTCGTAGTGGTAGCTGCCGACAGCGAAATTCATTTTGGGATGGGCGTGAAGGATTACGGAGTCATCAGCGTGAAGTGATGCGGTGCCCATTGACGTTTGTTTCTGTGATGCGGATTTGGCGGCGTGGCAATTGGCGCATGCGGCGGCGCCGGCAAATTGATCTCGAGAAGCCACATTCTGAGTTGGCCAGAAGCCAGGTTCTTCGAGATGGTCGGATGTGGAGAGTTGTGCCAGGGCTGGAGGACAAGCGAGGAATCCCGGAACGAGGAACATGCCTGCGACTGCCGCTATTGACCAAATTGAAATAGAGATGCTGCGAAGCAATTCGGTCCGCACTCGAGACATGCACACCTTCAGGGCACTCGCGGCCAGTGTAAGGATTCGAGCGTAACAAAATCAATGTTGTTCAGCGGACTCAAGTTGAAGTTTCCGGCGGCAACCGTCAACGCTGATTCTTTCGATGCGGATTTTTGATTCACGAACCAATTTGCCGAGCGGCAGGAGACCGCAGACTAGGATCGATTGACGACGCGAGAATCCGCTTCAGGCGCCGCGAATTTTCCAAGTAACGAGGGAGCGGGTCCCGTTGAAGCGCGCACAACAAATTCCGGCTCGACTGTAATCTGATGGGTTGAATCGGCGAGGCCCTCGATCTGTTCCACAAGCGTTCTGGCCGCAATCTCTCCCATGCGTTCGAGTGGCTGGCGGACTGTCGTCAAACCTGGATCCGCAAACGATGCTGCGGGAATATCGTCAAATCCCACCACCGAATTATCCTCCGGTATTCGCAATCCCGACTCTCGAAACGCCCACATAGCGCCGATCGCCGATACGTCGTTGTAGGCGAAAAGCGCCGTAAAGGGTCGGCGTCGCGTGAGCAACTCCTTTGCGTACGGATATCCCAGATGCGGAGTGGAAACAGTGCTATCAATCTGGATGGTGAGCTCCGGCCGAATGCGAATGCCCAATTCAGCGGCGACTTCACAAATCGCTTCCCATCGTGTCGCGGAGTCAGAGCTCAGCCGATGTCCCTTTAGAAATGCAATTTCTTCATGACCCAGCTCTGCCAGATGAGTGAGGGCGAGCCGCGCGGCGAGCTTATGGTCCAAAATGATATTCGTCACGCCATCAACGCGCTCGTGTCCTGAAACTGCGACGGTCGGGCGCCCGAGCGGCGCCGTAATGGAAGTATCCGTGGTGATGAAGCCCTCGACGCCGCGGGCCAAGAGTAGCTGTGAGTAAGTCTGCAGAACCTTCGGGTCGTGGCGGTGGCAGACCGTGAGGAAAAAATAATTGCTCTTGCGCAAATATTCTTCGGCGCCACTGATGATCATCGCGCCATAGGCGTCGCCGATTTCTTCAGCAATCACTCCGATGGTATAAGTGCGGCGAAGGCGCAACGATCGAGCGAAGTAATTCGGCCGGTAATTGAATTCACGCGCGGCTTCGAGAATGCGCTGCTTAGTGTGTTCGGGGAGCGAGCGAGCCGCCGCAGAATCATTGAGCGCAGCCGAGACAGTTCCCGGCGTCAGACCGAGATGCTGCGCGAGTGTCTTGAGCGTGGCCCTGGACTCTTTTCGAGTGGCAGGCTTCTTCTTCCTGGAATCAGAAGCCATTCTTCATACTCCCAACGAGATCGTGTCTAGCGGCCGATTATGCGTAAGCCACTCAATCTAAAGGGTATTCCGGCCAGCCGTGCCCAATGAAAAGTCGATCCTACTCCGTGAGTGAACTCAAAATAGCGCACAACCATACACTATCGGCAGCATATATTTACCTGAAAATGAGTGCGCATGCGGGTCCGCCCAGTCAACGGGACGCGACGATAGCGGTTCCGCCCAAGCACTAGAATATCATTATTTTACGCCGCAATATCATTATTTCTCTTGACAAGCAACTCCGCAAAGTTTAGATAGTCTACTAGTAGAAATTGATTAGTTCGTTGGGGTGGGTCCGTAGGCCGTCGATCCTTGGGAATTCAGGATCGATGCAACCCGCTCCGGGGTGCTGGAAATATTCAATTCTTGAAATGGGCGATTCGCTTTCTGACTCGGAATAGGGCGGAAAAAATCTCCGGCGAGGTGTGTGCGATGACTGTTCGAACTGAAGAAATTAACTCGAATCACGCTTGGACGATGATCCGCGCTTTGTTCTGCGTGCTGCTGCTGGCGCTGTTGGCGCCGCTCGCCACGCGCGCGCAAAATTACAACGGTTCGATCACTGGTATCGTCAGCGACCCGAGCGGAGCATCCATCGCTGGGGCGACGGTCACAGCGATCAACAAGGGCACGAACGAGACTTATACGGCGAAGACCAGCGATCTGGGCGCGTTCGCCTTCGAACAATTGCCGCTCGGCAACTACGAAGTTCATTTCTCCCAGGGCAACTTCAAGGAAGAAGTCGAGCAGAATGTCGTCGTACACGTTTCAACCGCTACTGTAGTGAATGTCACCCTTCAAGTGGGCACCCAGAGCGAGAAGATCGTAGTCGAAGCGAATGCGGTTGAGGTTGCGACGACGAGCGCGGTGGTTGGCGAAGTCGTCGAAGGCACTCAGGTTCGAGAGCTTCCCCTCAACGGCGAGAACTTCATGAACCTGGTTACCCTGTCGCCGGGCGTATCTACGGCCAACTCATTCGACCACACCGACAAAGGACTGGCAGGCGGCGCCGATTTCTCCGTGAACGGCAATCCATACAACAACAATTTGTTCCTTGTTGACGGCGTGAACAACAATGACGTTGGTTCAGGCCGCACGATTTTGGTTTATCCCTCGATTGATACGATCGCTGAATTCAAACTGCTGCGCAATTCCTACGGCCCGGAGTACGGCCAGGCGGCGGGCGCAATTATCAGCCTGACAACGAAGTCGGGCCAGAATCAGTTCCATGGCGGACTTTTCTACCAGGGCCGGAACGACGCTCTGGCCGCCAACGACTTTTTCTCGAATAAGGACGGGTTGAACAAGGCCGAGCTTCGTCGCAACGACTGGGGCTATAACGCCAGCGGCCCAATCATAAAGAACAAGCTCTTTATTTGGTGGAATCAGGAGTGGAACCGCCAAATTCAAGGAAATGCCGTAGCTGCTTGCGTTCCGACGGCTGCCGAGGAAATGGGAGACTTCAGCGCGGATGCAGCTAACCCAACGAGCACGAACTGCTTGGCGAACGTTCCGATTATTCCAGCCCAATTTCAAGCGGCGGGCAATCCGTACAAGATCGCAAACCCGGACCCGGTGGGCCTGTTGTACTCGAGTTTCTATCCAACGCCTAACATCGCGGGGGCTACCGGAAATCAAAATAACTGGGCGCAATCGCAAAGAAACAGTCAGAACTGGAGCGAGTGGAACGTCCGCGGCGATTACGACGTTACCAAACGGAACAGGATAACGGTGAGGTGGACAAACGATTCGTGGACCAACCCGTTTCCGAACTCAAACGAGTTCTGGGGTGACGCGATTTTCCCGACCCTGGGCGCGAATTGGAGCCAGCCCTCGAAGAGCGTCATGGCAAGGTTGAGTTCGACGATTACCAATTCGCTTGTGAACGACGTCGAGTTCGGCTACGGGCACAACGCCATCATCACGGGTTTCGCAGGCACCAACCCCACTCTAGCGTCGCAAATCGATGCCCAAGTACCGACGGCGTGGCCGTCTTCGCTTAAATTGGGAGAAGCCATACCGCAAATTGGATGGGGAGGTTTGGGGCCTTACGGTAGCGGTCAGAATATTTGGGCCATCCCACCCTACGGCAACCACGAGGACCTTTATACAGTTCAAGACAACCTGACGAAGGTAATGGGCAATCACATCATCAAAGCCGGGGCGTTTTACAGCACGAACGCCAAGATCGAAAACGGCGAGGGGCCTACCGATCGTCCGTTCTTCGACCCGAATAGCTATTCTGCCTTGTACTCCACGGGCAACTTGCTCGCAAACATTCTAATCCCCGGGCAAAGTTTCAATTCCGACACCTCCGAAAAGACAGCCAACCCGTTCGCGATGGTCAACTGGCACGACTTCGAGTGGTATCTCGGCGATTCCTGGAAGCTCAAGAAGAACCTGACCGTGGACTATGGATTCCGTTGGTCCTTCTATCGGGAGCCATATTCGGGAGACAACGCTTGGTCGAATTTTAGCCTGGCGGACTGGAGCGCATCGAGGGCTGCTGCGTTTCCGTCGGACGCCTGCAACGGTGTGGTAATCGTTCCTGGTACGACGCCCTGCGCCACGGAAGCTGCATTCCTGAGCACGCTCGGCATTCCATTGCCGCTCTCATCAGGGACGCCGGGCCCGAATCGCGCTTTGGTCAACAACAACAACCACGACATCGCGCCTCGCCTGGGTATTGCTTGGGACGTGAGAGGAGATGGGAAGACGGCCGTACGTGCGGGCTTGGGCCAGTTCTTCCAGCGAGAGGTCGTCGGCCTCGACGAAGGGCTCGCTTTCTCTGCGCCTTTCGTCATTGACGCACAGACACCGCGGACTTTCGAAGTTGCACCCGCGCTGTCGAACCCGAGCGTCTCGCCAAGCGCTGCCAAGAATCCGCGCGGTATTACACCGAACAGTTGGCAGTGGAATCTCTCGGTCGAGCGTCAGTTGTTCAAGAATACCGTGTTAAATATCGGATATGTCGGTAACACGGGTATCCACCTGACTTCACAGTCGGACTTGAACCAGGTTCCTGAAGCCAACTGGCTCGCCGGAGCGTTTTTGGCAAGCACCGCACAGAATGCTCTCCGTCCGGCTTCGAACTTCGGCGAAATTGGAGAGTTCTCGCGCGGCGGACACGCCACGTACCATTCGCTCCAAGCGCTGTTCAAGTCTCAGCTCACCAACCATTCTCAATTCCAGGTAGCGTATACCTACTCACATTCGATTGGTAACGTCGACCTGGACAACTCCTCAGGCAGCGTTAACCAGGAAGCGTGGCTGAACAACGCCGATCCGAGCTTGAATAAGGGCAATACGGACATTAACCGTCCGCACATCTTCGTGGCGAACGAAGTCCTGTTCCTTCCCAAACTTGGCGACAAGGCTACCGCCATTCGCGAAACTGTGGGCGGATGGGAATTCAACAGCATCGTCACCGCAGAGAGTGGCAATTCAGNNATACCTCGGGAGCTGCCGGATCGAATATCACACTTGGAACCGCGCCCAACCAAACCGTTCTGACCAGCAGCCTCAACTCGCTGATCGGGAGCGGTTTCACGGATCCCCAGCGTCCGATCCGGGTTTCTGGCGTAAGCTGCAATTCTGGGCCGGGCGTCGGAGCCTTCCAAGTCATTAACCCAGCGGCGTTCACGCTGGTCGGAGATACAATCGGTTCGATACCTTCCGACATGGAAGGCCGCGGCGCTTGCTCCGGTCCGGGTTTGGTAAATTTCGATATGCAGCTTGCCAAGAACTGGACGATGAAGGAGAAGTACCGGATCAAGTTCCAGGTCGACTTCTTCAACATATTCAACCACCCGAACTTCTCGGGGAATAACTTCGCCAATGGATACAGTGGCAGCAACCTCTTCTGCGGTGGCGCGACGGCCACTTCAGGATTGCCTTGCAGCCCGACTAATAACGTGGTTACGTCACAAACAGCGGGAACGATCGGGAACTTTGGACAAGCTACTGCCGTTCTGCCTCCGCGGCAGATTCAGTACGGCTTGCACTTCTCGTTCTGAAAAACGTAACGAGTCTTGAGAATTGAAACGGCGGGGCTTGAAAAATCGGGCCCCGCCGTTTAGTCTTTTGAGCGTGTGGGAATCGTAACCTGGTGAAAGTCCGATCCGCAAGGTCCTCTGGTATTCCTCGCGTTGGACGCATCCTTCGTTGGTTTATTTGCGGCATAGTTGTCGCCTCCGCTCTCTTTGCGCCTTTCGAGATTTCCCAGTCTCACGCGCAAGCGCCCGCTAAGCAAAGCGCTAAGGCAGCGCCGAAGGACGCGCCCGCGTCTCCCGCGGAAACCGAGCTTGCGAAGCGCATCGAGGCGGCGCGGACCGCGCGAAATTCTGGCAACCCGGCGGAAGTCGCACTTGTCAACGATCGCCTCATCGCGTTCGCTCTGCGAGAAATGGGACAGTTGCGGCTGCTGGAAGCGGCCTACCCGCAGGCCATCGAGCTCTACCGCCGCTCCCTAGATTTCGAGGAACTTCCCGACACGCGAGTCGATCTCGCAATCGCCGAATTGCAGTCAAATCGCCTCGACGATGCGATTTCGGATTCGGAGAAGGCTCTTGCCATCTCGAGCGACGCGAGAGCGTACGTTGTCAGCGGCCGGGCCTGGTCACGCAAAGCCGAATATGGAAAAGCGGCCGACGCGCTATCCCATGCCGTCCAAATTAAGCCCGATGTCGAGACTTTGTACGCCCTGGGGATCTGTCTGCTCGATTCGAAGGACGCTGCAGCCAAGCAACGCGCCGCGGCAGTCTTCGAGCAGATGATTCAACTTGCCGGCGATAGCGGTTCGCTGCACGTGCTCTTCGGCCGGGCTTATCGCGACGCCGAGGATATGCCGGACTCGATTCGAGAGCTGAAGCGCGCCGTGGAGCTCGATCCCCGCACCCCTCACGCTCACTACTTCCTCGGTCTGGCGATTCTGTCGGTCAACGAATGGAAGCCGGTGCCCGAGGCCACCGCAGAATTTCGAAAGGAACTCGAGTATTACCCGCGCGATTTCCTGTCCAATTACATGTTGGGCTTCACGGATTCCGTCGAGCGCGAATACGACGAATCGAATAAATATCTGAAGATAGCCGCAAGCGTGAATCCCACGTGGCCCGAGCCGTTCTTATATCTGGGCCTGAATGCCTTCGCTCAAGGCGACATGAAGAGCGCCGAAGAGGCATTCCGGAAGACGATTGAGCTGACCGGCCGGGATGAATCCCGCTCGAGTTACCAAATTCGCAGGGCGTATGTTGATTTGGCGCGCATTCTCGAAAAATCCGGGCGCACGGAGGAAGCGGACATCTTTGTCGCGAAGGCGCACGATCTTCAAAAGAAAGTCATGGAGCAGACGCAGCAGAGTGTCGCCTCGATGGCTTTGGCGGGTGGCGCTGGCTCCGCAGCCGCGCTTGTGCCCATCAATACGCAGCAGGAGGAAGAAGCCGCGCCGGTCCTCGACGCGAATGCCGATCCATTCGGGCGCGTGGACGCATCCACGCTGGCTCACGCCAATTTGAACGAAAAACAGCGCGCCTCGGCCGATTCTCAGGAGACGCGGCTGCGCACGATACTCGGCCTCGGTTTCAACGATCTCGCTACATCCGAGGCCGTGAGCGGCGCATTCACGGCGGCGCTCGGTCATTACCAGGAGGCCGAGCATTGGAACGCAGGGATTGCCGGCTTGCAAAAGAACCTCGGCCTCTGCGCGTATCGCGCTAATAATTACCCCGAGGCGATTCGCGGGCTTTCGCACGCGCTCGTTGACGACCCGAGCGATGCTCCCGTGCGAGCGATGCTCGGCATGGCGTACTTTGGGACGGATGCGTTCGCCGACGCTGCGAAGACGTTTGCGCCGCTCGGCGCACGCGGCATGCAAGATGGCCTCGTAGGATACGCCTGGGCGGCGTCCCTGACGCGCACGGGCGATTTGAAGAAGGCGACAGAGGTTCTGAGTCAATACGAGAAGGGAAAGCTTTCAAATGACGCTCTTATCGTGGCCGGCCAACTTTGGACCGAAATCGGCAACTACGCCCGCGCGGTAGACTCTTTTCATCGAGCGCTCGCCGATGATCCTTCGCTTCCCAAAGCGCATCTCTATGCGGGTGAGGCTGACATTCGTTGGGAGCGCTGGCCTGAAGCGGCCGAGGAGTTCAAATCTGAGTTGGCGCTCGCGCCCGGCGACGCCGATGCAAAATACAATTTAGGCTTCGTCTACGCGCAGCAATCGAAGACCGGCGAGGCGATGGAGTTGTTTCAGCAAGTAATCGCCGCAAACCCGGATTATGCCAACGCGCAATACCAGGTGGGCAAGATTCTCCTCGATCGCGGAAAACTGGACGAGGCAATCGAGCACTTAGAAGCTGCAGCGCGGCTAAGTCCCAACACAGACTACGTCCATTACCAGTTGCAGGCAGCATACCGCAAGGACGCACGCATTGCGGACGCAGACCGCGAGCTTGCCATCTACAAAGATCTCAAGTCGAAATCGCGCGACCGCGCGGCCCAGCCGGTGCAAACGCCATGATGAACTGCGAATGGGAAATCGCTTGATGGGCCGATCCTCGCGATTGGCCGTCAGGATTCTATTTCTGTTCCTCATCGCCACGGATTTGGCGCACGCGCAGGCCGGCCACAATGCGCCTGCCGCGCCTCCGCCCGGAGCAAAAGCTGCCATGTGCGCGAATCGCCCGGTGCCGCAACTCGAAGACATTACGGCCAAGGCGGGAATTACGTTCAAGCACACGTCCGATCCCTCGAAGAAATACATCGTCGAATCCATGAGCGGCGGTGTGATTTTATTCGATTACGATCGCGACGGCTGGCCGGATATATATTTTACGAATGCGCCCACGGTCGAGATGGCGGTGAAGGGGCAGCCAAGCCTCGGCGCGCTCTATCACAACAATCACGACGGGACTTTCACTGACGTGACGAAGAGCTCTGGCTTGACGTCGCCATGCTTCGCGATGGGCGGCGCCGTCGGCGACTACGACAATGACGGCTGGCCGGATCTCTACTTGACCTGTCTCGGCGGCAACGTCCTCTATCACAATAACGGCGACGGAACGTTTACCGACGTCACCGCGAAGGCGGGCGTCGCCGACGGCCGTTGGTCTACAGGCGCGGCGTTTGGCGATTACGATGGCGACGGATTCGTCGATCTTATGGTGGCGAATTACGTTGATTTCCATCTCAACGATCTGCCCGCATTCGGAAAATCTCCCAACTGCAAATATCGCGGCATTGATGTGCAGTGCGGCCCTCGCGGATTGCGTGGCGCGGGCGACTCTTTATTTCACAACAATGGCGACGGCACATTCACCGATGTTTCGAAGAGCGCCGGCGTGAGCGATCCAAATGGCTATTACGGAATGGGCGTCCTATGGGTGGATTTCAACAATACCGGGCGTCCGGATATCTATATCGCGAACGATTCCACTCCGAAATTTCTCTACAAGAATCTTGGCGGCGGAAAGTTCAAAGATATCGGACTCGAGTCCGGAACTGCGGTCAGCGAAGATGGCTCCGAGCAAGCTTCGATGGGGATTGCGGCCGGAGATTATCTCCACACTGGCTTGCCCGCGTTGTATGTCACAAATTTTGAGGACGAAGACGATTTGCTTTTCCGTAATGACGGTGACTGGAACTTCACGGATGTTTCCTACGCGTCGCACAGTGCCTTACCGTCGTTGCCATGGGTCAAGTGGGGCGCTGCGTTCGTTGATTTGGATAACGATGGATGGCTCGATCTGATTACCGCGACCGGCCACGTTTATCCGCAGGTGGACACGCTGCCCTCGGGCGGCGGATATCNNTCGGCGATCTTTTCAATGATGGAAATATGGACGTGGTCGTCGGGGATCTCGACGGCGGCCCGATGGTTCTGCGAAACCACGGCGTTCCCGGGCGGCACTGGGTGAGCTTTGAACTTGCGGGGACGAAGAGCAATCGCCTGGCGCTGAACGCGCGAATCAAAATCGTCGCGGGCGGCATGACGCAGACCGACGAAATCCACAGTGGTGGAAGCTATTTGTCGCAGAACGATCTGCGGTTGCATTTTGGCCTGGGCTCGGCGGCGAAAATCGAACGCGTGGAGATTCATTGGCCGTCGGGGAAAGTCGAGATATTGACTAATCTCGCGGCCGATCAGTTTTACTGGGTGCTAGAAGGGCAGGGAATTGTCCCTGCTGAAAAGATTCGACCGGAGCGGCGTAAATGATCCTCAATTTCAAGCGCATTCTTGATGTTTCGCTCCGTGTGCTGTGGGTGGTTGTCCCGCTTGTATGCTTGCCGGCTTCCGCGATTGGCGGCAAGGGCGACAAAGGCAACAAGGGCAAAGATCATTGGGTCGCAACTTGGAGCACCGCGAATATCGATCTTGAGAATCCGGACGCCGCCGGTGTTTTTAGCTCGGCAAGCGTTCCCGACTCGCTCGAGAACCAGACCATTCGCGAAATTGTGCACACCACCATCGGCGGACGCGAGATTCGAATTCGCTTGTCGAACGCTTTCGGCGCCAAAGCGATCACGTTCGATTCTGTTTATGCCGGCTTGGAAGCGAACGGAGCCGCCCTCGCCGCAGGCACGAATCACGCCGTTACATTTGGCGGCTCGAAATCCGTCATGATGCCGGAAGGCTCCGAAGCTCTCAGTGATCCAATTCCTCTGTCCGTTGGCGCGGAAGAAAATCTCGTGATCAGCCTTTTCACGATAGGACCGGCGCGCTTGGCGACCGGCCATGCTGCTGCGTTTCAAACCAATTTTATTTCGACGGCCGGCAATTTTACCGCTGACGAAAGTACAAGCGCGTTCACGAAGACAACTGGCTCGTGGTATTTCCTTGGCGAAATTGACGTGCTCGCACCACAGAAATTGCGAGGAGCCGTAGTCGCGTTCGGCGATTCCATTACGGATGGATCGTCGACGAAGCCGGACACGAACGCGCGGTGGACGGATGTTCTGGCGCGGCGAATTCTCGCGGGCCCGGCGCACAACGCGATGGCAGTGCTCAATTCAGGGATCGGCGGCAATCGCGTGCTCACGAGTTCGCCGTGCTTCGGAACGAACGCCCTGGCCCGGCTCGATCGCGACGCCTTCGACTACGCCGGCGTTCGCGACATCATTCTCTTCGAAGGCACGAACGACATTGGCCAGCCCGACACGCCCGCTTCTTCCATACGGGCTAAATACGTCCCGTGCCTAACCCGCATGCAAATCACCGCCGATGATTTGATCGCGGGGTACAAACAAATCATCGAGCAGGCGCACGCGGCGGGATTGAAAATCTTCGGCGCGACGATACTTCCGTACAAAGGTTACGGAGGCTGGACGGAACAGGGCGAATCGAAGCGCCAAGCCGCGAATCATTGGATCAAGGAATCGGGCGCCTTTGACGGCGTGATTGATTTCGATGCCGCGCTGCGGGACCCGGCGAATCCCGCCGCTCTGACTCCGAGCTACGACAGCGGCGACCACCTGCACCCTAATCCCGCAGGCCACGAAGCCATGGCGAACGCGATTGATTTGGCCCTCTTCCGCTAGCGAAACTATTCTTCACGACCGGAGTGACGTTTGATCTTTCGCGATCGCAAAGACGCCGGCCAAAAACTTGGCGCGCAATTAACGCGATTTCACAAAAATTCAAATGTCGTCGTACTCGGTCTGCCGCGCGGCGGCGTGCCCGTCGCAGCTGAAGTCGCTCGTGCACTCGCCACTCCCTTGGACATTTTCGTCGTTCGCAAGCTGGGCGTGCCGCAACATGAAGAGCTCGCCTTCGGCGCGATCGCCTCGGGAGGCGTTCGTGTTCTGGACGCCGCCATAGTCGAGGAACTGGCGATTCCGGATGCCGCGCTCGACGCCGTAATCGAGCGAGAAATGAAGGAACTCGATCGTCGCGAGCTTGTGTACCGCCGCGGCATGCCTGCGCTGGACGTGAAAGATCGCATCGTGATTCTTGTGGACGACGGCATCGCCACCGGATCCAGCACGCGCGCCGCCCTTGAGGCGCTCCGAAAACTTGGCCCGTCGCAAATTGTCGTCGCGGTTCCTGTCGCTTCGCCGCATGCGGTCCGGCAGCTTTCCAAGGTTGCCGACGAGATCGTGTGCTTGTCGGCGCCTGACGATTTTGCGGCTGTTGGCCAGTGGTATGCCGATTTTCAGAGTACGACGGACGAAGAGGTCTCCGCCGCACTGGAATCCGCAGCGCAACGCAAAACGATTCACGCAAATTAATCGCGCGTGCCTGCCACACGTGAGCGATCCACATTATTTCTATTTCGAAAAGTTTCTAAACTTTGTCAAGCGGACCCAGACTCGAAAAAAGTTGTCATCCCGAACGAAGTGAGGGATCTGCGGTTCGTATAAGAAGGTTCTATTTTACGTACGAGCGGAATGCCCCGCACTCTCGGTAGTCCTGTTATTCCCAATCATCAGGTAGGCAGAAATCACGCCATTGGCCGCGAGAAGCGCGCAGAGAAGCATGGTCACGCGAAACGCTTCAAGAAAGGAATTCGCGATAGCCGCGGAGATCGCCTGACGTTCGTCCGCGCTCACGCCTGCTGGGATTTCGATCGCGGCTAGCTTCGTTCGCTGATTGAGAATCTCCGACCTAGTCGGCTCCTCGATGTGAATGTGCGCGAGACGCCGTTGCAGCCCGTTGTTGAATACCGACGTCACAACGATTCCAAGGACGGCAATCGCGATGAGTCCCGCGATGCGCGCCACCGCGTTGTTGATTCCCGAAGCCGCGCCAACGTTGGCCCGATCCGCCGCTCCCATGATCGCCGTCGTCAGCGGGGCCACGCTCACGGCAAGCCCGAATCCAAGCACGACAATCCCAGGAAAATAGCTGGTCCAATAGCTTCGTCCGGCAAATGGCCACGCCAAGAGCAGAAACGCGATGGTGACAATAGTCGGGCCGATGATGAGCGGCGGCCGCGCACCATAGCGATCCGCCAGGCCTCCCGACCAGCGCGAAAGCGTAAACATCAAAAGTATCATCGGCAGGAACGCCGCGCCGGCCGCGGTCGCCGAGTAGTGCTGGACCTCGATCAAATCCATTGGAAAGAGAAAGAGGAATACGCCAAGCGCGGCGTAGACGAGAAACGTCAGGATGTTTGCGCCCGTGAAATCGCGCGATTTGAAAAGTTCCGGCGGCACCATCGGCGCTTTCGCCGCCTTTTCGGCAAACCAAAACAGCGCCAAGCAAATCGCGCCGAGAATCACAGCGGCGATCACGCGAACATTCGACCAGGTCAATTGCGAAGACTCAACGAGCCCAAACACCACGCCGCCGAGGCCAAAGGTCGCGAGCAATGCGCCGCCCCAATCCACCGGCCCGCGCGCGGATTCGGCGCGGCTTTCGGGCACGTGCCAAATGCTGACAACGATCACCGCGATCGCCAGCGGCAGATTCAACAGAAAAGCCCATCGCCAGGACGCATGCTCGATCAACCATCCGCCCAGAACGGGCCCAATCACGGCGGTGATTGCCGTGAAGCCGGACCAAGTCCCGATGGCGCGGCCGCGTTCGTTGTCCTCGAACGACGCGCCGATGATGGACAGGCTGCCGGGAACCAGAAACGCGGCGCCAAAGCCCTGCACCGCTCGCGCGGCAATCAACTGCTGAATGCTCGATGCGCCTCCGCACCAAGCCGACGCCGCGGCGAAAACACAAACTCCGAAGAGAAACATCCGCCGCCGGCCGAACCTGTCGCCGAGCGAGCCGCCCACGAGAATCAGAGAGCCGAGCAGCAGCAAATACGCCTCGACGACCCACTGCAAATCCGTAACAGTGGCGCCAAAACTTCTCTGCAAAGCAGGCAGCGCGACATTCACGACGGTGCTATCAATGAATGCCATGCTCGACGCGAGTATCGTGGCGACCAGAATCCACGGCTTCGAGCGCGGGTTGGTCGATCCAGCCGCCGAAGCAGAAAGAATTGCGGCAATCTCAGATGGCGATTTCATTCGAGTGAGCGGTCAGCCAAAGACAACTGGTTCAGGATGAAACGTGGGGAGTATTGCCGATTCCTTGCCGTAAAGGGAAGCGGATAGCTCGAGGGATAGCCGAGATCGCAATCGTGGCGCCGGCATCTTGCCGGCGTTTTTCCGCCCGGCGGCATTGAAAAAAAATCGCCGGCAAGATGCCGGTACTCCCAGGGATTTGCTCAGTTCGGCCGATTGTATCCCGTCAACTGCCCAAAAAAGAAGGCCCGCGGCGAGGCGGGCCTTTGGGGGAGAAAAGCCCTTGGGCCAATGCGCGGATGGCCGCAGAACTCTTTCCTCAGCGGCAGTTTAGAGGCGGCCTTGCTACAAGTCAAGAAGGAATCCAACAAACGCGATTGCCTGTAAACTGTTTATTTGCGGTTAGTTAGTGGATGTTAAGGCGAAGGTTGTGGAAAAATAGTGACGGTCCTAGGGCCGCGACGTCGGCCCAATGCCGTAGAAGTCCTCTGAATTGATGGGCTTACTGCCGAGTCCTAATTGCAACACATCCAGCTGATCCCCGCGGTCAAAGACACGCCCCGGCAACAGCCGCTTCACAGCGATGCGCACCCCGCCGAACGCCAATCCCGCGACGACCGCGAACATGCATAGAAAGCCCGTACCGTAAATGATTCCGACGAGCACGCTGCCGATATTGGGGTCGCTGAGCGAAAATCCCGGTTCGTTCCACGTCAACTCCGCGCCCGTGTGAACGTGGCTCAATATCAGCGCCGCCTGCGTCTGCGAATGCGCATGATAGACGAGGCCAACGAGCGTGAGCGAGCGCTTCGCAAAAATCAGCGGCTTGTCGCCCGCGCTTTCTATGCCGCCCACGTTGAAAATACTCGTCCACTCTTCCATTTTTTTCGTCGCCACCTGCGGCGTAGGGAAGTCCGCGATGAGGAGCGTGAGATCCTCGCCGTTAATTCGATAGTTCGCCACTTCCGCCTCAGCCCCGCTCCCAAATCCAAGCCAATCGCCGTCGGCGACCGGGAAGTAATCGTGCAACGCCGCAGGGCCAAGAATGTAACAGTCGGAATCGCTAACGAATCCACTGTGTGGCAAGTGGCCGTAGAGGGTTGGGTAGGGACCGGCATTGGACTTGGGAGCAACTGCCCCTACCAAGCTCTGTAGCTCGGCCCCCTGAGTACCCGCAATCGTTGGCCCAAGAACATCCAATACGAAACTCCCCTGCAGGATCAACGCGCGACCGGGAGCAATCACCGAATGATCGGTAACATCCGCGCGGTGAAAATCACCCTTCTGAGCGTATGGAGACAGCTTATACGAGACAGATTCACCATTCGCGCGGAACACTGTTAATTGTGGTGGATACGCGCGGATCGACCCTTGACGAAGGCCCGACGACCGCAAATATGAGTACAGACCATACGCGCCAGTGGGATCCTTTAGCCGGTAGAGGATTACCTGTAACGCGTCAGTTCCACGGGAATACGAGCGGGTCCACGCATCCGCCAAGCCATATTCCTGAAGAATAGCGGGGCTTGCAAGAAGACTTCCCGACGGCACGGCAGTTTCCGCGCCAGTGGCAGTCCAGTTGGCAAAGTCTGGCGGCAAAGTGTCCTGCGCGGGCGCAGCCACAAGCGGTGCAGAGAGCAGCACGAAAGCCGCGATAATCGAAAATACGATGTTGAGTTTGCGCATGCTATCAGTTATTAGATGCCGGAAACTACTTTGGGTTCCCGGAAGAATCGAGCGGCGATTCTGGCCGCGATGACATCGGCTTCTGGAGGTTATACGACAGGCTGTTCAGATTATCGAGATAGCTGGTCACGCCCTTAAATAGACCTTCCGCAATGCGCTGCCGCTGGTCGGCCTTCTTCAGCATTTTCTCGTCGTTCGAGTTGCTCAGGAAGGAAATCTCGGCCAGAACCGAGGGCATATTCGCTCCGATTAGCACGACGAAAGGCGCTTTCTTAACGCCTCGATTTTTCTCCGAATTATTCACTTGCTGCAAGCGTTTCGTGAGCGAGTCCTGAATGTCGCCCGCCAGCTCCTTCGATTCCTCGATCTTTTCGTTCCGGGCGATCTTCTGAATCATGTTCTGAAGATCGTGCAGGCCCGTATCCGCGAGCGCGTTTTCTCGCGCCGCCACTTCCATGGCGTCCTGCGACGTCGCGAAGTTCAAATAATACGTTTCCACGCCACGCGCATCGTGATCGTGGCTCGAGTTCGCGTGAATCGAGATGAAAAGATCGGCCTTGGCCTGATTCGCAATCGCGGTGCGCTCCTCAAGAGGGATGAACGTATCATCCGAGCGCGTGTAGACCACTTCCGCTCCCGGCAGTCGCTCCTGAATCATCTTCCCCAGCCGCAGCGCCACATCGAGGCAAAGATCTTTCTCCATCAAGCCGTGCGCGCCGACGGTGCCTGTGTCGTGGCCGCCATGCCCGGCGTCAATCACGATTCGATTGATTTTCAGCCCCAGAGCACGGGTCAGCGAGCGTTCCCCGTCACGCGTCGGCTTCGGTTCGGGCACGAGCGCCGCGACTTCGCGGCTCTGGCCGGACGTCGCGCGAATCGGTAGCCGGTCAACCGGTTTCGGACCAGTCGTTGCCGCCGCAGGTTTTTCAATTCCGATAGGCGGAGGAGGCGCCGCGGCGTAAACTTTCAGCCGTTTCGAATCGGGCGGTTCGGTTGCTTGTTCTGCCAGAACAGTCCGCGCCGGCGGCTCAGTCTTCTTCGTCGTGTCAGTCTTGGGCGTCGTGTCTGGCGCTGCAGCCGCACGATTCGAAGCTTCGGACGTGCGCCGCTGCGTGCCATGCACGTCCGTTCCGTGCACATCAATGACGAGCCGGTACGGATTCTGAAGCAGATACGCTGAATATTGCTTGACCGTATCCACATCCAGAACGATCCGCACCACTCCGTCTTTATTTTGCCCCAGACGAATGGACTTCAGGAAGCCACTCTCGACCTCGATGGTTTTCTGCGTGACGCCGGGATCGAGTTTCGCATCGCGCAGGTCAAAGAAGATTCGGTCGGGATTGCCGATTCGAGTGGCTCTGTACTTGATCGAGTCGCCGAGATTGATCACCACGCGCGTGTAATTCTCCGCGTTCCAGGTGCGCACGCCCGTAACGCGCGCGATGCCGGCCTCAGCTCCGCCTTCAAGCGGATTAACCGGCGCGGTAGAAGGCTCATCCGACTGATCGGAAGCAGGCTCGAGAGTATCGCGGTCCGCAGCAGCCGGCTGCCGGTTGTGCGCCGTCGTCGCGGGCATCGCGGAGGCATCGTTGCGCGCTTGCGTGATTTGCCTCATCGCGATCTTGGCTTCAACTATCCTCGGCGACTTCGGAAACCGCTGTATGAAATCTTTGTATGTCTTCTCCGCCGTATCCGGATCCTTCAATTCATTCTGCTGAATGTCCGCGATCGAGAAGAGCGCCGAAGAAGCGTACCGGCTGTGCGGATATTCCTTCAGAAGGTAATCGTAAGAGCCAATCGCGATCTTGAAAAAGGCCGGGTCATACTGGCGGCCCATTTCGATGGAAAGCTCGGCGGATGCCACAATCGAGGGCGTTACTATTTCCGCGTCCGACGTGTATGCGTAAACCTTTTTATACGCGGCGACGACCTGCCTATATGCTTCGAGAGTGCGCTGGCCCTGCGGGTGGCTTTCGAGTTCCGTGCGGAGCGAGACCGCCTTTTCAAATTGCCGGCGTGCCTGGTCAGTATTATTCTGCGCCGATGCCGGGGCGGAAAGACACACAATTGCTGTCAAAACTCCGACGGCCGCTAGAATCGTGCGGCGAATTGCGGGCATTGTTGCGCCCAGGTTTAATTCAAATCGTCTTTGCGTCATTCGTTCGTAAAAACTACCCGGCCGTTCTGATCCACTTCGCGCCGCACGGGAATTCGCGGCTTTGCAGAGAACGATGGATCTCGACCTGAGCCGGGCCGGAAGTAGGAGTCTGTGACTTTTCGGACATAAGAACGCGTTTCCGGAATGTTTGGTATACCTCCAACCCGTTCCACTGCCCCTGGCCCTGCATTATACGCGGCCAGAGACTTCTCGAGATCACCATGGAACCGGTCGAGGAGCGAGCGCAAATAAGCCGCTCCACCATTCACATTCTCTACCGGATCGAACGCATTTCCTACGCCCATTTGTCCCGCCGTTGATGGGATCAATTGCATTAATCCCAGTGCTCCCTTGCGCGAGATCGCCGTCTGGTTCCATCCGGATTCAACCCCAATTACAGCCTTCACCAGGGCTGGATCCAAATTGTGCTTCGCGGCTGCGTCCCGAACAATTCGCTCAAGACGATCCGGCGGCACCACTGCTGCGTGTACCGGCGTTTCGCTCGTTAGCCGCGTTTCAGCACCCAACTGCGGGGAAACCCGCGTGCCAAAAGGCGCTATACGATGAGATGCCGTTACCGGCGTCTCCGCGTTAACGAACACAAGATTGCCTTTGTCATTCGTACTCGACGCAATTTGTGCGCAAGCCGGCAGCGCTAATACTAGCCACGTGCCGCAAGCTACAGCCGCAATCGATATAGCTCTCTTGTTCATCATCGCAAGGGAAAGGCAGAAACTCCAACTTCCGCACGAATAATGCCACCACGTCGAGAAGGGAGGTCCTTCCGGCGTGGAACTGGCGCTTCAATGAATTATAGCATTCGTTCCAACAAGCTATAGGCATCGGAGATAGCACTTTCTAAAGCAGATGTGTCTTTTCCGCCAGCCTCNNCTGTGATTAGAGCCACTTTGCCATCGTCTGCCGCCCCTAGAATCACAACGCCGGAGCCTAATTTCTGCCGCAGGGAGTCCACAAGCTGCCGCATCCCGTCGCGATCGACGCCGGAAACCGTTGATGCCAGGACGTTTACGTCTTTTACCTTGCGCGCTGATTCGAGCAGCGTATCCACCATCGAAACGGCAGTTTTGCGCCGCTGGCCTTCGAGTTCCTTCTCTAGTTGCTTGATGGCCAGCGCCTGGCGCTCTACGGCCGCCAGAACCCCATCGGGGCTGGATTTAACGAGCCCGGCGACCTTCCGCAGCGTTTCGAGCGCCTGTTGGTACTCCGCGAGCGCCCGCTCGCCGCTGATGGCCTCAATTCGGCGCACCCCGGCGGCGGCCGATTGCTCCGAGAGAATCTTGAACACACCGATATCGCCGGAACGGGTGACGTGCGTGCCGCCGCACAACTCTTTGCTGTAGAAGCCGCGCGGGTACTCGGCGTCGGGGATCGTCACCACGCGGACATTCGCGTCCGGATACTTGTCGCCGAAAAACGCGAGGGCGCCGGATGCAAGCGCGGCGTCAATGTTCATCAGGTCGGTCTGCACTTCATAGTTGCGCCGGATTTCTTCGTTCACTTGTTGCTCGATTTCCGCGAGGTCGCTCGGATCGATGGCCGCGAAATGCGAGAAATCGAAACGCAAATGATCGGGCGCGACGAGCGAGCCAGCTTGTTTCACGTGCGTCCCAAGAATATTTCTCAGCGCGGAATGCAAAAGATGTGTCGAGGTGTGATTGCGCCGGTCGCGCGCGCGGCGGATCGGGTCCGCGACGGTCGCCACGCGGTCGCCGACATGTAGAGTTTCCTTGGCGATGACACGATGCGCCACAAGCCGCGACACCGGATAATACGCGCCGCGAACTTCGGCAAGCTGCATCGTTTCGCGATTGTCGAGAAACAAGCCCGTATCAGCGACTTGTCCGCCTGATTCAGCGTAAATCGTCGTCCGATCAAGAACGACTTCACCCTCCGCTCCCGCAGGAAGTTCGTTGACGAGCCCATCCTTCGTGACAATTGCTTCAATCCGGCAATCCCGCGTCTCCGTACCAAAATAAAAATCCGGCTCAGTCTTCGATGTTTCAGCCAGCTTCGAATACGCCGGGCTCGCCGCTTCTTTGTGCACGCCCTTCCACGACGCACGTGCACGGGTGCGCTGCTCTTCCATCGCGCGGTCAAAATCAACCCAATCCACGGTCATACCAGCATCGCGGGCAATGTCCTCGATGAAATCGCGCGGCAGGCCGTACGTGTCATAGAGCTTGAAAGCCTTTTCACCTGGGTAAGTAATTACAATTCCAGCTGCTTTCTGGTCTGGCCTTGAGCGAGCCACGGACTTCCGCTCGGACCTCCGCGCACTGTCGTGAAGTGTGAGCGTGTCTCCTGGACCCGAACGTCTAGCAACGTCTCGTAGTAGATTCTCTTCATCCTCGAACTGCCGGAGACCGTAGTCGAGGGTGTGGGCGAACCTGCTTTCTTCGGCCTTCACAAGACGTGAGATGCGGTCCGCGCTTTCAATCAGTTCAGGGTAAGCATCTTTCATAAGATCGCGCACGGCGTATACCAACTGGAAAAAGAACGGCGCCTCCTGCCCTAGTAGCCGTCCGTGATAGACAGCACGTCGCATTATCTTGCGCAGGACGTACCCGCGGCCCTCGTTTGAAGGAACGACGCCATCGTTAATAAGAAAAGTCGTCGCACGGGCGTGGTCGGCAATCACTCGCAGAGACGCGGCTCCGCCTTTGCCTTCTTCAAGAGCTTCTTCACCGCTGAAGTCGATGCCACAAAGCTCGGCCGCGCGCTTCGTCAATGGAACGAAAAGGTCGGTGTCGTAATTCGAAATCTTGCCCTGCAGCACTGCGGCGAGCCGTTCGAGTCCGAGTCCCGTATCCACCGACGGCTTCGGCAGGGGATTGAGCGTGCCGCTCGCATCTCGATTGAACTGCATGAAAACGAGATTCCAGATTTCGACATATCGCCCGCAATCGCATGGAAATTGGCAGTCCACGTGGCCCTGATCCGACGCTGCGGGCCCCATGTCGTAGTGAATCTCGCTGCACGGCCCACACGGCCCCGTATCGCCCATGGCCCAGAAATTTTCCGCGATGCCAAGTTCGTGAATGCGGCCCTTCTCGACTCCCTGATTCACCCACTGATCGTAAGCCTCGGCATCGCGCGCAATACCTTCTTCGCCTTTGAAAATCGTGACGTACAACTTGTCCTTGGGAATGCCGAACCACTGCGGCGAAGTCACCAACTCCCACGCAAACCCAATCGCATCCTTCTTGAAATAATCGCCAAAGGAAAAATTCCCAAGCATCTCAAAAAACGTGTGATGGCGATTCGTAAATCCGACATTCTCGAGATCATTATGCTTGCCGCCCGCGCGCACGCATTTCTGGCACGTCGTCGCGCGCTTATAATCGCGCTGCTCGACGCCCAGAAAAACATCCTTGAACTGGTTCATCCCCGCGTTGGTAAAAAGCAGCGTCGGATCATTCGTCGGGACGAGCGAAGAACTCCGCACGCGCCGGTGCCCCTTCTCCTCAAAAAACCCCAAAAACGTCTCGCGGATCTCGTTGCCAGTCAATTTGTCCTCAGGAATTTCCCAACAAATTCATTATCGCAGAGCGATTCCCGCCTCGCAACGAACGCCCGCGAGCGGACGGAACGAAATTGCTCGCTTGCGCGTATATAGATATGGCAGGCTTGGGGGCGATCATGAAGTTCTTATTGTGGTGCATTCTCTTGGTGCTGTGCTGGCCGCTGGCGCTACTGGCGCTGGTGCTCTATCCCATCGTTTGGCTGCTGTTGCTGCCGTTCCGCATCTTGGGAATAGCGGTGGATGGAGCGCTCGAGCTGGTTCGCGCGATCATTCTATTTCCAGTTCGCATACTGCGCGGCCCACGTACGGCCTGACCAGCCCAATCGCCGGGCTACTCTTCCTCCGGCGAAGATTCTGCAATGTCGGCGATCGCGGCGGCGTCCACGCGCGCCGCTCGCAGCGCATCTCTCACCGCGTCACCCGAAAATCCAGCACGCAGCAGCCCACGATAGAGCGAGGCAGCTTTGCGCTGATCGATCCGCCCTCGAAAACTCGCGAGTTTGCGCTTCAGCCGCACGCGGATGAGATCCGCTTCGCTCGTCTCCGCAAATACAGCGTCGAGCGCCGCTTCGATATGCCGGTCAGGCACGCCGCGCTGCCGCAGCTCCCGCGAAATGCGAAATCGTCCCTGGCGGCGCGCCAATCCGTGAACGCGCGCAAATTCCGCGGCAAATAGAGCATCATCAAGGTATTTATTTTGCTTCAGCCGAGCGAGAACCGCGCTCGCGTCGTCTGCGCTCTCGGTCCGGCGCTCAAGTAGCTGCCGCATTTCGTGCACCGAGTGCGCCCGCCGCATCAGCGCGCGCAAAGCCGCCGCATATAGTTCGGATTCCGTGGCGAGTTTACGAGGCGAACGAGACCGCACGAACTGAAGATAGAGACTTGAAACAAAAGAAGCAAGCTACTCGCGGCTAAGCGGCACGATATCATTCGTAGCGCTGGCATCTTGCCGGCGTTTTTGACTTTAGGCAGTCGAGTCGGCTCTAAAGCCACTCAGCTAATTTCCATCTCCGTCATTCCGAGAAGGACCCGACGAGGGTCCGACGAGGAATCTGCGGTATGCTTTCCGCGCTTCCGCCTTTTCAAATCTCCGCGTCCGTACTTATCGCGGACCCGAGCGCTCGAATTCGTTGATCGCGCGTTCCATTTCTTCTCGCGCGGAATCTGCCGTCGAGCGAACGCCCTGAACGCGCAGCCGGAACTCATCCGGATTCGAAGCCCGCATCAGCGCTTCCTCCAGCGTAATCAATCCGCGCGAATACAGATCGTAAATCGACTGATCGAAAGTCTGCATGCCGTACTGCGAAGTTCCGGCGGCGATCGCGTCGCGAATCATGCGCGTCTTATCCGGATTCATGATGCAATCGCGAATATATCCCGTCGCAATCATCACTTCGACAGCAGGAACGCGGCCAAGCAAATCGGCGCGTCGCACCAGCCGCTGACTGACCACAGCGCGCAGAGTGCTCGCGAGTTGCAAACGAATCTGCTTCTGCTCCGGCGGCGGAAACACAGCAATAATGCGCTGAATCGTCTCGGTCGCATCGAGAGTATGCAAGGTCGAAAGTACAAGGTGGCCAGTCTCAGCCGCAAGCAGCGCCGTCTGAATCGTCTCAATGTCGCGCATTTCGCCGACGAGTATGACGTCGGGATCTTGCCGAAGCGCAGCGCGCAGCGCCGTCGAGAAATTCGACGTATCCACTTCCACTTCGCGCTGGTTGATGAAGCCCTTCTTGTCCCGATGGAGATATTCGATCGGGTCCTCAATNNCGATCATCGCGGCAAGCGTCGTGGTTTTTCCGGAGCCGGTGGTACCCGTAACGAGAATCATCCCGCGCTGCTCTTCACAAATCTTTTGCAGAACGCGCGGCAGCTCGAGCTCTTCAATCGTCCGGATTTTCGTCGGAATCACGCG
>PMAA01000202.1 GCA_003152355.1 Acidobacteriota bacterium | reverse complement strand
TGCCGGCAGAGTCTCTCCACATCGGCAAAGTGACATTCGCTCATCGAATGCGTCCCATGCATGAAGTCGGCGGCGATTTTCTCGACTATTTCGCGCTGAGTGACGATACCGTTGGCATATATCTCGGCGACGTCGCCGGAAAGGGGCTGCCCGCCGCACTCTATGCCGCGCTCGTCGTCGGCACACTTCGTGGCGTTCATAAGACGGGGAAGCCACCTTCCACCGTGCTGGCATTGCTCAATAAGAGACTCTGCGCTCGGTCCATCGCGTTGCGATACGCAGCGATGCTCTACGCTGTGTTCGATCCTCATACCCGGGAAATGCGCATCTCAAGCGCAGGAATGCACGGGCCGCTGCATCTCTCCGGCAAGGACTGCCGCAATTTGAGGCTCACGGGCCTCCCGCCGGGATTGTTCGCCGACACACAGTACGAAACCTCGACTCTGAGAATCGAACCTGGCGAGTCGGTGATCTTTATGACCGATGGAATTGTCGAAGCAAAACTGAAGGACCCAAGCAGGGTTAGCGTCGAACATCTCGTGGACCACTGCAGAGGGCGCGCCACGAGCTCGCCTGCAGATCTCTTGGATTCCATTTTTAACTCGGTGGAGGAATCATCGGACGGCGACGACCAGCGTGACGATATGGCTGCGGCGGTATTTCATTTCGCGGAGTGATGCTGGCGGCGCGCTACGAGCGCCAGCGGAGAACTACAGGGCCTTCCATCGGGTGAACCATCGGAGCGCCGGTGCGTTTCGATTCGAGGTACGCAGCTTTGAGCGCGAAATACCATTTTGCGGGGCGGTCTGCATCGTCAATCAGCATGAGCTTCGGGCGATGCTTCAGGCCGATGGATTGCTTTGCCATCGTTTCAGTGTCCTGACGAATGAATCGCGGGCCAAAAATACTTAGCCCTGCGGCGATCAATCCTCCCCACGGCGCTACATTCCACGCGGCGCANNCGTGAATGATGAACGAGACGATCGGAAACCAAAGCAGAATATTCCACGCGGCGCAGAAATCCAACCGGCAGCGATCGCGGCGAATGGGCGTGACGGTCGCGCGGCTCGAGAACCAAGCTTTTCCGCAGCGTGTCTGCTCGAAGCGCATGCTCGGCAGAACGAAATCGATGGTCGTCGTTACCGGCGCTCCGTAGAGCGCTTTCAATAATTTATACGGTGCGCTATTGGACGATGGCGTGTGCGCGCTCATGCGAAAACCGTTCGGAATCGGCTCGAAGGCTTTTTGCTTTTCGTGAATGCTGTGCCGGCTGCGCCACCACCAAGACTGGTGCACAAACGGCCCGTGCGCAGGGTCCATCAGGCCGATGATGCCGTGGTCCATGGCCACGGGCATTTCTGCGCTCAAATGCGCGATGTGGTAATGCTCGCTGAATTTCGGCACTTCCGGCACGGGCGGAATGTTGTCCGTGCGCGGCGGACGCGACTCGCTCTCCGGAACGAAAACCCAGATGTAGCCGTCGCGCTCGCCACACGCAAATGCTTCGGCGAAAATCCGGCCGCACTTCAGCTTTGAGTCGGAGGTCAGCGAAGGAATTTGCATGCACTGGCCGCTGTGCACATCGAATTGCCAGCCGTGATAATTACATTCGACGTTTTCGCCATCGAGGCACCCGAACGACAGAGGAATCCCGCGGTGCGGGCAGATGTCGCGCATCGCGAAGGGTTTGCCCTGCGCGTCACGCCCGATGACAAGAGGGATTTCGAGAAGAAGCGCGGTCTGCATCCGCCGGCGATTTACCTGATTGCTGCGCATCGCCGGATACCAGAAGCCAAGCAGAATATCCGCATCGCGCGGAGGCGCGGCTGCGGGTGCGCTATCGTTCATTTGTACGAAATCACTCATTCGCGCGATGTATCGTAGTACAGGCAACTTCCTCCGGCAATGCATCCCGGCAATGCGAAGCTGCGCGTACGCGCGAGCCGGCTTGTCTGCGCCGCAACACAGGCAAAAGCATGCAATTTGACACTCTCCAGTATTGCGACTACTCTCAAATCAGGCAGTATGCGATGACCACCTCGTTTTATTAGCTCGCACCCGTCGCGCCGGAACTCCGGCGTCCGAATTCGCGATTTCTATTTTCTAATTTCTTTTTTCCATTTTCGATTTTCTGCACCTCCGAGGTTCCGCCATGTCCGACGGCAAGTTGTTTCAAAAGCTGGATCAAATTGAGGCGAAGTACGAGGAGTTGACGCAGCAGCTTTCATCGCCAGACGTGCTCTCCGATTCTTCGCGTTACCAGAAGCTTGCCAGGACGCATGCCGAGCTCGCTGCAGTCGTCGCGAAGTATCGCGAGTGGAAGGAAATCGAGAAGAACTTGACCGGGACGCGACAATTGCTCGTTGAAACTGACGATCCTGAAATGAAGCAGATGGCGCACGACGAGGAGCACTCGCTCGAAGAGCGGCTGCAGAAGGTCGAACTGGAGCTGAAATTGCTGCTTCTGCCGAGGGACCCGCTCGACGATAAGAACGTCCTCGTCGAAATTCGTGCGGGCACGGGCGGAGACGAAGCCTCTCTTTTCGCCGGCGAGCTTTTTCGCATGTACTCGCGCTACGCCGAATCGCAGGGCTGGCGCGTCGAAGTTCTCGAAAGTTCGCCATCGTCCGTCGGCGGCATGAAGGAAGTCATCGCCGCGATTCAGGGCAAAAAAGTTTACTCCAAGCTGAAATACGAGAGCGGCGTTCACCGCGTCCAGCGCGTGCCGGCCACCGAACAGCAGGGTCGCATTCATACTTCTGCTGCTACTGTGGCCGTGTTGCCTGAAGCTGACGAAATTGACATCAAAATTGAAGCGAAGGATCTCCGGATTGACACGTTTTGCTCTTCCGGTCCGGGCGGCCAGTCCGTGAATACGACGTATTCGGCCGTGCGCATCACGCATATTCCGTCGGGCCTTGTGGTTTCGCAGCAGGACGAAAAATCGCAGATCAAAAATCGCGCCAAGGCCATGCGTGTTCTCCGCGCGCGACTCTACGAGATGGAGGTGGAGAAGCAGCACGCGCAGATTGCCGCCGAGCGACGCGGCCAAATCAAGACCGGCGACCGCTCCGAAAAAATTCGAACGTACAATTTTCCGCAAAATCGCGTTAGCGATCATCGCATCGGCTTGACGCTCCACCAGCTCACCGAAGTGATGGATGGAAAGCTTGGGCCGATCGTGGATCAGCTGGTTACCCATTTCGAATCCGAGCGGCTGAGGCAGGAACTGGACGAATCCTAAGTTTCCATGAAGGCAAACGTATCGAACTCAATGACTGCGGCGATGGATATTCGAAGCGCGCTGCAAGATGCCATGGCCCGGCTCAGCGCCGCGAATGTGCCCTCGCATGCGCTTGCCGCCGAGTTGCTGTTGATGCATACGCTCGGGCTCGATCGTGCGTGGATATATGCGCATCCGGAATTTGAACTCGATGCCGCGCAAGTCGAGAGATATTGCGAATTAGTGGCGCGGCGCGCGTCTGGCGTGCCAACGCAATATCTCACCGGCAAGCAGGAATTTTGGGGGCTCGAGTTCGAAGTCACAGCTGCGGTTCTGATTCCGCGGCCCGAGACGGAGCACATCATTGAAGTTGCGCTTGACCGCCTGGGACCCGCGAGCAAGAGCGAGCCGCTTCGCATCGCCGATATTGGAACCGGTTCAGGTTGCATCGCCGTTGCGCTCGCAAGTGAGTTGCCCATGGCCCAAATCTTCGCGACGGATATTTCAGCCGCGGCCCTCGAAGTCGCGCAGCGCAACGCCGCGCGTCACGGCTTCTCCGCGCGAATCCATTTTGCCGAAACGAATCTTCTCGACGCTTTTGCGGGCGGGGCTCAGCGCTTCGACGTGATCGTCAGCAATCCGCCGTACATTGGCATCGCCGATGCACCCGCGCTGCAGCGCGAAGTCCGCGCTCACGAACCCGAAATCGCGTTGTTCGCTGGTGACGATGGACTTGCCGTTTATGCTCCTCTGATTCGCGATGCGTCGGCCGCACTCCGGCCGGGCGGGCTTCTAATTCTCGAACTCGGTTACAATTCACTTGCGCCCGTTCGCGAATGGCTCGAACTCGGCGACTGGTCCGATAGTCATGTGACGAATGACCTCGCCGGAATTCCTCGCGTTATCTCTGCCAAACGCCGTTAGGAGCATTTAGACATTCGTAGCGCCGGCATCTTGCCGGCGATTTTGGTTCCCGTCGTCCCGCGAAAGAACGCCGGCCCTTCGAGGCTCAGGGTAAACAAGATGCCGGCGCTACGAGTGCACGGTCCGCGTTTATAGGAATAGCCGGAACGTTGGCGGGGTGTTCTCGCTCAGGTGTATATTTTCTTTGACACGTGCGATGCCGAAACTTGCAAAATTCCGTGCAAAGCATACTCCGCCGGACGCCGAATCGCGCGCTGGCGTTCTCACTTCCACTGCCTCCGCAAGTTCCGCCACGCCGATTCTTCACGTGGATATGGACGCGTTCTTCGTTTCCGTGGAGTTGCTTTCGCGACCCGAGTTGCGGGGATCGCCCGTTGTCGTCGGCGGCCGAAAAGATCAGCGCGGAGTGGTAACGTCGGCAAGCTACGAGGCGCGGCGCTTCGGAATTCACTCCGCGATGCCTCTGCGCACTGCTGGCCAGCTCTGCCCTCATGCCATCTTCCTCGATAATCGCCCCGACCTTTACGGCGAGTGGAGCGATCGCATCGCAACGATCCTCGCGAAATATTCGCCCATCGTCGAAATGGCATCGGTAGATGAAGCGTATCTCGATTTGACGGGGACGGAACGTCTGCATGGGCCGCCGCTCGTCGCCGCCGATCAACTCTTGCGCGACGTTCGCCGCTCGACCGGCCTGCCGTGCTCGGGAGGTCTCGCATCCACGCGGCTTGTTGCGAAGGTCGCGTCCGAACAAGCAAAGCCGCAGGGACTCGTATGGGTTCCGCCCGGCATCGAAGCCGCGTTTCTCGCGCCGCTTGACGTGCGCAAAATTCCAGGCATCGGAAAAGTTACGGAAGGCGCGCTCAATGCGCTCGAGATTCGTACCGTTGGCCAACTCGCCGCCGTTCCTCGCGAAAAGCTGGAAGAATCGTTTGGCCGCTGGGGAACGGCTCTTTATCGCAAATCGCTCGGCCAGGATTCGTACGAGTTCTTCGTGGACGCCGAGCCAAAATCCATTTCGCACAATCAAACTTTCGGCGCGGACACGAACGATCGCGCGCGGCTCGAAACAACCCTAAGCTATCTCACGCAGAAAGCGGCGAAACGCTTGCGCGATTCCGGACTCTACGCGCGCACGATCAGCATCACGATTCGCTACGCGAATTTCCGCACCGTGACGCGCAGCAAATCGCTTTCCGAGCCCACCGACCTCGACGGCACGATTCTCGGAATCGCAAAAAATCTTTTCGCGCAGAATTGGGATGGACGCGCAATGTTGCGGCTGATCGGAATCTCGCTCGAATCGCTTTCGGCAGCTACGCGGCAACTCGGCTTGCTCGATGCCGGCCAGAAATCCAAGCTCGAGCGCCTCGCACGCACCGCCGATCGTCTGCGCGATCGCTTCGGTTTCAGCAAACTTCAGCTCGGCGGCTCGCTCGACGAGCCGAAACGCCGCGAATAGGCCGCGCCACCGCGAACTGTTGGTGCAACATGCTTCTTTCCCGCATAATCGGCGCATGACGCCGCGCGAATTGGCCGACAAGATTTGCCGCGAGTTGCGCGAGGCCGGTTATCAGGCCTTTCTCGTCGGCGGTTGTGTGCGCGATCTCGAACTCGGTCGCGAACCGGAAGATTACGATGTCTCGACTGATGCCCGGCCAGAACGCGTCCAGGAACTTTTTCCTGAAAGCGTGGCCATCGGCGCGCAGTTCGGCGTGATTCTTGTGGTCGAAGACGGCGCGGAAGTAGAAGTTGCGACGTTTCGCTCCGACGTCAGCTATTCGGATGGGCGCCATCCCGATCGCGTCGTCTATTCAGCCTCCGCGCGCGAAGATGTCTTTCGCCGCGATTTCACGATCAATGGCCTTTTGCTCGATCCCGTCTCCGGCGAAGTTCTCGACTACGTGGGCGGCCGCGCCGATCTCCGCGCAAAAATCATTCGTGCGATTGGTGATCCGGAGAAGCGTTTCCGCGAAGACAAGCTTAGGATGATTCGCGCAGTCCGCTTTTCGGCGCGCTTCGGTTTCGCCATCGAGCCGCACACCTTCGCCGCAATCGTCAAGCTCGCGCCCGAAATTCACGCCGTATCCGGGGAACGCCAGCGCGACGAGCTCACCAAAATCCTCACCGAAGGCGCCGCGCGGCGCGGCTTCGAACTTCTCGACGAGACCGGCCTCCTCGGCGAAATTCTTCCGGAAGTTTCGCGCATGAAAGGCGTCGAGCAGCCGCCGCAGTTTCATCCCGAAGGCGACGTCTGGATTCACACGAGGATGATTCTGGAAATGTTGCCCGCCGGAGTTTCGCCGACGCTAGCCTGGGGCGCGCTGCTCCACGATGTAGGCAAGCCTCCGACCTTTGCGCCGCCGGCCGGCCCTGAGGGCCGCATTCGGTTCGATGGTCACGTCGAAGTGGGCGCGCGGATGGCCGAAGTCATCGCCCGCCGACTTCGTTTTCCCAACGAGGACACGGATCAAGTGGTCGCGCTCGTCGCGAATCATCTTCGGTTCAAGGACGTGCCGCAAATGCGCCCGGCCACGCTGAAGCGCTTCGTGCGCCTGCCGAAGTTCGAAGAGCACCTCGAACTACATCGAATGGATTGCCTTTCGAGCCACCGTCGGCTCGAAATCTACGACTTCGTTCGCCGGTTCGTCGCTGAGACCCCACCTGAGGAGGTACGGCCGGCTAGACTCGTCACTGGCGACGACCTGAAGGCTCTAGGGCTCAATCCCGGGCCTGCGTTCAAGGAAATCCTCCGGAACGTCGAGGACGCCCAACTGGAGGGGCGGGTTCGCAGCCGCGAGGATGCCCTGGAACTCATTCGCCACGAGTTTCTGAAGGGATAACCGTCCTTTAGGCCAGTTTTCGCGCCAAAGAGCAAGCTTCTGCAGCTCGATAGGCTTGGCATATAAATATTAAGTCTATTGTAATCAATTGTTTGTACTATTGACTTTGGAACCTTAGTGCCTTAGACTAAGCCTTGTTTATAGCGCCACTGAACAACCGCAATCGATTTATCCACTGCTGCATCTAATCTTTTGTCAGCCGATATATGTTAAAGGTGGTTATTGCAAGGGGGACATTGTGACAACCAAATTTGATCCACAAGATCTTCCTATCCTTCCTGTCCGGGACACCGTGCTCTTTCCAGGCGCGCTGATGCCTCTGACCGTAGGCCGGGAAAGCTCCCTCGCCCTACTCGATGCGCTTGAAGGCACCGAAAAGGTTCTGGGCGTGGTAGCGCAGCTCGACCCGCGTATAGAAGATCCGGGCGGCAGTGACCTGCACAGCATGGGAACCGCCGCGCGCGTCCACAAAATGGTCCGAATGCCCAACGGAAACGTTGTTGCTTTCCTCGAAGGATTGCACCGCATTCGCGTCGAGGAGATTCTTGGCATAAAGCCATTCCTGCGCGCCAAGGTCGAACAGCAGCCCGATATCGAAACTCAACTTGACTCGGAATTGACTGCGCTCGTTCGCAATGCGCAGGAACTCTTCCGAGATGTCGTGGCTCGTTCGCCGCAACTCTCCGACGATTTGCAGAATGTCGTCTCGACGATTGATTCGCCCGGGCGCCTCGCCGATTTCATCGCCGGGACGTTGCCGTCGCTTTCGACGATGTTGCGCCAGGAGCTGCTCGAAACTTCGAGCGTTCGCAGCCGCCTCGAGATTCTGATCCGCGAGTTGGCCAAGGAACGCGAAGTGCTCGAGCTTCGAAACAAGATTTCTGAGCAGGTGCAGGAGCAAGTCAATCAAGGCCAGCGCGAATTCCTGCTTCGCGAACAGATGAAGGCGATTCAGAAGGAACTTGGCGACGGCGACGATTCGCAAGCCGAGGTGGATGAGCTTCGGAATAAAGTCGAAGCCTCGGGCATGCCCGCGGAAGCCAAGAAAGAGTGCGAGCGCGAACTGAAGCG
>PMAA01000131.1 GCA_003152355.1 Acidobacteriota bacterium | reverse complement strand
CCTGGCGCTGATTGGCGTAGGGGAGGAACGTGTCGTCGAGGAGAAACATTCCGGCGGCGAGGAGAGTGCCTGCGAGGACGAGCGGAAGGCACAGGCGGTAAAGGCTCACGCCACTTGCTTTGAAGGCAGTAACCTCGTTATTTTTTGCGAGCATGCCAAGCGTGACGAGCGTGCCGACGAGCGCCGCGAGCGGCACGAGCTGGTAGACCATCAGCGGCACGAGGTAGCGGAAGTAACTGGCTACCACGCGCCAGGAAATGTGATTGCGCGAAATATCGCCGAGCAGATCGAACAGGGTGAACGCGTCGAAGATCACGACGAAACCGGCGAGCATCAGCACGAAGTAGTAGAAAAACGTCTTCAAAATGTAGACGTCGATGAGCAGCGGGAACGCAGTTTGCACTCCGCCGGTTACGACGCCTCTTCGCGCCATCGCGCCATTCGCAGCGATGGCGATGGTGCTGTTCGTGATGGGCACGACCTTTGCCGATACGGGTTGAGCGCGCATTCCGAGGAGCTTGTCCCAAGCGTGCGAGATCCAGCTTTCGCCGCGAATGTGCTCGATGCCGCGCAAGAGAAATATCGCGAGCACGGTGGCGACGGCGTTGGCAGTCCACACCCCTACGATCGGCGAGACTGCGCCCAATTGCGCGTAATGCACACCCGCGACGAAGATAAAGTAGTAGGCGGAGATGAGGACAAGAGTTAGCACGAAGCCCGCAGCTCTGCCGCCGCGCCGCGGACGCACTCCGACGGGCACGCCGAGCAGCGCGAAGACGAGACACGCCGCCGGAAACGCGAGGCGCCGCTGAAATTCGGTTCGCGCTGTAAGTTCGTCGGGGCCGGTGACGGTGAGGAGCGCGAGAGTGTGCTGTTCGGCGTCGGAGAGCGTTGAAGATTTGTGCGCGCCGGGCGTCGTCATTTCCACGGGCAAATCGCTCGAGCCGAATGACGTGACGTTGTAGTTCGAAGGCGTGTGGGGATCGAATTCGTGCGTGGTTCCGGGGCCGAGATGCAACTCAAACTTGCCGTGCTCGGGGCTCGCGATTACAATGGCGTCCTCCGCCAGAGTTAAATGCGAGCCGGCCGCTACATCTGATTCCGCAAGGAAAACGCCGTGCCAGCGTGCGGCCGTCGCTTCAACGTCCTGCACATATAGAACGAGATGCGGAAACCGCTCGTCGAAGACGCGCGGCTGAATCGCGAAAGGAGCTTGCGCGGAAGCAAGCTCTTCTTCGAGGGTGTGGAACTCGCGCAAGGAGAGAGGACTGAGCCATAGCGTGACGAGAAGCGTGAGCATTCCCGCGGCAACGGCAATCGCGCCGACGGGGACAAGCAGTCTTCGCAGGCCGATGCCGGACGCGTTGAGCGCGATAATTTCGCTGTCGGCGGACATTCGACCGAGGCCGATCAGCACGCCGACAAGAGTCGCCATCGGCAAAGTAAACGCGAGAACGGGTATCAATGAGCACAGGAAAAGCAATGCGATGCTGCCCGCGCTGCCTGAATGTCGGACAATTACATCCATCAGCCGGACGAGTTGCGGAACGAAAAATACGAAAGTGAATACGGCTAATCCCAGCAAAGAGTGGGAGAAAACTTCGCGGCAAATGTATCGGTCAAGGATGCGCATGGCGGCGCAAAACCATCTTAGCACGCTGCAGCGCGGCGGACGCGAAGGCGTGGCGCGATGAGACCTGTGAACGTCGTGCTGCTATGGCACATGCACCAGCCGCAATATCGCGATCCCACGACTGGGCGTTACATCATGCCGTGGACGCGGCTGCATGCGCTCAAGGACTACTGGGGCATGGTCAAGCTCGCCGAAGAATTTCCCGGCGTTCACATGACCTTCAACGTGGTGCCTTCGCTCGGCGCGCAGATTGACGAGTACGCGAGCGGCGAATTTCACGAGCCGTGGTTCGACGCCGCGTTCGCGGCGGCGGATTCGCTCACGCCCGAGCAGAAGTTGCACATCCTCGAACGCGGATTTCAGGTGAATCACGACAATCTGATGGCTCGCTGGCCGCGCTATGTGGAGTTGTACAAGCGGGTGCAATCGGGCGGCGAAAAAACCGCGGCGGCACAGTTTTCTGCGGGCGACTGGCGCGATTTGCAGTTGCTTTCACAGCTTGCGTGGATGGATGAGGAATATTTGGCGCACGATTCGGTTGTGTCTGCGCTCGAGAAAAAGGGCAAGGAATTCACGGAAGAGGATAAGTCGCAACTCAAAGCGAAGCAGTTGGAATTGATAGCGCGCGTGTTGCCAGAATACCGCGCGGCGGCCGCTCGCGGTCAGATTGAGATTTCGACTACGCCGTATTATCACCCCATTCTGCCGCTCGTTTGCGATACGGAAATTGCGCTAAGGTCGAATCCGAACTCACCCGTTCCGCGGCCACCTTTCCGTTATCCCGAGGATGCCCGAGAACAGCTCGTTCGAGCGCGGCGATATCATGAGGAGCGATTTGGCGCGCTGCCCGCGGGACTTTGGCCTTCGGAGGGATCTGTCTCCGATCAGGCGCTAGAGATTGCGGCCGAGCTTGGCTTTCGTTGGTTTGCCACGGATGAGGGCGTACTCGGCCGAACACGAAACATCGGATTCTGGCGCGATGCGGCGGGGTATCCCGAAAATGCCGAACAGCTATATTCGCCGTGGCGATTGCGGCGCGGGGACCGCGAGATTGTTGGATTTTTCCGCGATCACTATCTCTCCGATTTGCTTGGCTTCGTTTATAGCCGTATGAGCGCACAAGCGGCGGCGGAGGATTTGCATCGCCGCATCCGGCTTGTGGGCGAGCGATGGACGGCGTCGCGGCCTCCAACGCTGAGCCTGATCCTCGATGGCGAGAACGCGTGGGAGTATTACGCGGGTAACGGCCGCGATTTCCTTCGGCAGTTCTACAAGAAAATGCAGGACGATCCGGATATTCATCCGCTCACGGCGACGGAAGCGATCGCCGCGGCGGGCGAGATTTCGTCGATCGAATCCATTTTCCCGGCATCGTGGATCAACGCAAATTTTGATGTCTGGATCGGCGATGCCGAAGACGTGCGGGCGTGGGAGATGCTAGCCGAAGCGCGCGAGGTGTATGCTCGAGCCGTGGCGGACGCGGAAGGCGACGATCGCTATGTGCCCGAGGCGCAGGCTCTCAACCGTGCGTTCGAATCAATTCTGGCGGCGGAAGGCAGCGACTGGTTCTGGTGGTTCGGCCCCGAACACAGCACGGCGAATGACGCTGAATTTGATGCGCTATTCCGGAAACATTTGACGGCGATTTATGCCGCGCTCGGTGAAGATGCGCCGGATTCTCTCGCGCAGCCCATCAAGCATTCGCCAACGGTGGTGAAGCGCGAGAGCCCGTCGGATTACCTGCAAGTGATTGTAGATGGCCGTGAGTCGTCATACTTCGAATGGCTGGGCGCGGGATATTACGCTGCGGAGCGCCGTTCGAGTGCGATGCATGGACGCATGTTCGTCATTGACGATTTGCTTTTCGGCTTTGACGAAGAGCGTCTCTATCTGCGGCTCGATCTCATTCCGGAAACGCTTACCAAATTTCAAGAATTTGAGATTCGCATCACCTTATGGGACGCGCGCGAGACACGGTTGACGCTCGCGGTCCGCGACAGAAAGCTAGGATCGGTGAGGCTCGAGCAAGGTGGAATGTGCTTTTTGAATCCCGCGGAATTCGCGAAGGCCGCTTTCGGCAAGACCGTCGAGGTCTCGTTTGGAAAGAAACTTTTCGATATCAAGGGGCGGCGATCACTGCTTCTCGGTGTCGCGATATGGGACGGCGGGTTGCCGGTGGACGTTCTGCCTGCGGAAGGCTATCTCGAAATACCACTTGGCGACGCAGCGTTTGCTTGGCCTGTCGAATAACGCGTGGGAATCAGTTTGGAGTTGTCTCCCGCAAAGTGCTTCGTAATTTCTCCGTAACTTCACGTACGTAATCATTCACCGCTCTGTGCGTTGACTTTGTGTCGCGTCAGCGGCAAATTCCTCGCGCTCCTTCTCAGGCGTTGCGTGTCAACAAAACGGAATTTGGCTCGATTCGAGTCGAGCCCGCCCCGCAGGCGTATCTTGCCGGGTCGAGGGCCTAATGAAACGAAGACATTTGTTCGCCGTTGCCTGCTTTTCCACTTTCGTTTTGGGCGCTTTTGCGGTTTCGGATTCTCGTGATGCTGCAAGCGTGGCACGCGCTCTGCCGGGATCGGCGAGCGGCTTTCGCGCGCGGGCGCAAAAGCCTATGCTTCCGGTGGTTTTCGAACGGAATCGAGGACAATTCCCGCAGCGCACGCAATTTCTGGCGCGCGGGCGAGACGATTCATTTTCGTTCGAGAGCGGCGACATCGTCATCCTGCCGAACCAGGCGGGATCATCCAGGGCAAAACTCTCGGGGCGGTTGCGGCAGGTTGGAATCGAGTTTCCAAATAAATCGGAAGGCTCGCGCTGGGATGGCGCAGGCGTTCTTGCCGGGCGAGCGAATTACTTTATCGGACGCGATTCGACGCGATGGCGCACGGATGTCTCGATATTTGATTCGGTGCGAGAGCGAGAGATTGCGCCAGGGATCGATTGCATCGCTCGCAGCGGCGCTGATGGAATCGAACTCGATTTCGTCGCGGCGCCACACGCAGATTTGAGGCGGCTGCAATTTCGGCTGCGCGGCCGCAGTAAGCTGGAAATCGGGGCGGACGGCGACATTCTTGCGCGGAATGGAACAGCGACTCTTCGTTTGCGCAAGCCTTCGATCTACCAGGAGATTGCCGGGAACAGGGCCGGCATCGCCGGCGGGTACGCGAGCGGGCGCCGCGGAATGATTTCATTTCGAGTGCCGCGATACGATCATTCTCATGCGCTGATCATCGATCCGTCTGTTTCGCTTACGTACACGACGTTTCTCGGCGGCACTGGCGCGGACTCCGCGAGCGGTGTTGGGGTCGATTTGAGCGGGAAAGTTTATCTCGCGGGCACGGCGCCTCCGGCTGGATTTCCGGAGACCGGTAGCACCTCGATCGGAGCGGGATTGGGGCCCGATTGCTTCATTGCGAAGATTGATCCGACGCAGACGGGCGCGGCGTCGCTTATCTATCTCACCTTCATTGGCGGCAGCGGCACCGAATATGGCGGGCAACTAGCGGTGGACTCGAACGGCAATGTAGCTGTCACCGGCGCTACGACTTCTACCGATTATCCGGTCACAGATAAATCTACTGTTGGCACATCGGCGAATGCGCTTGCCCTTTCCGAACTCGGAACAGAAGGGAATTCGCTGCTGTTCTCGACACTCCTCGCCGGCAATGGCTCCGAGGCGACTCAAACACCTAGCGACGTCGGCGTCGCTTTTGCCCCGAGTGGGAATGTGATCGTTGCAAGCGACACGACTTCGACAAATCTTCCGGTTACATCAGGTGCTTATCAGGGAACTTTCGGCAGCGGCGGAAATGTGCTGAACGGCGCCGCCGAAGCCGGCAGCAATGATGGTTTCCTCGCAGTTTACAGCTCGTCCGGCACACTCACGTATCTCACCTACCTGGGAATTGACGGATATCCGTACACCGACACGGGCGGCGATCAGAATTTCGAGCCGGTGCAAGTGGGTGTGACGGGCGTCGCCGTCGATCTTCTTGGCCAGGTCTATGTTGCCGGATTCACATCGCAGCCCGGCACCCGATTTCCGACTACAAACGGCTTCCAGGCGACGTACGGTGGCGGCGCGTTTGACGGCTTTCTGATGTGCTTCAGTCCGAAGGGGCTTGGGGTGGCGGATCTTATCTATTCCACGTTTCTTGGAGGCAGCAGTTCAGATCAGGCATTTGGCGTGGCCGTGGATGGCGCTATTCCTGCGAACGCTTATGTCGCCGGAACCACGCAATCGTCCAACATCGTCAATTCGCCGACGATTTCGGGATATCAAATGACGCTCAACGGCACTGCGAACGGCTTCCTCGTTGTCGTGAGCCAGTCGTCAGCGGGAGTGACATCGCTTAACTACGCAACATATTTCGGTGGAAGCGGGAGCGATTCGGCGCTGAGCGCATTTGCGCTCGGCGAAAATGCAGTTTACATCGCGGGGCATACTACATCGCCGAGTTTTCCGACGTCTGAAACTTTGCAATCTTTCAGCGGCGCGAGCGATGCATTCGTCGCAAAATTCGACACGACGCAATCCGGCGTTGCGTCGCTTCTTTATTCCACGCTACTGGGCGGCAGCGTTGATGCGCAGGCCAACGGCGTTGCAGCGACCGCAACCGGAAACGTTTTCGTAAGCGGCAGCACGACCTCGCCCGATTTTCCTCTGGCCGGAAATCCGCAAACTGGCGTGCAGCCGGTGTGCACGAGCTGCCAGGAATCGCCGCCGCTGCCCGATGCCTTCCTCGTAGCGCTCGCCGAGAACACGAATGTTGGTCCGATTGTGGAGTTCAATGCACCCGAGTTGAATTTTGGCAATCAACTCGATGGCAGCCCAAATCCGCCGGAACTGAGTATCCTGACGAACGGCGGGACGGTGCCGCTCGAAATTAGCAGCCTGGGGATCGTCGGCACGAACGCTAGCGATTTTTCGCAATCAAATAATTGCCCGATTTCGCCGCAGATGCTTGCGGCTGGAGCGAACTGCTCGATCACGGTGACATTTTCGCCGTCGGTCGCGGGCGTCGAGTCCGCCGCGATCAGCTTTACCGACAATGCCGCGAACAGTCCGCAGGGGGTGAATCTTGCGGGCACGGGAGAAGAGCCGGTGGCTTCTCCTTCTCCGCAGATGGTTTCGTTTGGTAATCAGCCAGAAGGCACGACGAGCGCTCAGCACGTGGTCACGTTGAGCAATACGGGCAATCTCGCGCTGAATATTTCGCTCGTGACCATGGGCGGGGCCGATGCGGCGCAGTTTGCCATCAAGGGCGAGGACACTTGCACCAACCCGGCAATGGTGCAACCTGGCGCGAACTGCTCGATCGGAATCGCGTTTGCGCCGCAATCGACAGGCAATTTCAACGCGCAGCTTCAATTCACGGACAATGCTGGCAATGCCGCGAGCGCTAGTCAAATCATTTCACTTTCCGGAGCGGGCGTGCCGCCATCCGCGGCGGTGAATCTCGCGCCTACGTCGCTCATATTTAGCTCGCAGATCGTCGGGACGACGAGCGGGCCGCAAACCGTGACGTTGGCAAACACAGGAAGCCTTACGCTACAAATCAGCACGATTTCGCTGACGGGGACGAACGCATCGGAATTCGCATTTGGACCGGGAACGGGTTGCCCATTGGGCGGCGGGGCTATTGCCGTGAGCGCGCAGTTCAGCATTAATGTAGCGTTTACGCCGGGCGCTATGGGAGCGCAAACCGCGGCCATTTCATTTTCGGATAATGTGTCCGGCTCGCCGCAGACGGTGGCGCTGTCGGGAACTGGCGTGGGTGCGTCGCTCTCCATTTCCCCGACGAGCATTGGTTTTGCATCGCAGACGCTCCAGATCCCGACTACGGCGCAGACCGTTACGGTCCGGAATACGGGGAGCGCGCCGGTTCAGATTTCGAGCATCACGATGAGCGGAGCAAATCCGGCCGATTTCGTTGAGATGAACAATTGCCCGGGAACGCTCAATGCCGCTGCGGCTCCTTGCACCGTTTCCGTCGCGTTTCAGCCGGTGGCGGGCGGCGCGCAGGCTGCGACGTTGCTTATCGCGAACAACGCCATAGCCAACCCGCAGGTTGTCACGCTGTCGGGAATGGGTCTTGTGCCGAGCGTGGCGTTGCCGGGAACCAGTCCGTCGTTTAGCGCGCAGCTCGTCGGCACGAGTAGCGCGCCGACACCAATCGCTATCGCGAACACGGGGAATGGGGCGTTGTCTATTTCGAGTTTGACGTTGTCGGGCGCGAATCCGGGGGATTTTCAGCAGACTGGCGCGTGTGTGGATAACGCGCAGCACACGAATATGATTTCAGCCGCCGCAGCATGCACGGTGAACGTGACGTTTCTGCCACAAGCTTCAGGGGCGCGCGCGGCCACGCTGAATATCGCCGACAATGCTCTGAATTCGCCTCAGACGCTGGCGCTTACCGGCGCGGCGATAGATTTCTCGGTGGGAGTGACGCCCGGCGCAGCGCAGTCCATCGTCGTGACTGCGGGGCAAGCGGCGAATTACAATCTACAGGTTTCGCCGCTCGGGGGATTTACGGGGGCGGTGAATTTAACGTGTTCGGGCGCGCCAGCATTGGCGACTTGCTCGATTTCGCCGGCGTCCGTGAATATTGCCGGCCCTTCTCCGGCCGGGTTCACGGTGAGCGCGGCTACGACTGCTGGGAGCGCGATATGGCCTGGCGCGATTCCTCGCGACACGCCGCGCGGTACCTTGCGGGATATGTCTCGGGAGTCTCGCGCGTTTCCTCTGTTCGCGATTGGCGTCATGGTGATTGTCGCGATGCTTGTGGGAGCGTCCGGAGCCGTGCGAACTATCCGACTTCGTGCGTTCGCGATTATTCCTGCTCTCTGTTTCGCCCTTCTATTTATTTTGGCGGGATGTGGCGCAGGCGGTAGGAGCGGCGCGCAAACAACTTCTACGGTAGGCACGCCGCCCGGCACGTATACGTTGACTGTGACCGGAACGGTTCAGGGCGTGTCGCGCACGGCGCAGCTCACTCTCGACGTGCAATAACGCGAGGAAATTGACGCGAAAAAGCGGCGTGAACAATCCGTGCGGCGTCGCGAGGTGACGCGAGACGAATATCTCAAAACATTTTTATGGCGATATCGCGCGGGCGCTGCCCGACGGGAATGAGCGTGATGAGGCCGCTCGTTGCCGTTCGCACGACGGCGAGGTCGTTCGATTGCGCGTCCACGACGAGGAGCATGTCGTCGCCGGGAGTGAGCGCCAATTGTCCGGGCCTCTGCCCGACTTGGATGGGCCGCGCCACGCGGCGCTGATCAATTGCAATCGGAACCACGTGCCCAGCCATGGAGTCCGAAACGTAGAAAACCGAATCGTCGGACGCGAGCGCGCCCGCAGTCGGCGCCATTCCGAGAAGCAAGAACTCCGCGACATCGTTCGTCTGCGTATTTACGATCACCAGGCCGTGCGCTTCCGCCATCGTGATGTAAAGTTCGCCTCCGTCGCCTTTCAGATCAAGATCGTCCGGGATGCCGCCGATGTCGAGATTCGCGAGCAAGACTCGGCGCCGGAGGTCCACGACTGCCACTTGGCTTGAGCCGCCGGAAGTTATGAACGCTTTTGAGCTGTCGGGCAGAATTGCGATTTGCTCGGGCCGCGGCGCCACGGGAACGACGGCGAGCGGCGAGAGAGTGTTCGCGTCGAGGAGCGATACCGTGGCGTCGTCGCGATTCGAGACGACTACCGTTTTTCCGTCGGGAGTGAGCCGCGCGATCCAGGGCATGCGTCCGGCGCGGCCGCGCGCCACGATGCGGCGGCTGGCGCAATCGATGGCCGCGACGGAGTTGGAGGCCGAAGCGGCGACGTAGGCTCGGCGCCCGTCTGGCGAGAAATCGAGGGCGAAGGGAGCGCCGCCTACAGGAATGCGGGCGACGACGGCGTTCGATCGAGTGTCGATTACCCACACCACGCCTGCGTCGGAGCTGACGCCCCAAATTTCGTCGCGCACCGGGTGAGCGCGCACGCCGCTCGGCTCGGCGCCGACGGCAATCGTTGCCACCGGCACGAGTTTCACGAGATCGATCGCAGTCACGGTACCGTCGGCGGTGTTTGCAACGTAGGCGTCGAGGCGCAAGCCGGGCCGCAGATATGCGGGAAGCCGCTCAAGCAAAAGCAAGCGAAGCCCCGCGAGCGCGAGAATGCCAAGTGGAATGACGACGCGATAATTAAGGCGGCGCTTTTTCAAGAGCAATTCAGTTGAGCGAGCGGTTGAGCACGCCGGCGATCTGCCGCACTTCAGCCATGAGCTGCGCGAATTCTTCGGGCACGATGGATTGCATTCCGTCGGATAGCGCGCGCTCAGGGTCGTTGTGGACTTCAACGAGAATTCCGTCCGCGCCGACCGCGACTGCCGCGCGCGAAAGCGGCAAGACTTTATTTCGACGGCCGGTGCCGTGGCTCGGATCAACGACAATGGGCAAATGGCTGCGGCGTTGCACGGCCGGTATCATGCTGAGGTCGAGGGTGTTGCGGGTGTGATCGGAAAAAGTTCGCACGCCGCGCTCGCAGAGAATCACGTGGTAATTTCCCTCGGCCATGATGTATTCCGCGGCCATCAGAAATTCATCGAGTGTCGCGGACATACCGCGTTTCAGCAGGACTGGCTTCTTCGCGCGTCCCGCGCGCTTCAGAAGCGAGAAATTCTGCATGTTGCGAGCGCCGATTTGAATCACATCGGCGTAGCGCTCGACGAGATCGAGGCTCTCGTTGTCAATCGCCTCGGTGACGATACCGAGGCCGAAACGATCGCGCACCGCTGCAAGAATTTTCAGGCCTGGCTCGCCGAGGCCTTGAAAGCTGTAGGGAGATGTCCGCGGCTTATACGCACCGCCGCGGAATAGACGCGCGCCAGAAGTTTTCACGGCTTCGGCGACGGCGAACGCCTGCTTTTCGCTTTCAACCGCGCATGGCCCGGCAACGATCGCCACGGCTTGGCCGCCAAATGTCACGTCGCCGAGCGGAGTCGGAACGTGAATGACTGAATTTTCCGGTTTAATTTCGCGGCTGACCAGCTTGTAGGGCTTGCTGACAGGGATGCACTCGGCAACGCCTGCCATGCTTTCGAGTGTGCCGAGATCCACGATGCCTGTATTACCCGTGATCCCGATCGCGCTGCGGACGGAGCCGGGAATAGGATGCGCCTTATAACCCAACTCTTCGATACGCTCACAGACCGCGCGTACCTGCTCGTCTGTCGCATGGGATTGCATCACAACGAGCATTGGCTGTCAGGTCCTCGATTCGCGAGATTGGGAGCGGCATCCGGCACTGGGGCGTCGCCGTGTGCAGCGAACGGTTCCTCGTGCCAGTAAGGCAAAAAGTCTACTTCATGGGGGACGCGCCTGCAAATCCACATGACTCGCGGCGGGGCGGATTGATCTTCGATGCGCCGATGATGCCGTAAGACACATGAGGATGCCGTACTACTACTTCGACTAGCGATTATGGCTAGAATCGCGACACGATCCAGAGGGATCCGCCGATGCAAACGAGGTCCTCGATCAGCGCGACAACGAAGTCCGGCGTGTGCAGCGCTTTCACTAGCCGCGTTCGGATTTGGTAGCCGGCGAACGTGCCTACGAGCGCGCCGACAATTCCAAGCAAAGCGCCGGCAAGAATTCCCATTTCGCCAGCCATGGCTATGCACGCGCCGGACAGTCCGCCCAGCACGACGCGTGTTATCAGGCCCGGAGGCGAGGTGCGGCTGGGAGTTGACGGCAACTTGTCCGCGACCAGTTCGGCGAGCGCCAGGACTGTGAGAACGACCGCCGCGGGCGTCGTGCCAATCCATAGAAGCGGACTTCTGAGCTTCAGCCAGCCTGTCCGTGCGGCCCAAGCTATGGACGCTGTGGGTGTCAGTGAACGCAGCCCCGTGAGCACTCCAATCAAAAATACGAATAGCATGGTCATCGGCAATTCTCCGTTCGGAGCGCATTATGCTACAGAACTTCCGTGGAACGCGACGATTCTGATTCGGGTGGCGGGTCTAGGGAGATGGCAGGTGCGTGGTGCTCGTCCGGTTCAGAGCGGGGCGCAAACGTTGCAGAAAACTGATGGAAATGTCGAATGTGAAATTTAAAGACCGTCGGGCTGCCGGCCAGCTCTGCGAGTGCGTTCTACTGATTGCAAATCGAAGGGAAGGGAATTAGTATACTCCTAGCCTTTCTAGGAGAGAGGCGCGCGTGGGCGATCGTATTGATCTTCAGCGACGCACTCTCGAGATGCTCAGAGTCATCGCAGTCGTGCATCCGACATCGCAGGGGGAATTGTGAGCTTGTGGGCGCGTGTTCGGTCGTGGACTCAGGCGATTTTGCGGCGATCGCGCATAAACGACGAGATGGACGCGGAGCTTCGTTTTCACATCGAGGCATATGCGGAAGATTTGGTTCGCGGCGGCGTGCCGAACGCAGAAGCGAGGCGTCGTGCGCGGCTCGAGTTCGGCGGCATTGATCGAACCAAGGAAGAGTGCCGCGAAGCGCGCGGCGTGAACCTTCTTGACGCTTTACTCCAGGACGTTCGCTATGCACTTCGTACACTCGGCAAATCGCCCGGATTTACTGCGATCGCGGTTGGCACGCTGGCGCTTGCGATCGGAGTCAATACGGCAATCTTCAGCGTCGTTTACGCCGTGCTCTTGAAGCCGCTTCCTTACGGGCATCCACAGCAATTGGTCACGGTGTTCGAGACGAATCCGCAGCAGGACATCAAGGAGGACGGCGTCTCATACCCCAATTACGAAGAGTGGCGCGCGCAGAATCACGTCTTCAGCGAGCTTGCCGGAATCACGGCTCACGAATTGACTCTTACCGGGCGCGGCGAGCCTTCAACTGTGAAGATCGTTGCGGCCACGCCGGAATTCTTCGCTCTTCTGGAGGCCAAGCCTCTCTTGGGGCGCACGTTTCTCTCAGAAGATGGCAGGCAAGGCGCGCCGCCGGTGGTGATACTGAGCGAGAATTTGTGGCGCGCGCGCTTCGAAGCGAACCCGCGAATCATCGGGCAATCCATCACGCTCGACAAGCGNNCGTTCACAGTGATTGGGGTGATGCCTTCGGACTTTCGGTCCCCATTTTTCGACGAGCGCAAAGATATCTGGATACCACTCGTCCAAGACCCGCTTTTCAGTACCTTTATGGCGCGGCGCGACGGACATTTCCTTCCGGTCATGGGGCGGCTGAAGCCCGGCGTTACGGTGGCGCAGGCTCAGGCGGAGATGGATGCGATCTGCGCGAGGCTCGGCAAGGAATTTCCGGCGGAGAACGCCGGCTGGACAGTCCGTATCGTTCCGCTACTGCAGGAATCCGTGGGAAATGTGAAGGCCGCGCTTCTGGTGCTCCTGGGTTGCGTGGGGCTGGTTCTCTTGATCGCGTGCGCCAATATCGCGAATCTGCTTTTGACGCGGGCAACGTCGCGCGCAAAAGAGATGGCAGTGAGAATTGCGCTCGGCGCCGGGCGCGCGCGCATCGTCCGCCAATTGCTGACGGAGAGCGCCGTCCTCGGAATACTGGGTTGTGCGTCGGGCATATGTCTCGCGTATTGGGGAGTGCGAGGCTTGACCGCGATGATTCCGCCGGGATTGCCTCGTGCGCAGGAGATTCGCGTAGACGCTTGGGTGATGGGCTTCGCGCTGCTGCTGTCGGTGGCTGCGAGTCTTATTTTTGGCTTGGCTCCCGCATTTTTTGCAGCGGATTCTGATTTGCAGGTCACCCTGAGAGAGGGCAGCGGGCGCTCGAATCAGAACCTGGGCCGACAACGCGCGCGCAATTTCCTGGCGGTAACGGAAATCGCGCTGGCGATGATCCTGCTTGTCGCGGCCGGATTGCTCGTCCGCAGCTTCCTGGCTCTTACCGCAGTGAGCCCGGGATTTGACGTCCAGCACGTTCTGAAGACCGACGTTTCGCTGCCTCAATTCGAATATTCGACGCCGCAACAATGGGCGGCGTTCTCGGACCAACTGCTCGCGCGCATCCAAGCCGAGCCAGGCCTTCAGGATTCTGCCGTGGCTGCGCCGCTTCCGCTTGCGGATGGCAATGTGAATCTGGGCTTCGAGATTGAGGGGATTCCACCGGTCTCGAAGGGGACGCCCCGCGCGGCGGATTACGTTGCGGTGAGTCCAGGCTATTTTCACGTGATGGGCATAGCGTTGTTGCGGGGACGCAATTTCGCGCAGGAAGATTCGATTTCAGCGCCGCGAGTGACATTGATTAGCGAGGCTTTTGCGCAACACTATTTTTCGAATCAGAACCCGGTCGGGAAACGACTCGTCTTCGCATTTCCCCCGCACGAGGGCATCCCGCGAGAGATAGTGGGAGTCGTCGGGGACGTGCGGGATATCGCGCTGCACGAAGAACCAGGGGCGATGATGTACGTGCCGTTTGCGCAGGCGCCGGNNAGCGGACATTCGCGAAGACTACATTGAACGCCTCGAGCGTGGCGGCAGCGATTCGCCGGGATGTGGCTGCCATTGATAAGGATCTGCCCGTCAGTAACGTCACTTCGATGGCGGAGAGTATTTCGGATTCGGTCGCGCAACCAAGATTTCGCACGATGCTGCTCGGCCTCTTTGGCGTGCTCACGCTGGTGCTGGCGGC
>PMAA01000060.1:3796-16818 GCA_003152355.1 Acidobacteriota bacterium | reverse complement strand
CTTCCCCGCCGCGCTTCTCGATCGCCGCGCGGCAACCATCGTAAAGATCGGAGAGCGGCACGGTGGGAATGCCGATACGAAAGCCCTCGCGATTCGAAAGAAACGCCTTCCAGAAAACGTCAATGCCGTATCGCGCATCGGTGCGCGCGAGTTCTTCGTCAAGCGCACTGACGAGCACGACGCGCCAGAATCGCTCGATGGCCGCCGGCGTTTGCTTCATGCGATGCAGCCAATCGAGCATGGACGTGCCTTCCGCTCCCGGAGGATGCCCGCCCGTCAGCGCGATTTCCATCATGGCCCGGCCAATGGCAATTTTGTCCGCCCACGTGAGCGCTGAGAATCGCAGGAACGAAAGCATCATGTGGAAGGGCGGCGCGAGCAACGATGGCGCGATGGTGAAACGATCGCCGCGCGCATCGGCGAAATAGAGCCGATCGTAAAATCGAATCTGGCCGGACGAACCGACGCGGCGATAAAAATCCNNGTGCAGCAGCCGAGCGTGACGTGCTGGCAATTATCAACGTGGCTTCCGTCGGGAAGGAGATACGAAGTAGCTCGTCCGCCGAGATGCGGCCGCTTCTCGAACAGCCGCACGCGAACACCCGAATCAGCCAGCGCGACGGCGGCCGAGAGCCCCGCCAGCCCGCCGCCGATCACGTTCACGCATTCGAACGACATAATTGGGATCCCGCCAACCGAGGCGCGCTCGCGCCAGAATCCAGACTTTCTCGGTCGAAGAAAGGCGCGCGGGCGGCGACGCCAGAACGTTGTAGCCGCGCGATTCGATCTTTTCGAGAATGCCTGCGTAGATTCGAGCGAGCGCCCAGAGCGCGGCGCGACTATCCTCTTCCACAAGATCGAGCAACGGCCATCCGTCGCCATAGTATTGCCAGGCCCGCGCGGCTTCAAATTCTGCGAGCTCGACGAAATTGTTGCTCGCCGCGCTTCGCCGGAATTCCTCGGCTGAGTTGCAATCGAAGCGGTCCAAATCGTCCTGCGGCAAATAGACGCGGCCCATTTCGTAATCTTTCGAGACGTCGCGCAGAATATTGGTGAGCTGGAATGCGATGCCGAGGCGCTCGGCGAGTTCGGGCGCGCGCGGATCGCTGAATCCGAAAACGTGCACGCAGCAGAGGCCAACGGTGCCCGCGACGCGATAGCAATATTCGCGGAGGCGGTCGAACGTTTCGTACACGTTGACCGTCAGATCCATTTCCGCGCCCGAAATCAAATCGTGGAGATAGCGCTTGGGGATTTGAAAGCGCTCGACCGTATCGCGAAACGCGGGCCATACCGGCGAACCGGTAACGTCGCCGGAGAGAGCGCGATCCATTTCCGCGCGAAGCGAGGCGAGGCCGCGTTGCTTGGCGCCGGCTTCGCCGGGCTCGTCGGAAATATCGTCGGCGCCGCGCATGAACGCGTAGAGCGCGCAGAGCGCGTCGCGCTTCTGCGCCGGCAACAGGCGAAAACCGTAATAGAAATTGCGCGCGGCCAGTCGCGCGACGTTCCGGCAGTAATCGTACGAATCCGAAACCGACAATTGCTGAGGAAATGGGCGATCGGGAATCGGACGCTTGGTTGTGACGCGATCAGGCATGACGTCCCGCGATTCCGGTTGTGTTTTGCGATGAGCTATTTTGCGGCGCATTTTGTGACGGGCCGTTTTGCGAAGTGCGGTTTGGGGGCGACGATGCGCCGGTCGAATCGGTTGGCCATAGCCAGGACATGCAGCGCTCGAGAATTGCGCCGCCGAGCAAACGAATTTGCGTCGCGCGGCCGATCGCGGGGCGACGGTGCAGCGTGTCGTAGCCGACTGACTCAATTCCGTCGAGGACTGCAAGCCCGCCTCTCGAGAACAATTCGATATCCACACGAAGTTCGCTCGAAACCAGGCGGGCGAGCGGCTCGCCCTCCAAGAAAAGCACGCGCGTGCGAACGATTAGTTCCTTCATGACTTTTACAAAGCGATCGTCAAATCGCCGGGCGACAACATCCTCGGCCGTCAAGCCGTTTGCGCGTAAAAGATCGAGCGGAATGTAAATTCGATCTTTCTCGAGATCGCGATCCACATCCTGCCAAAAGTTGGCAAGCTGCAATGCGGTGCAAGTCGCGTCAGAGAGCGCCTGCCGCGCCGGATCGCGATAGCCAGCGAGATACAGCACCAGCCGCCCGACCGGATTCGCCGAATAGCCGCAGTAGTCGAGCACATCTCCCCAATTTTCGTACCGATGAACCTTCTGATCGTGACGAAACGCAATCAGGAGATCGCGAAAGGGATCGATGGGAATGTCGAGCTCGCGCACGGTTCCAGCGAGCGCGACAAAAACAGGATGCGATGGATGGCCGTTGTAGGTGCTTTGCAATTCTTCGTCCCAGGCATCGAGAAGTTTCAGCGCATTTTGCGCATCGGAGACTTCGTCGCCGAGATCGTCGGCCCAGCGGCAGTAGGCGTAGACATTGTAGAAGTGCTGGTGAAGGCGGCGCGGCAGCAGCCAGGAGACGACATTGAAATTCTCGTAGTGGTGCGTGGCGAGCCAGCGAGTGTACCGGCGCGCTTCTTCAATCGAGCAACCTGCACGCGGCAGATTGCGTGCTATCTCCAGTTCGGGTGTCGCTTGCATGGAAATCCCGGACAAGCCGGGACAACTACGGAATAACTGCGGTCTTCAATTCCCCGTTCCGATGCTTCATTTCTTCAAAAATGTGAGGCAGTTCGGAAAGCGGAGCTTCGCCGGTGATGAAATCGGCCGGCCGGACCTCGCCACGGGCGATGGAATCCAGGGCCTCGCGAATAAATTTGGGCGAATGATGGAAAGTCGATTTTATGGTGATCTCGGAATAGTGCAGCGCCGCGGGGTCGAATTTGACTTCGGAACCGCGCGGGCAACCGCCAAAGAGATTCACGGTGCCGCCTTTGCGGACCATCTGCACGGCCCATTGCCAGGTGAGCGGCGAACCGACCGCTTCGATGACGGCGTCGGCGCCGCGCATGCCATCGGTCAACTCGCGGACGCGAGCGATGGGATAGCCGAGCGCGGACACATCCAAGGCAGCCATCGCGCCGAGCCGTTCAGCGGCGCGAATCTGGCTCTTGCGCTTGCCGAGAGCGATGACGCGCACGTTGCGCGCGGAAAGAACGCGAATGAATTTCAAGCCGATGGGGCCGCAGCCGATGACGACGGCAGTGTCGCCCGCCTGGACGTTCATCTCATGGATGCCGCGCAGAACGCAGGCCAGCGGCTCGACCATGGCCGCATCTTTGAAAGGCACGTGATCGGGAATTTCGAGCATGTTCTGCTGGACGATTCGCGCGGGAATTCGAATGTATTCGGCGTAGGCGCCGTTATTGAAAATGAGGCGATCGCAAAGGTTTTCCTGATCGTGGCGGCAGTAGTAGCACTCGCCGCAGGGCGCGGAGTTGAGGGCAACGACGCGGTCTCCGGGGCGAAAGGCGGCGACGCCGCGGCCGACCTGGTGGACAGTGCCTGCCAGCTCGTGGCCGAAAGGGATGGGGGGCTTGAGCATGCGCGCGTGATAGCCGCGGCGGTAGACCTTGAGGTNNCGGCGTAGGCGCCGTTATTGAACAGTAGGTCTTCGCAGAGATTGGGTTGTCCTTTGCGGCAATACAGACAGACGCCGCAGGGCGCCGAATTGCCGGGCACGACGCGCATTCCGGCCTTAACGCCGACGTTGACGTCTTCACCAGTGGATTCAATTACTCCAGCGAGTTCGTGGCCAAAGATCGACGGCGGCTGAATCATGCGGGCGTGGAAACCTTGTTTCCAGACTTTGAGGTCGGTGCCGCAGGTCAACGCGACTGCAACTTTAACGAGGACATCACTAGGGCCGATGGGCGGAATTTCCACCGTCTCGACTCTGAGATTTTCGCGGCCGTAGAGAACCGCAGCAGTCATGTGTCCGTTGTGTTCGCTTTGATGGGTGCTCATGAGTTCACAACCACCACTTTTAAGGTATCACCGGCTGGATGCGCTGCCAACTCCAGGGCGCTGGCGATGTCCTCCAACGGGAACCGGTGAGAAATCAACTGCTTGACCGGAAGCCGCTTTTCGAACACGAGCTTCGCGGATTCCGCCTGATCTTCGATTGAAGCGCTGTAGCTGCCTAGGATCTCCTTTTCTTCTACGCCGACGGCTGCTGCCGGAAAATCGAGCTGCATGACAGGATCATTGTGCGCGAAAAGGAGGACGCGTCCACCGGGACGCGCGAGTGCGAGCGCTTCGGGCACAAGGGTTGGGCTCGGGACGGCCAGGAGAATCGCGTCCGCGCCACGGCCTTCCGTGCGGCGGCGAATCTCTTCGAGCAAATTCCCGGCGGCCGGATCGAAAGATTCGGCGGCACCGAAACGGATGCTTGCGGCGCGGCGGCCGGCCATCGGATCACTTGTGTAGACGGTCGCGCCTTCGTACTTTGCCAGAAGCATCAGCAGCAGGCCGATGGGGCCCTGGCCGATGACCACGACGATTTCGCCGGGAGCGACGCGCGCCTTGCGGACGGCTTTGAGGCAGGTATTCACCGGCTCGACGAACGTGGCTTCTTCAAACGAAACATCCGCGGGCAGAGGAATCATTCCGCGCTCGACGATCCAGGGCATGGCGCGAACGTACTGCGCGAAGCCACCTCCATTTGGCTCGAAACCGGCGGTGAGACCTGTCTTTTTGTAGCCGGCGCATTGCGAGAAATGCTTGCGCTCGCAGAAATAGCAATCGCCACAGGGAACGTGATGGAAACTGACGACGCGATCGCCGGGCTTGAAGCGCGTGACGCCATCGCCGACTTCAACAACGGTGCCGGCGAGTTCGTGGCCGAAAATCTGGGGCGGCGGAACGAAGCCGTGATGAATTTTCTTGACGTCGGTGCCGCAAATGCCGCAGGCGGCGACGCGGAATAGCACTTCGCCATCGCGAATTTCGGGAATCGGGACGGTCTCTACGCCGACGCGCCCTTGGCCGCGATAGACGGCCGCGCGCATCGTCTTCGAACTCGGCCGAAGGTCCGAACCGGATTCGATAATGGCCGTAGTACGGCTCATCGCGCAGCTACTCCTTGAAATTGTTCACGCGGCTGTATATCTGAAGCGAGCGAAAGACCCCGTATATAGGATTCAAGAAAGCGCTCGAGCGTTTCAGCGGCGCTCTTGCTGCGGCGGCCGAGACGAATGACTGCGGGCACGGCGAGTGGGCGGGTGACGACATACTTCGCGACGCCGGAGATATTTACGGCGCCGGTATCATTGACAAGCGTATTCACGCCTGCGGGGAGACCTTGATGCAATGAATCTGAGATTACGCGAATCGCGACGGCCGGAATTTCGTGCGTGCGAGCTGCGGACAGAATCGCAAAGGATTCCATGTCGGCGGCCTTCGCGAACGGCGCGATTTGAGATTTCTCTTCGGCAGTTGCGGCAATCTCGTCCACGCTTACGAGCGTTTCGATGATAGTGGCGCCGTTTGCAGCCGCGCGCGCGACGAGATCGGGATTGGAACTCATGGTTTGACGATTGCCAAGTTGTCGATTGGACCCGGAGGCAGGGGCCTCCGGGCTTAGACGTTGAACCACGTTGGCCACGACGATGTCGCCGACACTTAGTTCAGAGCGAAGCGCGCCGGCAAAACCTGCCGCGATGACAAGATCATAGGATTCGCGCATCAGAATCTCGGCGCAACGAGTCGCGTTTTCCGCGCCCATCCCTGTGACGACAAAGTCAACGTTTACGCTGCTGATCTCGGATTGATGAATGGCCGCACCGCTTTCAACACGAGTGCGCAGGCTCAGCGCCTTTTTCCAGGGCGCGAATTCCGTTTCGACGGCAAATGTGACCAGAACTTTCATTGCTAAGCGGCGGCAGCAACCGCGCGCCGCACTCCCCTGGGCAAATATCCGTTTGTTTCGTACCAACTCACAGCGCGATCGAGGGCCGCGCTGGCCGGGCCTGCTGCGAAGCCCAATTCGCGCGTGGCTTTCGAGCAATCCACGAACATATTGTGCCGGGCGATTTTCACGCCTTCGACGGGAATTTGCGGCTCGCGGCCGAGAATTCGCGAAATCGTGTTTTCGGCGTAGGCGTAACCGAGCGCGACGCTGTGAGGAATTTTCAATCGCGGCGCGGGCGTGCCGGTGATTTCCGCGAGCGTGTCGAGCATTTGCTTCAGCGTGAGATTTTCCGCGCCGAGCAAATAGCGTTCGCCGATGCGGCCCTTTTCGGCGACGAGGAGATGGCCCGCGGCGACATCTTCGACCGCAACGAAATTCAAGCCGGTCTCGACGTAACCCGGCATTTTTCCAGCGAGAAAATCGACAATGATTTTGCCCGTAGGAGTCGGCTTCCAATCGCCGGGGCCGACAGGCGTGGTGGGCATGGCGATGACGACAGGCAAGCCGGATTGCGCGGCCTTGAGCGCTTCCTGTTCCGCGAGCCACTTCGAGCGCTTATAGTGACCGACCATTTCATCGAGCGTTGAGTTTGTGGATTCGTTCGGAAGTGACGGGCGATCGACGGCGACAGTTGCGACTGTGCCGGTATAAATGAAGCGTTCGACATTTGCGCGGCGCGCTGCTTCCAGCAAGTTGCGAGTGCCGGTGACGTTGCTCCAGTAAATTTCTTCGGGGTGGCGCGACCAGAGACGGTAGTCGGCGGCTACGTGGAAGACCCAGGCGATGCCGGTGAGCGCTCGATCGAGAGACGCAGAATCGCGGAGGTCGCCTTCGACGCGCTCGACGTCCATTCCGCGCAGTGCTCGCGCGTCGCTCTCGCGCCGAGCCAGAATTCGCACAGAGTGCCCGGCGGAGAGAAGTCGTCCCGCGACGTGGCTGCCCACGAAACCCGTGGCACCCGTGACGAGCGTCTTCATAGAATTCGGAAAACCTCTTCCTTCGGCGCGCCGCTGGTTGGGATGGGAGCGCTGGTTGAGTGTCCGTTGTCATTGCCACTCGAACGACTATTCGAATGGCCATTTGAATGGCCGTTGCCTTTACCGTACGCGTGACCGTTGGTTTTCGCACCCTTCTTCGCGCCGCCCATGCGGCCGGAGAGCTGCCACTTCAGCATTTTCCAGGTATCGCCCAATTTTTTGTTGCCACCGAGGACGGCCGAAGGCTCGTAGCCAGACTGCACCATACAATCCTGGCAGCGAGGATCGCGGCCGCGGCCGTATTTCTCCCAAGGCGTGTTGTCAATGAACTCTTTGAAGGTGGCGTGGTGCGCGTCGGTCATCAAGTAGCACGGGCCCTTCCAGCCGCGAGGGTTGTAAGTGGGATTGCCCCAGGCCGTGCACATCAGCTCGCGCTCGCCGCGCAAATATTCCATGTAGATGGGCGAAGTGATGACGTTGAAGTCTTCGAGCAACTGGCTGGCGCGCTGGAATTTTTCGCGGACTTCCTCGCGCGACATGAAAATGTCTTTGGTCTGAACGGCGGCGTAGGAATACGCCGGAGACATCATGTAGCCGTCCACGCCCAATTCGCGGAGAACTTCGAACAGTTCGGCGATTTCCTCGAGATCGGTTTCCTTGTAGATGGTGGTGTTCGAACAGACGAGGAAGCCAGCGGCTTTGGCGGCTTTGATGCCGTCAATCGCTTCGCGGAACACGCCGTCCTTCTCGACGCACAAATCATGCGTCTTTTCGAGGCCGTCGAGATGGACGTTAAAGAAAAAGCGCGAAGTGGGCTCGAATTCGTTGAGGCGCTTGCGGATGAACATTCCGTTAGTGCAGAGATAAATGTTCTTTTTGCGCTTCAGAATTTCGGATGTGAGGCGGCCAATTTCGGGATAGATCATGGGCTCGCCGCCGCAGATGGAAACGACGGGAGCGCCGCAATCATCGAGCGCGGCGAGGCATTGTTCGACCGTCAACATTTCGTTGATTGTGGATTTGTATTCGCGGATGCGGCCGCAGCCCGTGCACGTGAGGTTGCACGCGTGCAACGGCTCGAGCATCATCACCAGCGGAAATTTTTCTTCCCCGCGGATTTTTTTCCCTGCGAGATAGCCTGTTAAATTGGCCGTCAGGCTAAGCGGAAATCTCATTCAATCCCCCGATGCAATTTTCGATATGCGATGGCTTGCGGCCCCGGCTTGGCCGCGGCGAATTCAGTTCGTGCGTCCCGCAAGTTGCGGTAATGCGCCAGGGCGTAGAGCGGAAACGAATTTCGATACAGGTGATATTTCAAGTAGAAGACGGACGGGAAACCTGTGCCGGTAAATTCTTCCTCGTCCCAAGTGCCATCCTCGTTCTGAGCGTCCACCAGATATTTTACAGCGGCGTGAACCGCAGGATCATCCGCTCCGCAAACGGCGAGCAATCCGATCAAGCCCCAGGCGGTTTGCGATGCCGTGCTGGATCCCCTGCCCTTCCAATTGGAGTCGGAGTAGGAGTGCAAAGATTCACCAAAACCACCGTCCGGATTCTGAACGGAGCGGAGCCAATTCGTGGCGTGCTGGCACTCGGGAGCATTCCCAAGGCCGAGAGCCTCCATCGCGCGCAAAACACCGCTGGTGCCGTAAACGTAGTTGACGCCCCACCGCCCATACCACGGGCCGTCCGGTGCCTGATCGTTTCGAAGAAAGTTGAGCGCACTCTCCATCGCCGGATGGTCAGCGGGCCAGCCGAGTTTTGCAAGAGCCTCCATCGAGCGCGCGGTGACGTCCGCGGTCGAAGGATCGAGCATGGCATTGTGATCGGCAAAGGGAATGTTGTTCAGGAGCGTGAGATTGTTGTCGCGATCGAAAGCGCCCCATCCGCCGTCGCGATTCTGCATGCTCAACATCCAAGCGACACCGCGGCGAATGGCGTTCTCCATGCGCGGCTTGTCGGGATATCCGACGCGGGCAAGAGCCATGAGCACGAAAGCAGTGTCGTCCACGTCCGGAAAATGATCGTTGCGGAATTCGAAAGCCCAGCCGCCGGGTTCGCCATCGCGATTCTTCACTTGCCAGTCGCCGCCGCCCGTGATTTGCGCGTCGAGCATCCAATTCGCAGCTTTTACGAGCGCAGAGTGCCTGGGCTCGATGCCGGCTTCTTCCAGCGAAACCATTGCGATGGCGGTATCCCACACGGGCGAAACGCAGGGCTGCATGCGGATCACATCGCCATCTTCAATCTCGTGAGCCGTGAGGTGCTTGATCTGCTCCTGGACGATCGGATCGTCGAAGCTGTGGCCAAGAGCGTGAAGACAGAAAACCGAATTCTGCATGGACGGATAAATCGCCGCCAATCCTTCGGTTCGATCCATGCGCTCGAGGAGCCATTTCTTGGATTTCTTGAGAGCTTGAGCGCGGAACGGCTTCCACGGCAGTCGCTCGTAGAGCTTCATTGCCCGGTCGGTGGCAAGGAAGAAATTCCGCCAAGAGACTACGTCGCGATCCCACTCGAAGGCTTTTCGCTTGCGATCGGGTTCGGCAAAAAGTTCGTCCACAAAACCCGCGGGAGCAATGTCCCACTTGGGTTTCAGCCCGTACAGCACCGAGAGCGTTACGACGATGGCGCGCGTCCAGGACGACATTTCGTAGAGATTCACGAAAAACCAGCGCGGCAGAAGAATCAGTTCGGGAGGGATGGCGGGGGCAAGGTCCCAATCCACGGCGCCCATCAAACCCAAATGGAGACGCGTGTAGGAGTTCGAACTCTCAATGCCGCCGAGAGCGACAGCTCTCTCTCGCGCCTTGCGCATGTGGCGGGAGTCGGGATCGTCGCCGATGAGCTTTAGAGCAAAATAGGCTTTGATGGTAGCGTTCAGCTCAGCCGGACCTTTCGGGAAGATGTTCCAGCCGCCGTCAGGCAATTGCAGACGGCGAATGTGAGTCGCGAGCTTGGCAATCTTGGGGGAGCCACGTTGTCCGATGATGTGGTTGTAGACGATATAGTCGGAATTCAGAGTGATATCGGCCTCGAGTTCGCCCCACCAGCAGCCTGCGGGCAACTGAGCCGAGAGAAGCCACCGGGCAGTGCGGTCAACGGCCTGATTGACGAGGCCCTCGAGAGTGCGGACCGGGACGGTGGCTGTGGCGCCGCCGTGCTGGCCGCTTGATGGTCGTGATGTCATCAATCCTTCCGACATGGATCCTGGCAGCTCCTGATATAGGTAATGGATGCGCGCCAGCCCTCGCCCGGTGCGCGGTTCGAACACAAACTAACGTTGCTGGATAGCCATCTACGCGAAATACGAAGCTGATCGTACCGGCGTTCCCGGGAGTTTGATCCCCAAACGAAAACGCCCGAGGCCTCAGTTCCCCAAGTCCCGACCGTCGTATCGTAAAGATGGCCCAGAATCGCTGCTGGTTGTATCGTCATCCCTAGCGATTCCAGATAGATACGGACGGCCCCTATAAATTATGTAGGCTAATTGCTTCTGGGTCAACAAAAAAGACTGGCGCGGGGACTGGCGTGCAGGCGAGGTTCGAGCGGACGGGCCAGCTTACAAGGCGCACTTTGAGGCATGTGGAAAATCATTCTGTGTACCATTCGAGACAGGCTTATTCCATTTTGCGAAGACGCCTTCCTATTTCTGGCAGGCGACCGAGCCAAGCGTACTGTTCTTTGAACCGCTCTAATGGGCGCGCGGGAGTGCCCCAGACGGTCTGACCGGAGCGAATCTTCTTTCCAGTAGGGATTCCAGCCTGGGCGCCGACGATCACACCGTCCTCGATGGCGCAGTGATCGGCGATGCCGACTTGCCCGCCGATTACGACTCCGCTGCCGATGACACTGCTGCCTGAAATGCCAGTCTGGGCGGCAATAATTGAGTATTCGCCGATTTGGACGTTGTGGGCGACCTGGACGAGGTTGTCAATCTTGACGCCGTTGCCGATGCGCGTGGCATCGAGCGATCCCCTGTCCACGGTGGTGTTGGCGCCGATCTCGACGTCATCGCCGATTTCGACCCGACCGATTTGTGGGAACTTCCAATGGCGGCCTTCGCCGAAGACGTAACCGAAGCCATCCGCACCGACGACCGTTCCAGAGTGAATAATGACGCCGCGACCCAGGCGGACGCCCTCGTAGAGGGTTACGCGCGGATACAGGTGGCAGTCCGCGCCGATGGATGAACCGCGGCCCAGGAAGCAGAATGCGCCGATCTCGGTGCCTGAGCCTATCGAGACGCCGTCTTCGATAATCGCATGGGGCCCGATGACCACATCGGCGGAGATACGGACTTTGGGCGAGACGATGGCCGTCGGATGAACGCTCGCGGTCACGCGTTTGCGTGGGAAAAACCAGGCTGCGGCTTTGGCAAATGCCAACTTTGGCGAGGTGACGCGGATTATAGTTTTCCCGGTCAGCTCCATCCCCGGCGGCGCCAAGACGCAAAGCGCGCGTGACGCGTCAGCCCGTGCCCGATGCTTTTCACTCTCGACGTAAATCAAGCTGTCGGGACCGGCGTTCTCGGGGCTGCCGAGCGAAGAGATCGGAGCGCGCGGGTCACCTTCGACTTCTGCATGGAGATGCTGGGCGAGATCTGAAGCGGTGCGAGTCATATCAGCCTCACGGACCTTAGGATTCGGAACCGAGGTAATTCATTCAGCCGCGCAGTCAGCCGTTTCGGCGCGACGCGAGACGAGCGACGCTAGAACGGATAAATCGGCTGCTCGCCGGGCGGGCGCGTCTTCCAGCGTTTGTGCACCCAAAGCCACTGATCCGGATGTGCGCGCGCGAAATTCTCGACGACTTTCATAAATTTGGCGGTGTTCACAATGACGTCTTTCTCTTCATCTTCGGTTCGCTCAAGTTCGACGGCAGGCTCGAAGTGCAACCGATATTTGCCGATCGCATCGTCCCAGAAAGCGTAGCCGGGCACCACGGCAGCGCCGGTGCGCAAGGCCAGCCGCGCCAATCCGGAAGTGCTGCACGCAGGAATTCCGAAGAACGGGACGAAAACGCCCTCGTCGAGAGAAGTGTTTTGATCCGCGAGCACGCCGATCGCGCCGCCGCCGCGCAAAATCCGGAACATGGCGCGAGCGGAATCGTTCTTGTCAATCACACGGCAGCCCGAAAGACTGCGATATTGATTTACGAGCGCGTCCACGCGGCGATTTTCGATTGGGCGCGCCAAGAAATGGCACGGATAGCCGTACACCGCGTGGGCGAACGACGAAAGCTCCCAGGGGCCCATGTGTCCGGTGAGGAAAAGCAGACCTTTTCCGCGGCCAAGAGCTTCGAGATAGTTTTCGTTGCCGTCGAGGACGATGACGCGATCGATATTTTCGCGATTGTATTTGGGAAACTGGGTGAATTCGGCGCCCATCCAACCGATGTTGCGCACCATTTTGCGGATGGTTTCGCGGCGTTGCGACTCGTTCCAATCGGGGAAAGCGAGCTTGAGATTGAAATCGGCGGCGCGGCGCAGAGGCGCGCGGACCCAATATGCGAATCGCGCGAATGCGGCGCCCACGCCGCGCGCGAGCGGACGCGGGAGCAATCCCATTCCTTTCATGACCGACCACGCGGCAAAATACTCGAGGCGTTCGCGCATGTGCGGCCATTTTGTCACAGTCGTGCGCGAACGAGCTACCTAGGTTCAAATTTGGGGATTAAATCCGGGCTTCAATTCTGGTGATTCAAATCTGGGAATTCGAATCCTGGCAATTCAGAATCCGACGGGTTCTTTTGATAAACTTGCCGCACATTGACCAAGAGCCAACGCGCGCTAAAAATTATCGCCATCATCGTCGCGGTTCTCGTTCCGGCCGTGGCGTTCTTCACGCAGCTCGCCACCGTGGGACTGATCGGCCCGGACGAGCCGCGTTACGCATTTATCGCGCGAGCGATGGCCCAGACACATGACTGGGTAACGCCGCGGCTTTACGGACAGCCTTGGTTTGAGAAACCGGCCCTCTATTATTGGGTAACCGCAATCGGACTTCGCTTGAACCTGCAGCCGGAGTGGGCCGCTCGCTTGCCCTCCGCATTGGCAGCGCTTGCTGCGGCTCTCGCTATCGGCTGGCTCGGCTGGAAGCACTATGACGGCGAAGAAAGTTTCCTTCAACGGCCTGCGTTCCTGGCGCCGCT
>PMAA01000060.1:0-3663 GCA_003152355.1 Acidobacteriota bacterium | reverse complement strand
TCGTGGCTCTCCCCTGGTACATCCTCTGCGCTGTGCGAAATCCGGATTTCATCCGCGTTTTTATTTTTCAGCACAATTTTCAGCGCTACCTCACGCCTGTATTCCAGCATAAACAGCCCTTCTGGTTTTTCGGATGGATCACTCTGCTGGCAATGCTGCCGTGGGCCGTGCTGTTGATTCCGGCTGCGCAGGAGGGCTTGCGTCTATGGCGTGAAAAAACCTGGTTGCGTTCGCCGGGGTTTTTCTTCGCCTGCTGGGCAATTTTCCCAATTCTATTTTTCAGCGCCTCGCAATCGAAATTGCCGGGCTATATTCTCCCGGCGATTCCGGCTCTCGCGCTCATATTATCCGTTGCAATGATTCGCGCATTTCAGAGGAGCCGCTCGGCTTCGCTTCTCGTCGCTGCGGGTGTCGATTTTTTCTGGCTGGTGCTCGCGATTTTTGTCTTGGCCAAGGCACGCGGTCTTTCCATCTGGGAGTCAGAACTTGCCGGCTCGCTGCACCTCGCTGAAGCCGCTTTGCTGGTGAGTGTCTTCGTCTTGTTCTTAATTCTAAGAGCGGGCAGCCGGCAAAATCTCGGAGTCCTTGCGGCAACTTGCTCCCTGCTCGTTGCTGCCACGGTATTGGCAAGTCTCCGGGTACTTCCGGCCCTGGATCCATATCTATCAGCGAGACCCTATGCCGTTTTTCTGCGCCACGATCTGCGGCCGGATCGCATATTTACTTTCCATTTGAATCGCTCGTGGAACTACGGACTGGCTTTCTACTTTCAGCGTGAACTTCCGGAGTGGTCGCCTGAAGATCCCGAACCCGCTCTTGTCTTGACCACGCGCAAGGGCCTGCAGGAAATCGAAAACGCGGGAAGGTTTCAAGGCGAGCTGAACGAAGCGGAAAAAGGAATTTTGTACGTACCCGTTGGGCCGCTTCCTCGTTAGCGGTGCGAAGTAGGCGAGATATTCGTCAAGAAAAAGCTCACAACGATGTTTTCGTAGTTCTTGCGGTCTTCGTCCGTCATTTCGGAATACCTCGTTCGCGTGCGGATGATTTGNNGGCGAAAGAATAAATAGCTGCAAAACCTGGTTCGCCAGCACCGGGCGACTATCCGATTGGAAGAAAAGCTTCGGAATTCCTTTTGTGTAGGCCAACCGGCTGGTGACGGGCGCTTCGTTCCGGAATTGATAATTCAACAAGCGAAACCCCCAATCACAGAAGCGGCCAACGTAAGGTATAACCGCGAGGCCCGACTGATTCACCGCGATTTGAACCATTTCGCGCGGATCCGAATAAGCGTCGTCCACAATTAGAGCCGAGATCCGAGGATCGCTGGACGCCTCTTCCAGAGCAACGTATCCCCCGAGATCGACGCCCCACAGTCCAAAATGTTGNNCGACAAAGTTTGAACTGCGGATTTAAGTTCCTGCCTCTCGCGGTATCCCAGCGTGGTAATCCCTGGGCTGGTGCCGTGGCCGGAGAAATCGAAGAGGAACACATTGAACTGGCTATCTTGTAGCGCAGTCACCAGCGTCAAAACGTCGCCACGCTGAGAGAGATAGCCGTGGCATAACACCACCGTAGGCGCTCCACGCCTCCCCGGGAAAAACCACCCATCGCGCGTGGTTCCGTCAGCGAGTGGGAAAGACATAGTCGTCGGGTGGCCCATCATTACGGTCAAATCAACCGTCGCGGTTGGATGCGCAGTCCGTAATATTTGGTAGAGGAGAAACCCCGAAATCAAGGCGATCGAAACGAATGCAAAAAGGATTATCGCCAGAAGGCTGGAGAGAACCTTGGCTAGGCGCGTTGTGGGATAGCGGAGCTCTGAGAAGACGGCCATCCGTTGGGCGCGGGCGTCAAAAGTTCTGCGACCCGGCAAGACGAATGTTAGCACAGTTCGCAGCAAGCTCATTCTTACGTGGTTACACATCGAGCAAGTGGGTCCGGGCCGTTCCGCATGGCCGCGTCGAGGCAGAAAGAAATTCAGTTGCCAAGCACGGACAGTTGGGTTCTCACGCCGCGCGAAGCTATAATGTTTATGGACTTGTGCCGGCCCTCATGCAGATTCTAGATCTTCGCCAAATACAATCACGCAGACTGGAACCGCTGTTCCAAGAGGAGACCCGCCATTGGCGGGACGAACTGCATTGGGATTACCGCCCATCCGTGGATCTGATTCGGAAGTTCATAGACTCGCACTCTCTGGGTGGCTACGTTGCGCTCGAGAACGACAAGCCCGCCGGTTATGGATTTTACGTTCTTGAGGATCACAAAGGATTGATTGGCGGATTGTTCGTTTCCCCACGGGAATCCCAAGCGCCAATTACCGAATTACTTCTAACCGAGATGGTTGGCGCTCTTCGCGCCACTCCGCGATTGCAAAGGGTGGAAGCGCAATTGATGCCCTTCGGCACGGAACTGGACCCGGCATTTCTTTCTCAATATTTCAGCCTGCACACGCGCTTGTTTATGTTATTGCCGCTAGCCGAAGCCCAGTTGATCAACAAACCCCTTTCCAGCGGCCTGCGACTGGAGCCCTGGACCGACAAGGCTTTCGAATCCGCCGCCAGGCTCATTCAGCTTGCCTATGCCGACCACGTGGATGGAGAAATCAACGATCAGTATCGAAGCGAAGCCGGAGGGATGAAGTTCCTGCGCAACATTGTGTTGTTGCCGGGTTGCGGCCAGTTTCTGCCGGAAGCTTCCTTCCTCGTGCGGCCGGCGACGGGTGACCGGCCGGTAGGCATGGTCCTGACTTCCACCGTGGCGGAGGGTGTCGGACATACGACGCAAATTTGCGTGATGCCCGGCTACCAGGGCCACGGAATCGGACGCCTCATGATGGAAAGCTCGATCAAGGCGCTGCAGCGCCGGAAGTACGAATCGCTTTCGCTCACGGTTACCAGCGCGAATACTCCCGCGGTCCGGATGTACGAGCACCTGGGCTTTCGGACGATTAAAAAGTTTGCAGCGGGAGTGTGGCAGGCGCACACGAGGTAAACTTACTTTTTCGCGCGGTCCTTCAACAGAACTTTCAGTTCGTCCATGAATTCCTTCACGTCTTTGAAATCCAGATAAACGGACGCGAACCGCACGTACGCGACCTTATCCAGCTTCTTCAACCTGTCCATGATCTGCTTGCCGATTTCCGTGGTGGTACGTTCGCGCTCGGGCGCTTCGCTGACGAATTGTTCGGCTTCATCTACGATGGTTTCCAGTTTTCCCACCGGCACAGGCCGTTTTTCACACGCCTTCAGCAGACCCTGCAAAAGTTTTTGACGGTCAAACTTTTCGCGGCGACCATCTTTCTTGATGACCATGTAGGGAATTTCATCGATGCGCTCGTAGGTGGTGAAGCGGCGATTACATTGCAGGCATTCGCGGCGACGTCGAATCAGATCCCCCGTCTTGGCCTCGCGCGAATCCACTACCTTGTCATCCAGATGCGAACAAAAGGGGCACTTCACCGCGGCCTCTCTTCCGAGCTCTTCACTCTTTTAGACCACTCCTCAGATTCAACGGCTTCGGCTGCTTGTTCTTCAGCGCTCGCCATCCGGCGGAGTTCGCCCATGGACCATCCTTCGCTGAAGAGCAATGGCAAGCCCGCGACGCAGCAACTTGCAAACGTCACCAGCCAGAGAATGATTGAAGCCGTGGCTGCCGGCTCCT